>QCIG01000064.1 GCA_003216815.1 Prochlorococcus sp. AG-402-K14 | reverse complement strand
CTCCATCCAACAGCGTCTAATTTTGTTGCTAAAACATTAACTAATTCATTTCTTAGTATTATTCCTTTTTTTGAAAATAAAAAATCAATTGTTTCATCTAATATTTTTTCACTATCTAATTGTTTTTCTTTTGTAGCGCTTTTTAAAAGATCATCCAACCTTTCTAATTTCAAATTATTTTCATCAAAAAGCATTTCTTTTAAACTATTTCTTAGCTCTGGATTTTCATCCTCCATTAATCTTCTAGCAAAATATGGATATGCTGCGCCAAGTATTTTAAAATCTGGGTCTACGCTAAGTGCTATCCCTTCTAAAGTAATTAACGATCTTATAATAAGTGCATAATAAGGGGGTAATTTAAAAGGGAATTTATACATAATTCCAGACATGTCATCAGTTACAGCTTTAAAATCCATTTTATTTACACCTATTTCTAATGCCTTTGTGAAAACACTTTCAAAAGCAGGTGCAATGGGTTCTAAATTAACTTCTTCAGAGAGAAAACCTAATTGAACAAAGTCATAAGATAGTTTATCAAATTTTTTATTTACAAGATGAACGACTGCTCTAATTAACCCTACTCTAGATTGTTGTGTAATATTGCTCATCATCCCAAAATCTAGATAACATAATCGACCATCTTTCATTGCTAATATATTTCCCGGATGTGGATCAGCGTGAAAAAAACCATGCTCAATTAATTGCTGTAGACTGCAACTTACTCCTATTTCTATCATTGCATTGGGATCAATTCCTAATTCTTTTACAGCATTTATATTTGTTAATTTCGTACCATCTATCCACTCCATTGTCAGAACTCTTCTGCTTGTGGCTTTTCTATAAATTTTTGGTACTGCTATTTTACTATTTGCACTATGAAGTTCTTTAAATTTTTCTGCATTACTTGCTTCATTAATATAATCCATTTCTTCAAAAATTCTTTTACCTAATTCATCTATTAATGCAACTAAATCGCTTCTAATTATTCCAATATTATTTTTAAACCATATAGCTATATTTCTTACTATATATAAATCTAATGTTATTTGTTCTCTCAAACCAGGTCTTTGAATTTTGACTGCAACTTTTTCTCCACTCTTAAGTACTGCTTTGTGCACCTGACCTAAAGATGCCGCTGAAATAGGTTCTTTATCTATCTGCTCAAAAATGTTATTTACTTTATCTTCCAAGTCTTCTTCAATACATGCCATTGCAAGTTTACTTTCAAAACCTGGTAGTTGATCTTGTAGCTGAGCTAATTCTTCTAGAACTATTTGTGGCACTATATCTGGTCGAGTTGATAATGCTTGTCCAGCTTTAATGAATGCTGGACCTAAATCAACGAGAAGCTTTGTAAATTCTTTAGCTCTAAAAGTTTTCCTTTCGTTTTGTTCTAAAGATCCAATTAATTTTTCCCATCCAACTCCTAACAGAAATAATCCTATTGGTAATAGTGTCTGCCAAAGTCTGCGGAGTAGACGAATTGGATTTTTTTTGTAAATTGAGTCAATAGCTTCAGGATCATACTCAAGTAGACCTGAGGCTTCAATAAAATCGCTTAATTCTTCGGCCATTCCTATATGGCAGTGTTGTCCATCCCTTCTAGCCCATTCTAGGCCTTGCTTGCGTCTTTTTGATTCATTTGAGTTATGCTTAACAGCCTTCGTTTTAAAAACATAGCGTTATTCGGTAATCTAGAAATTGACTTTGAAAAGGGATTTACCGTTTTTACAGGTGAAACTGGTTCAGGTAAATCAATATTTATAGACACATTAAATGCTCTTTTGGCTGCTAAAAAAACGTCACTAGATTCACGTTTAGTAGAAAAAGGATCACTTTATTCTGCAATAGAAGGTGTTTTTCAAGTTTTACCATCTACAAAAGATTGGTTAGTTGAGCAAGAGTTTGATGTTGATGATGAATTAATAGTTACTCGTGAATGGCGTTTGAAAGAAAATAAATATAAATCTAGATTTAGAATTAATGGTGTATTGGTTAATAGAGATCAAATTTCAAAATTGAGAACACTGTTGTTGGATTTTACCTTACAAGGAGATACTTATATTCTTGATGATTTAAATCATCAACTAAATTTATTAGATTTTTTAGGTTTAAAAATAGTTCAAGAATCTATTACTAATGTCTCTAAAAATTGGAAAAATTGGCATGATGCTAACTTTAAACTCAACCAAGCAAAAGCAAAAA
>QCIG01000063.1 GCA_003216815.1 Prochlorococcus sp. AG-402-K14 | reverse complement strand
TCCCTCACCAAGCTTCCACAAATTCAGGTCTGTATTAATTATTTCTTGCCGATTGACAACTGATCTTGTATCGAAGACCCAAGCTGGTGATCTCATCAAAGAAGCTAAATAATTCCAATCAAGTCCAAAAAATTCTTCCCATGCAGTAAGAATTAAAACTGCATCAACATCTTTCAGTGCCTCTGGAATTGATTTCGCCTTTTTCCAAATACCTTGATTATTAAATGAAAATCTTTCAAAATCATCTTGTATTCTCTCATATGAAACCTTAGGGTCATAAATTGATAACAGGGCTCCTTCTTCGAGCAAATCGCTAGCAATTCTGATAGCAGGAGATTCTCGAGTATCATTTGTATTTGCCTTAAAAGAAAAACCAAGTATTGCTATCTTTTTCCCATTAACCGTTCCAAAAAGCTTCTCAAGAACAATTTTATAAATTCTATCTTGTTGCCAAGTATTTAGTATTACAACTTGATTCCAGTAATTGGCTACCTCTGGCAAACCAAAATAACCACTTAAATAAACTAAATTCAAAATATCTTTTTTAAAGCAACTCCCACCAAAACCAGGTCCGGCACTAAGGAATTGATTTCCTATCCTTTTATCTGTTCCTATCGCTTTTGCAACTTCCTGAATATCAGCGCCTGTAGCTTCACAAAAGGCTGAAATAGAGTTTATAGAACTAATACGTTGAGCCAAAAATGCATTAGCAGCTAATTTTGAAAGCTCGCTGCTCCACAAATTCGTACAAATGATCTGTTCCCTAGGAACCCAATTCAAGTAAATATTTACTAAGGCATTTACGGCCTCAGGATCCTCACCTCCAATTAAAACTCTATCTGGATTTTCCAAGTCATTTATTGCGGTACCTTCTGCCAAAAATTCAGGATTAGATAAAACGGAAAAAGTTTTTGAATTTCCAATCTTTTGATTCTCTCTATTAGTTGTCTTAAGTATTTCTTTTATTGCTTGCGCTGTACGAACTGGAAGAGTACTTTTTTCTATTACTATGGTATGTCCTTTTGAGTGTTTAGCTACATGCCTTGCACTAGCTTCCACCCAACTAAGATCACTTGCTTGACCTGCCCCAAGCCCTTTTGTTTTTGTTGGTGTATTAACTGATATAAAAATCATATCTGCATCAGATATTGACTTTTCCATTTCTGTACTAAAGAAAAGATTTCGACCTCTTGTTCTTGAAATTATTTGATCCAATCCAGGTTCGTAAATTGGCAAGTTATTTAAATCTTTATCATTCCATGAGGCAATTCTTTCTTTATTTATATCAACAACCCTAACATCTAGATCTGGACATTTATCGGCAATAACTGACATGGTTGGACCACCAACATAACCAGCACCAATGCAACAAATTTTTCGGATTTTAATAGAGCTCATTTTAAATAATCAATGATTTTATTTATCATTAAGTTTTCTAATTAACTGATCTATATCATTTCTTGAAAAAATATATTCCTCCCTCCCCTCACTATTTTCATTATCTCTTAATTTCTTCATTAATAGTTGATCTCTTGATACCTCATCCTCACCTATAACTATTGCCCATTTAGCCCTACTTTTATCTGCTCGTTTGAATTGTTTAGAGAAAGATGATCCCGAGTAGTCCAATTCAACAGCTAAGTTAGCTGATCTTAACTGGCAAGTAATATTCAATGCAAGTTGTTCAGCTTTTTCACCTCTATGAATTACATAAACATCTGGATATTTTAGATTGAGTATTTTATCTCCAGCAAGCATTATTAATCTTTCCATTCCGATGGCCCAACCAATTGAAGGTGCTTTTGGCCCTCCTAATTCACTAATTAAGCCATCGTAACGTCCTCCTCCGCAAACTGTTGCTTGAGATCCTAGATGCTCACTTGTTATTTCAAAAGCTGTATCAGAATAATAATCAAGTCCTCTTACCAATTTACTGTTTATTTTATATGGAATTTTTAGATTATCGAGTAACTTCCTTAAATAATCAAATCTAGTTTTACTCTCCTTAGATAAAAAATCACTTAAAGAGGGAGCTTCACATAAAAGTTCTTTTGTAGAATTATTTTTACTATCTAATATTCTCAAAGGATTAACATCAATTCTTTTCTGAGAGTCTTCATCTAACATATCAAATCTTTTATTTAGCCAATCTTTCAAATCTTTTTTAAACCCATTACGGTCTTCATTACTTCCTAGAGTATTGAGTTCTAACGTCAAATCATTCAAACCAATATCCTTTAAAAAGTCCCAAGCAATTGAAATAACCTCAGCATCACTCATTACAGAGGCAATTCCCACAAATTCAACTCCAATCTGATGAAACTGCCTTTGCCTTCCAGCTTGTGGACGTTCATAACGAAACATGGGTCCCCTGTACCAAAGCCTTTGAGGACCATTATTTAATAATCCATGCTGAACAATTGACCTTGCTACAGAAGCTGTACCTTCTGGTCTCAGAGTGCAAGAACGACCTCCTCTATCGTCAAAGTTATACATTTCCTTACCCACAACATCGGTATTTTCGCCAATACCCCTTGAAAACAATTCGGTTTGTTCAATAATCGGTGTCCTGATTTCTTGAAGCCCAGCTCGATTAAAATGTTCCAGCGCAATAGATTCGACCTTCTGCCAGCCTTTTATCTGAGCTGGTAAAAGATCTATCATTCCTCTTAAATTCTTTAGATTGGTCAAAGTGGCTTCAGGAAAATTATTTGTTGTTTGTTCAATAGTAATTGTTGACGTAAACTGGCAAATTAATTTTTAATCTGTAAGTTTAACCAAAATAAATTGTAATGATCAATTAGCAAAAACCTTTTAGATTAATCCTAAAGCCTAGTAGCACCTGAATATCTAACCAGCCAAAAGTTCACTCTTCTTCT
>QCIG01000062.1 GCA_003216815.1 Prochlorococcus sp. AG-402-K14 | reverse complement strand
ACGACTTTGCCAATTCTTTTTGTAAACTTATGAATAGTTTCCTCATCTAATGGTCTTATAAAACGAGCATTAATAACAGTACTATTCACTCCAGATTCTTTAAGAATTGCGGCTGTTTTAATTGCTGGACAAACCATAGAGCCATAACCAATGATTAATAAATCATCACCCTCTTCAATTATCTCAGCCTTACCAATTTCTAAAGACTCCCATCCTTCCTCCATCAAAGCTGCTCCTTCTCCAGAGCCTCTAGGAATTCTTAGGGCTGATGGACCATTGTGATTAATGCATGTAACTAACATTTGCTGCAATTCAGACTCATCTTTTGGAGCCATAACAGTAAAGTTAGGAACACATCTTAAATAGCTAATGTCATATTGTCCCTGATGAGTTGGACCATCAGCGCCAACAATTCCAGCTCTATCTAATACAAAAGTTACTGGTAAATTCTGTATTCCAATATCGTGAATTAACTGATCATATGCTCGTTGTAAGAATGTACTGTAAATAGCTACAACTGGTTTAATGCCTTCACATGCCATTCCACCAGCGAGAGTTACAGCATGCTGTTCAGCTATACCAACATCGACATATTGATCTGGAATTGCTTTCTGTAAAAGATTTAAAGCAGTACCTTCAGCCATTGCGGCAGTGATGCCAACAATTTTGCTGTCTTGCTCGCAAAGCTTGACTAAAGTTTGGCCAAATACTTTACTAAAACTCGGTGGTTTAGGTGTTTTAGAAGGGATAGATTTCCCTGTTGTCAAATCAAAGGAAGACTGAGCATGGTAACCAACCTGATCAGCTTCAGCATATGGATAACCTTTACCCTTAGTCGTAGCGACATGGACCATAACAGGACCACCTACTTTATGAGCAGCATTAAATGTTCGAGTTAATTCAGCAATATCATGCCCATCTACAGGACCCATATAAGTAAAACCCAATTCCTCAAACACTGCACCAACCTTTGGGACTGCTAAACGCCTAACACTCCCAGTTAGAGATTTAAACTCCTCTTGGATGGCATCTCCCATAAATGGAAGATTTTTTACACTTTCTTGCACACTGTCCGATATGAATTGAACAGGTGGGCTGTGACGCATCCGGTTTAAATAAGTCGATAATGCTCCAACAGGAGGTGAAATCGACATGTCATTATCATTTAAAACCACCAAAAGAGGAGTTTTTGGTAAATGCCCGGCATGATTTATGGCCTCGAGTGCCATTCCACCTGTTAAGGCTCCATCTCCTATAACTGCGACACACTTATAATCATCACCTTTTCGATCTCTGGCAATTGCCATACCAAGTGCTGCTGATATTGAGGTGCTTGCATGACCTGCACCAAAATGATCAAATTTACTTTCGGTTCTCTTTAAATAACCAGCTACACCTTTTTGCTGTCGCAGAGAATCGAATCGTTCATATCTACCTGTTAGCAACTTATGTGGATATGCCTGATGTCCTACATCCCAAATAACTTTATCGACATCTAAATCTAAAGTCTGGTAAAGGGCAATTGTTAACTCAACAACACCTAGACCTGGACCTAAGTGACCACCACTAGTAGAAACTACTTGAAGATGCCTCTCTCTGATTTGACATGCAACATCTTCCAGTTCGCTAATGGCTAAGCCATGAAGCTCATTTGGATGACTTAACTGGCTCAGACGCATATAACTCTGAGATTGAATCTCTCCAATCTACGAGGTCTACCCTACATTTTGATAAAACTTGCACAAGAACAAATGGAATGTAGAAAATACAGAAACCAAGAATCGGTGAAAAACTAGATATGGAGGACTATCTACAGAAAATCCTTAGGGCACGCGTTTATGACGTTGCTGAAGAAACTCCACTAGAAAAGGCAAAAAACCTAAGCAAAAAATTTAAAAATGACATCTGGTTTAAGAGAGAAGACTTACAACCTGTTTTTTCATTCAAATTAAGAGGTGCCTTCAACCGCATGTCTCAATTAACGAAAAAAGAGCTTAATAAAGGAGTCATAGCATCAAGCGCCGGAAACCATGCACAGGGTGTTGCATTAAGTGCCTCATTCCTGAAATGCAAAGCAGTAATTGTAATGCCCCTTACAACTCCCATAATGAAAGTCAGGGCAGTTGAGTCTCACAAAGCAGAAGTGATTCTTTTTGGTGAAACATATGATGAAAGCTATGAGAAAGCATTAGAAATTTCAAAGAAGGAAAATCTAACTTTTATTCATCCTTTCGATGATCCAGAAGTTATCGCTGGACAGGGAACTATAGGCCTCGAGATACTTAGACAAAGTCATTCAGCACCTAATGCCATATACATCGCAGTGGGGGGTGGAGGCCTAATAGCTGGGGTCAGTGCTTACGTAAAAGCAATTTGGCCAGCCACAAAAATTATTGGTGTTGAGCCAGAAGATGCTTGCGCAATGACACTCTCATTGAAGGCAAACAAACCTATAGAACTTGATAGTGTTGGTCTTTTTGCAGATGGTGTCGCTGTAAGGAAGGTAGGAGAAAAAACCTTCTCGATTTGTAAAAAATATGTTGATGAAATGGTAACTGTCAATACTGACGAAATATGTGCAGCAATAAAAGATGTTTTCGAGGATACCCGTTCTATTCTTGAGCCTGCTGGAGCATTAGCAATTGCAGGTTTAAAGAAACATGTTATTAAAGCTGAAATAAAAAATAAAAACCTTGTAGCTATTGCATGTGGTGCAAATATGAATTTTGAAAGACTAAGATTCGTTGCCGAAAGAGCTGAATTAGGCGAAGAAAAAGAAGCAATGCTAGCGGTCGGAATACCTGAAAAAGCAGGTAGTTTAAAACTTTTATGTCAAGCACTAGGTTCAAGAAGTTTGACTGAATTTAGTTACAGAATGTCAGAAGGAAAAACAGCGCAAATATTTATGGGTGTAGAAGTATCAGATATCAATGAT
>QCIG01000061.1 GCA_003216815.1 Prochlorococcus sp. AG-402-K14 | reverse complement strand
ATTTGAATTATTTGAATAAAGAATATTTTCATTAGGCTTCTTTGGCAATATCAATCATAAAAATGTGATCTGGGCAATAAAAAAATGCCTAAGTGTAAGGTAAGAAAAGATTCAAATAAATACAAAAGCCATCAAGTTAAAGCCAAAGCCCAATTTGGATAAGTTGAGCTAAAGCCAAGAAAACTCTTAGTAGATGATGAATTGCATTTAGCTACTATTCCATTAGTAGGGAAATTTGAAAATAATTCATTGTTTACCCATTGTGAATACCATATCTTCACCTGCTTAGGATCGTCAGTTCTTAAGGTAATAGGAACATCAAATCCCCAATTTTGAAGTTGAGTTAAATCAGATAACTCATCGCTGCTTGAACAAAAAATTTGAAATGCCAAGAACGAAAGTGGGACTTTAGAGTCAATCTCATAGATTGAGTTAGATAGAAATTGCTTATCAGAAAATATTGAACGGAAACTGGGTGAATAGAGGATGCCTTCTAACTCAACCTCAACTTTTAAAGAATCATCGATTGACAATGGAATACTTTTGATAGTCCTAATATTTTCAATGATTTCTTTTTTCTCACGAGAATATGCATAGACTAATTGTCCATACTTATATCTTAGGCCAATTGCGAAACCATCAATTTTGGGTTGTACGATCAAAGTTGATCCCTCTGGCAGTTTTGACCACCAGTGAGAGAAACATTCTTTATCCAGTCCAAGTAATCTCATATATATATCAATAGGAAAATGTCGAGCAAAGTAGCTTCTTTAACTTCTTTTCTTAAGGAATCAAAAAACAAAAAACATGAAGCAACAGCAAGTTCAGTGATGAAATAAGATAAGAGTTTATAAAAAATCAATTTTTTTGTGATCATTAATATAATTTAGTTTGAATGAAATATCTATAAAGGAAGTAATTATTGCTGGTTTTCTTGAAATTGTTTCACCGAATGCTGAAATAGATAATCTTGATTTTGGAATAACTCATCAAATCAAAAAAATTTCCTATTTAAATAAATCAACTACCATTTAAAGAAAATTTAAAGAATTCAGTATTTATTCTCATGTCCATAATGGTTGGATATCATATTTTTAAAAGACATTGGTACTCATATGACACTCATAGAAAAATATCCGGAAAATATCCCATGGGATTTAAATGTAGAACAAAAGAAAAACAAATCAATTGAATGGATGTTAACAAAAGCAGACATTGTTTATACATTTAGCAGGAGTCGTATAAATCAAGAATATGTTTACATACAGAAAAACGATGGCAGAAGAAAAGCATTTAAAGAATATGAAGCTAGATTTACTTATCAACGATTATTTGACGAGGGTTATTCATTGGCTGTGGTTTCCTGATTAAACAATAATTCTTGACGTTGAAGAGCAGAAGTGTAGGCTGAAATAGTTAGTCACTTTCAATACATGCCAAGGGTCAAAAGAGAGAAGTATCCAGAAAAAGCTCCATGGGATTTAGGTCCACTATCTGAGCATAAAGATAAAGAATGTTGGAGACTAGTAAGAGGATCTGAAATTGTGATCTTTGCCAGGAAGGGTGAAGATAACCACTATTTCATCATGCAAAGAGACGATAAAGAGCCAATAGAGATTCTTGCATTCCAAGCAAGGCTTACATACCAACAACTATTAGATAAAGGTTTCAAACTTGAAGTCTCATGAATTATTAGTTAAAAATAATCTTAATTTAAATCAATGATGACTGAATTAGAAGAACTAGAAGACATAGTTGGAAATTTAGAAAATATAGAACCATTTGGAATTGAACCTGATTTCAGTTCACTAGGATTAGAGCCATTAGAAGTATTAGGATTTCAAACAGAAGAAGACCTTGAAGAAGCTTTAAAACATTTAACGATGGAAATTAACGAAAGTCGATTTTTATTTATTGATTTTTCAAAAACTGATTAAGTGTATAACAATTATCTATTGCTTGATCTCTTCAATATTTTCAACTTCAGAATTGACTGTTGGCCCAGACCAAATTGACCAAAGGAAAAGTATGGTAACTGGACAGAATAACATTCCAATAAAAGGAGATAGATATTTAATCCATTTAGTCTTATGCTCCATATATTGAAAAGTTTAAAAGCCTCAGCCTTAATACCTGGTAATTATCTATTAAATAGTAATCAAACAAATGATTTAATAAAACACTTATACGTAATGAAACTGGTTATGCAATCACATTATCACATAAGCACATGCACAGATTTTAGAAAAAATGGGTGAGCTTAATTTCAAAAGGGTAATTGATTTGCAAAAGAGACGTTAGAAAGTTAATTCTGATATAAAGCCGTTTCAAATCAATAAAAATGAAATGTCGATAATTTATTTTTTTGTAAGAACTTAGGTAAGTTATTCTATTCTATCTATTTTTTTTTGAAGATCTTCGAAGCACTGTTTGCATAAAAGTAAGCCTTTTCGTCTCCAAAAGGATCCAGAAAAAGTTCTATTACAGAGTTGACAATAATAATTAATTTCCATTGCCAAAAGCTAATAAATAAAACTAAGCCCAATCAGTATCTTCTAGAAGACATGAATAATCAGAACTTTCGAAAAAAGTATCTTCGTTGAGAAGATCTTCAACTTCTGCACGAAGCCAATAACTTAAAGCCATTTTAATAGAGGAAAATCAAATAAAAACTGGAATAATCCAGCCAGTAAATCCGTAATTAATTACAGCTGAAACATGACCAATCATCGCAAGACGACCGTTAATTAATTCAGCTGTTTTCCAGAATTTATTTTGCATTAAACAAAACCTGAAATAATCATTCCAGTTGTCACGTGTGCACCAACTGGAGCAATACAACCAAATATTGCGGCGTAGCCGTTAAGCCTTTCTGCCATGACCTTTTCAGGATCGATTATAGTTGTATTACTATTTTTGGTAGCTATTACACAACTCCAGGAATGATTTGTCCTGTAGTTAGGTAAGCACCTATTAATGCCCAGCATCCAAAAAATGCTGCATATCCATTGAGTCTCTCAGCAATGACTT
>QCIG01000060.1 GCA_003216815.1 Prochlorococcus sp. AG-402-K14 | reverse complement strand
ACTTGATGGAAGGCTAGGGATTAAATTAGAATTAAATACATAAGAAAAATCAAACCAAAATGTCACTTGGCACAGAAGAGAAACAAAAACTAATCAACACCCATCAAGTACATCCAACTGATACAGGCTCAGCAGAAGTTCAAGTTGCAATGCTTACTTCAAGAATTTCCAAATTAAGCAAACATCTTCAGAGTAATATCCATGATTTTTCATCAAGGCAAGGTTTGCTTAAAATGATTGGACAGCGCAAAAGGCTATTGGGTTATGTAAGAAGTAAAAGTGAAAAAAGATATACCGAACTGATAGAAAAATTAGCTATTAGAGGATAATGACTGGTATCTGATAATTAAAAGCTAATGAAAGGCGCAAAAAAAAACAAAAAAACTCAACCTAAAGAAGTAAAAATAGGATTATCAAGTATTAACTCGGCACCAAAAATAGAAGAAAAAAACTCCAAAAAAAACGCTAAAAAAAGTTCTGGCATCCCAAAATACGTAGCTAACAGAATGGCAAAACGTATCGTGTTTACTACTGGAATTCCAACCATAAGTGGCATGGGTGTATTTATTGGGAGTTATTTTTTAATAAGCAAAGGCATTGCAGATATATCACCCACACTCACACTCGTAAGTTCAGCGATGTGTTTTCTAGTGGGTTTATTAGGACTAAGTTATGGAATACTTTCCGCTAGCTGGGACTTCGACCCAGGCAGTTTTCTAGGTTTTGAGAATATTAAACCAAATATAAATAGGATTAAAGATGCATTTAAAAGTACAAAAAAAGATATTACCAATTAAAAATAAGATTTAATTTACAAGACTTTTACTTTCTCTTGCAGTAAAAGAATTTGTAGACAAAGTATTCAAAGCTAGCCCAGCATCCTTTACACAAAATTGATCTCCTAATCTTACATACCTAGTATTCTCATTATCCTTAAGGCAGGCCACAACAGGAATGCGGACGCCTAGTTCATTTCGAGCGGGCCTATTTTTTGAAAGACATTCTCTTAATTTATGCTGAATATTTATATCAATGGCTTGTTCAGGACTAAGGTCAATCAAGAGAAATCTCAAGTCATCAATTTCACGACAATCATCAATAATCAATTGAACAGTTTCATCTCTCCTATCTACGCTTCCCCATATCAATAACCTAGTTTCAACCATCAAATGATCTGACAATCTCTCAAAACTTTTTGGAAAGACAACAGCTTCACAAGAACCCGTTAAATCCTCTAGTTGAAGGATGGCCATCCTATCACCTTTTCTTGTTGTTACTTCGCGCATCTCTGGAATCATTCCTATGACACTAACTCTAGATTTATCTTTCTGTTCTTCTAAAGAACCTAGACTAATAGGAGCAATCAACTTGGCTGGTTCAGAGAGCTGCTTCAAAGGATGATCAGACAAGTAAAAACCAACATGTTCTTTTTCTAATTTAAGTTTTTCTGAAGGTGGATATTCATTAACATTTTTTGCCTGAGGAGCAGACAAATAATCATTAATTGAAGATTCATCATTTGACGCAGAAGATAGATCAAAAAGATTACCTTGACCGCTAGATCTATCTTTTGCTCTAGAAGAGGCCCAATCTATAACCAAATCTAAATCAGCAATAAGTTGCGCACGATTTGCATTTTTATCTAAGCAATCAATAGCACCACAATGAATCAAAGCCTCAATAGCTCTTCTGTTAAGAGCACTAAGTGGAATACGATCACAGAGTTCAGCAAGCGATGTGAATTCCCCATCGACTTCTCTAGAGGTGATAATTCTCTTAATAGCGCTATCACCTAAATTTTTAATAGCTGATAATCCAAAAAGAATAGAATTATCTTTTGGAGTAAAATCAACCCCAGATGTATTGATATTAGGTGGCATTACTTTTATTCCTATCGAATTACAATTAGAGATATAACGTTGTACTTTGTCAGTTGAACCAGCATTTACAGTGAGCAATGCTGCCATATATGCAACAGGATAATGTGCTTTTAAATAAGCGGTCTGATAAGTAACTGCGCCATAAGCAGTCGAATGACTTTTGTTGAAGCAATACTCAGCAAATAAAACCATTTGATCAAACAACTTATCCGCAATCGCTTCTGTAACGCCATTTGTAATAGCACCATCAACAAAAAGTTGTCTATGGCGTTGCATTTCAGAAACCTTCTTCTTACCCATAGCTCTTCTTAAAAGATCAGCCTGACCAAGTGAATATCCTGCTAAATCTTGAGCAATCTTCATTATTTGCTCTTGATAAACCATAATTCCGTAAGTCTCTCTTAAAATCGGTTCTAGCGACTGATGGGGAAAATCAATATTCTCCTTTCCGTGTTTTCTATTTATAAATTTAGGAATTAATCCTGCATCAAGAGGTCCTGGTCGATAGAGGGCAAGTATTGAAGAAATATCTTCAAGAGATGAAGGCTTCAGATCTTTAACTATTTGTCTCATTCCACTCGATTCAAGTTGAAAAATACCTTCTAAATCGCCCCTAGAGAGTAACTCAAATGTTTTTTCATCAGTAAACGGCAAAGAATCAGGATCTAATCTCTTACCAATTGATTGCTCAACTAAATTAATAGTCTTTTCTATCATCGTAAGATTCCTTAGTCCTAAAAAGTCCATCTTCAGAAGGCCTAATGATTCAATATCTTCCATAAAATATTGAGTAATAATTTGGCCATCATTATTTCTTTGAAGAGGCACTAAGTTATCAAGCGATTTAGCAGCTATAACAACACCAGCAGCATGTACGCCAAAAGTCTTATTTGTTCCTTCTATTCGCATAGCCATATCAACCCATTTTTTAACTTTTGAATCATTGTTATATTTATCTAGAAAATCTTTATTTGGCGAATCATTGGAAATCATAGAGGATAATTTTGCAGGTTTACCTCTCACAACGGGAATTAATTTCGCTAAACGATCAGCTTCTCCATAAGGAATATCTAATACCCGGGCTACATCTTTCAAAACAGCCTTAGATGTCATTCTGTTGAATGTAATTATTTGTGCAACTTTATCTTCACCATACTTATTAGTAACATAATCTATAACTTCACCACGT
>QCIG01000059.1 GCA_003216815.1 Prochlorococcus sp. AG-402-K14 | reverse complement strand
AGATGAATTCCTTTGTCATTTATCAAGTCATCGAAGTAAAAATAAGACAGCATATGTCTTATTTTTACTATTTATAGAATTAACTATCTAAGGAAAATTCTCTCTAAAGCCTTGTAATAACTTTATGCCGATGAGTGGAATTGAACCACCGACCTACTGGTTACGAATCAGTTGCTCTACCCCTGAGCTACACCGGCATAGAATTAACGTATCACTTTTGAATTTATTTTTGAGTAATCCTAATAAGCCTAAATCCAATTTGGATCCTAATTTAAGATCTAGACTTCTGAAGGAGTCGAAAAACCCTTTCAGGGGATTAAGAAGAGCTATATGGATAGCTCTTTTTGGATCAGCTGGCTTAGGCTTTTTGATTATGTTTAGTAAGATCATTACAGGGGAATCTGTTGCTTTTAATGATTTGGCAATCCAAACTTCAGCATTAGTAATTCTTGGTTTTTTATTATTTAAAGATAGGAATAAAGAAAAACAGAATTAACTTTCAGCCAATATTAAATAAATACATTTAGTCTGAGTATGAATTGATTCTGTAAGTTAACTGCTCAATTTTCTTCGTTGTGTTACTAATTTGAAGGCTTCAATTTGATCTCCTTCTTCCCAGTTTGCAAATCGATCACAACCTATTCCGCATTCGAAACCTGTTGATACGTCTTTAACATCATCTTTGTTTCTTTTTAGTGAATCGAGATCACCTTCAAAAACTATTTGTTTTCCTCGGTTGACTCTGACTCGACAATTCCGTTGTATCTTCCCATTGGTTACATAACATCCAGCAACTGCACTTTTGCCTATTGAGAAAATGGCTCTTACTTCTGCTGACCCTAGTGCTTCTTCTATCATTTCTGGTTCTAATAGACCTTCCATGGCTAATTGGATATCTTCTAAAAGTTTATAAATAACTTCGTAATCCCTTACGTCAACACCATTCGCATCAGCGGCACGTTTAGCACCAGACGCCATTGAAGTATTGAATCCGACGATAACTGCACCTGAGGCTGCAGCTAAGTCAACATCAGTCTCAGTGATTTCACCTGGGGCTGATAACAATACTCTTACTTGTACTTCGTCTTTAGGGAGTTGTTCTAGAGATCCAAGAATTGCTTCTAAACTTCCCTGCACGTCAGCTTTAAGGATGATATTTAATTCTTTAAGTTCTCCCTCACTAGCTTGGCCAGACATCGAAGAGAGTGATACGCGTCTGGAGGCCATTTGCTGAGCTAATCGTGCTGCTCGAGCATCTGTTGCTCTCTCTCCTACTACTGCTCTTGCCGCTTTTTCATCTGGGTAAACCTCGAACTCATCTCCAGCTGTTGGTACTTCACTGAAACCAAGAGCCTCTACTGGACACGATGGACCTGCCTCTTTAATCCTGGATCCATTTTCATCTACCATCGCTCTTACTTTCCCAAGCACTGGACCAGCAGCAACTACATCTCCTGATCTCAACGTACCGTTTTGTACTAATAATGTTGCAACAGGTCCTTTCGCTTTATCTAAGTGGGCTTCTATGACAGTTCCTTTTGCCAACCTGTCTGGATTTGCTTGTAAATCCTCCACTTCAGTTACAAGTAGAACCATTTCTAGAAGCTTATCTATGTTGTCGCCTTTAATGGCGCTGACAGGAACCATGACAACGTCTCCTCCCCATTCTTCTGATAGTAAATCTTGTTCCGACAACTCTTGCTTGACGCGGTCAGGGGATGCCCCCTCTTTATCGATTTTGTTGATTGCTACGACAATAGGAACTTTTGCTGCTCTTGCATGGCTAATGGCTTCTAGGGTTTGAGGCCTAACCCCGTCATCAGCTGCTACAACCAAAATTGCTACATCTGTCACTCTGGTTCCTCGAGCTCGCATTGCTGTGAAAGCTTCATGTCCAGGAGTGTCAAGAAAAGTTAGTTTCTTAGTGGATCCATCATGTTTGGTCTCAATTTGATAAGCACCGATGTGTTGAGTTATGCCTCCAGCTTCTCCTGCCGCAACCCTCGCTTTTCTTATAGCGTCTAGAAGAGAAGTCTTTCCATGATCAACATGCCCCATCACAGTAACGACGGGAGGCCTTCTGATTAAGTGTTTTAAATCTCCTTCCTCAATCATTTTGACTGTCTTTTTCGCTGCCTCTTCAACATCATCTTGAAGAACAGGTACCCCGAATTCCTCTGCAACTGTTTCGATTGTTGCTAGATCAAGCGACTCGGTGACAGTGGCAGTAATGCCTTTGAAAAATAGTGATTTTATTATCTCAGAGCTTTCAACACTCAACATGTCAGCAAGTTCTTGAACTGTGAGATTATCTTCTGGAACAACAATCATTTCAGGCCTTACCAGCTTGGCTTCTCTAGCAGCCCTCAATTCCATCGCACGTCTTCGTTGTCTTTGACGAGTTGTTTCTTTCTTGCGTTTCTTAAGTGCAGTTAATGGTTTTCCATTGTTTCTCTTGCCAGATTTAGGCTTCGATGGTCGAGCCAAGCTTGCGGAAAGAACGACTGCTTGTTGCTCTCCTGCAAATCCGCTTGTTTCTGCAGTTAGCGCATCATCATTTTCTCCAATGATGTGGACCTTTTGACGTTGCTTTTGAGGTGATTTATTTCTTAAAGCATCAAGTTTTGCAGTGTCATCCCAGTCAGGCCTTCCTGTCCGACGTGGAGCTGATGTACCTCCTGGTCTATGTGCTGGCTTTTTAGGAGCTGCAGGAGTGGGCCTGTTTACTGGTGGCCTTGCCCCTGTTGAGTTTTCTCGCTTCGGCTTAGTAGTATTTGCAGTATCTGATTTTCTTTGTGGAGCAGTTGGTCTAGCTTGTGGCTTTTGCAGTTGCATTAACTCACTAGGAGCAACTGGTTTCCTCATGCCAGAGGGGACTCCTGGTCGATTATTAGAACGATTGGGGCCACCAGGAGCCCTTGTAGGAATCCCAGGCCTGTTTTGACCACCGCCTCTATTTTGGGATCCAGCACGAACTGGACCATTGGCTCTGTAATTTCCCCCTGGGCGATTTTGACCTTGAACAGATCGATTTGCTACACCCCCTCGGTTAGGACCTTGTCGATTTGGCGCGCCCGGGCGA
>QCIG01000058.1 GCA_003216815.1 Prochlorococcus sp. AG-402-K14 | reverse complement strand
CCTCATCAGTCATTAAAGAAAAACCTCTTTTTAGCAATCTCTCGGGAGAAAGTGCATCCAGAAGCTGATAAATATGCTTTATTTTAGTTCTTTTTGCTTTTATTAAAATCGTAGGTGAGTGCGATTGGAAAAAAGATTTTTTTGTAATTAGAAAATTTTTTTTATTATGAAAAAATAATTTAAAATAATCTCTTAGCAATCTTTTATTTTGCAAGAAATTAACTTTTTCAAAATCTCTTGAAGGTAATAAGTCAACAATCGCAGCAGTTGGTGTGGCTGACCTGTGGTCTGAAACAAGATCAGAAACTGTTATGTCATCTTCATGACCTATTCCTGTAATTACGGGGATAGGGAATGTTGCTATTTCTCTAGCTATAGCTTCACTATCGAACAACATTAAATCTTCTCTACTTCCTCCTCCTCGAGCTATAACAATCGCATTTAGCTCTAATTGACTAAACTTCAATTTCCTTAAAATCAACTTCACTTCATTTTCATTATTACCTTGAACCGGAATAGGAATTATATGGAGTTTTGCTAAAGGCCATCTCTCCTTAGCGGTTCTAAGCATATCAGCCAAAGCAGAGCTTGGAACACTCGTAAGAATAGCAATTGATTGAGGATATTTTGGTAATTTTCTTCTTAAAGAATCATCTATTAAGCCTTCTTTAAGAAGTTTTGATTTAACTACTTCGAACTTCTTAAGAACAGTAGATATACTGGGTCTAATATCAAAAACTTGTACAGATATTCTGGCTTGGGATTCCCAGAAATTTAATTTTCCAACAATAACGACGCCATCATCTTGCTTTGGTAAAAATCTTAAAGACTTTATTTTTGATGACCATGCAACTGCATCAACACTTGCTTTTCCATCAGTTAAAGTCAACCATAAATGACCTTTTTTAACTTGGGATTTAGAAACAGTAGCTTTAAGTATAAATTTCGGGGCAAATCCTCTTGACAACAGTAAACCAATGGATTCATTTAATTCATTTACACTATATATAGGTAAAGATTCTTTGGAGCTTTTAAGGTTAGTCAAACTATTAAAAATAAAAAACTAAAACTTAGTTTTTTAACCGATTCCCATCTGAGTTAAGATTCCTTGTCCTGTTAAAAGCTCAGTTGTTAAACCTATCAAAATACCCATCATGGCTAACCGACCATTCCATATCTCAGCAAAATTGACAAATCCAAAACGAGGTTCAAAGTTATCTTTCATTTGTAAATTAAAATCGATTTAATAATACTAAAGAAAAGCTCTAAATGAGAAAACTTAAAACTTAACTATTGAAATTAATTTGTTTTTTCAAACTTATCGCACATGTCTTGCCCCATCAACTGGATGATAATCCTCACCAGTTAATTCCTCATAAATAATTGCTGGTAAACCAGTTTCAAACATTGTTTGAAGTGCTTCTTTTAAATATGGATTCCATCCACCAGTACTAACCTCTCCGTGTCGAACTGTCCAATCCCATGTTCCTTGCAAATCCCTAGGAATTCTTCCTTCTCTATCTCGTCTGGCAACCAAATCTAGAGATTCAACTAATCCTACTTGAATAGGATCTTTTCCATAAGCTGGCGTGAGACTAAGTTCAAGCCTTACTGGATCCTCCTTTAACAACCTGAGACGAAACCTTGGAGGTAACTTCATGGTTTTCAAAACTGCAGCTACTATACGGGTTCTTTGTTCCAAAATTAAAACCTCATTGAGAACTATTTAATGTCAAGGCAAAAAATCTAATGAAAATTATTCAGAAGGCTTTTCAAATGATTGTGGATGATCTGTGTCCTTTGAAAAACGAACTGTGAGCAAATCTTCATCAGTAATGCAGCCATCTTTGTTTAACAACTCAGGATGGATAGTAACCAAGCCCGTGCGATCGTCACTTTTTTGAGTTGAGAATGAGTTTTGAGCCTTGGGTGATTGACTTGTAAAGAAACCATTCAGCATTATCCTGGCAGCCGCAATCAATAAAACAAAAACTGAGAGGCCATACAACAAAGGTAAGAAATTGCTCAACATTTGCAAAATGAGAAAACAAAAAAATTGAATGCCTTATTCAAATTAAATTTTAAGTCTACGAAAATTACTCATCAATTAGAGAATAAATCTATATCTCATTCTAGAGGAAATCAAGTTTGATGAGAAAGTTCTTTAGTAAAAATCTACGGTGATAAAAAAATGTAGATTTTTAAATTTCTAAATTAGTTATCATAGATTATCCAAATACAACTAATCCCTTTAAAAGTCTTATGAATGGATTAGATGCAAAAACACTTTTCATAGATTCCTTAAAAATACGTCAACAAAAATATTTGAAAATTTTTGTTTTTGTTTTACTGGCTGTTTTTAACTTCAGATTTCATCCTCCTGTTCATTCAGGTGAAGCTTTAGTAGTACCACAAAAAAATTTTAACAAACAATCATTCGTATCAAAAGCTTTAACTATTAGTGGAAATGCAGTGGTCACAATTGAAACTGAGCGTCAAGTTTTAATTTCAAGAGAAGGAATATTTCCTCCAGGAATCTTGAATGATCCATATCTTGAACGTTTGTTTGGTCTAAGAGGGCTCCAAATTCCAAGATCTAGAATTGAAAGAGGGCAAGGAAGTGGAGTAATTTTCTCTAAAGAAGGTCTCGTATTAACCAATGCACATGTAATAGAAAACACTGACCAATTAATAGTAGGACTATCAGACGGACGAAGAGTACTTGGAAAGGTTGTTGGACAAGATTCTTTAACCGATCTTGCTGTTATTAAGCTGAAAGCAAAAGGTCCATGGCCCACGGCTCCATTGGGTAATTCCGACAATTTAAAAGTTGGTGATTGGGCTATTGCAGTAGGAAATCCATTTGGGCTGGAAAACACCGTGACCCTTGGAATAATAAGCAATCTCAATAGAGACGTTGCCCAATTAGGCATATCCGATAAAAGGATAGATCTTATTCAAACTGATGCAGCAATTAATCCAGGTAATTCTGGAGGTCCTTTATTGAATTCTTTTGGAGAAGTCATTGGTATTAATACTCTTGTTCGCTCAGGGCCAGGTGCAGGCTTAGGTTTTGCAATTCCGATAAATAGAGCAAGAAAAATCGCCAAAGATTTAATCATGGCAGGAAGAGCTAAACATCCAATTATCGGTGTAACGCTTTCAAGCAATATTAAACAAAAAAGTAATTTCCTTTCACAACGAGAAAGCGGTGCAATTATTAGATATATAACACCCAACGGGCCTGCCGCAAAAGGTGGATTAAAAATTAATGATCTAATAATTTCAATAAATAATGAAAAGGTTTTAACTCCAGCAGATGTGGTACAAAAGATT
>QCIG01000057.1 GCA_003216815.1 Prochlorococcus sp. AG-402-K14 | reverse complement strand
CCAGAACAAGATTGTAATGAGTGGTCAGCAGTAGAAAAAGCAAAAAGAGAAGGGACTGGTTGAATAATTGAGTGGCCTAAACTACTTGCTAATCTACGTCCACTTGGATGCCCGCCGGTACAAATCAAAACTTTTTTTGCTTTAACGAGATTATTTCCTTTAGCCAATAAATTAAAGCCATCATTTGATAAGTTTATTTGTTTAACATGAGAATTAGTAAAAATCTTTACACCAGACTTTTTTGCAATATCTGTCAAACATTTTATTACGTCATAAGAGGAATCAGAGCAAGGGAAAACCCGTCCATCTTTTTCTACTTTAAGATTTAGTCCTCGCTTCTCAAACCAATCAAAAGCTTCAATTGTAGAAAATCGGTTAAACATTCCAATAAGTTGCTTTTCCCCTCTTGGGTAATTATTTACTAAATTAGAGATATCACAACAGGAATTAGTTAAATTACATCTACCACCACCACTAATTCTAACTTTTTCTAGTACTTTTGATGTACTCTCTAGTATCACAACAGTTCCGATTCCATTATTAACAGCAGTAATTGCTCCCATAAAACCAGCGGCTCCTCCTCCGACAATGACAAGATCAGAAATCATCTAATAATAAACTTCTATTAAATTGCATTTTAATAAAATAATATCTAAATAATTTATTTATTACGTTAATTTATTTCGCCAAAGATAAATTTAAGAAGTAAGATAAAAATATAAATTAGGTCAAAGGAAAAAGATGTATTCTTGAAGTTATTGTCTTGATACCCAGTTCAAAACTTAATTTAGTTCTTTTTTGTTGTATCTTTGCAAAATATTAAAAATACAATATGGCTGGACCTAAAAGGGATGAAGCAAAATCGATTCTTTCCTATGTCAGGCAAGAGCTTAGATACATGGATGAAGATTTAAGAAACGACGGTTTATTGCCTGAAATATCTTCGCTAAGGTCAGTCTACGAACAGCTTTCAACATTACTAGAACTTTCAGATGGTAGAAGAAAAAAGAAAGAGAAACCAGAATTTTCAGAAGACAAGAAATATTAAAAAGCCATCTAGAATAAGATAATTTAATAATTCATTAATTTCCAAGATCTATTTACCGAAAAATTAATTTAACATTTTTTTGTTTTTCAACTTACTGGTCCCAACCATAGTCTATTCTGGAATAATCATAATTTACTAATTCAAATAAAAAAATACGAAATCTTATTGGGGAACAAATGCCTAACAAATTTACAAATCTAGACGGAGAATCTAATCTTTTAAGCCCTATAAATCACATTAGTTTTTGGGAAAGAGGAGAAATGGCATATTCAGCACTAAAAAAAATAAATGAGCTGAAAGCTAATAATGAAATGGAAAAAGCTAACATAATGTTAA
Organism: Prochlorococcus sp. AG-402-K14; assembly: GCA_003216815.1. GTDB lineage: Bacteria > Cyanobacteriota > Cyanobacteriia > PCC-6307 > Cyanobiaceae > Prochlorococcus_B. The sequence continues at coordinate 2,067 of QCIG01000057.1, read as the reverse complement.
CTGATTGGATATTATAAAAAATCAAACATCAAGAAATAAAAAAAATATTTTGAATTAAAGCGATAGGTAAAGTAAATTAAAATTTTGGCAAATAGGTATGCCCTCCAAAAGGAAACGGATTGGCTATCTTCCTTCAGTTAATATTCAGGAGATAATAAGCAAAATTGCTAACAAGGAAAAGCTAAGCCAATCAAAAATTGTAGGAATATTAGTTGAAGAGGCATTGATTGCAAGAGGGGTATATGATATTCGAACAAAAAATGAACCAGAAAGTAACAGCAGCTATATCATCAGAAATCAATTAAATAATTCGCCCTTAAAATATAATGATCTTGATGAATTAATCTCAGATAAAGGTATCACTTATAACATAAAAACACATAACTATAAATCAAATGATATACCAGGAGAATTTATTGAGGCTAATAATGAAGAATTATTTGAGCAGTTCAAACAGTTTTTGCTCTTTCAAAAATTGATAAAAAAAAATAATAACATAAATTAAAAAATAGATTTATCTAAGAATTCCTATAAGTTAAGGATAATTATGCATTTGTTAATAATGCAGAGATCAACAAAAATCACGCATAAAACAAACTAATGCATTAGAACATAATTGTATTAGCTCTTTTAAGGATTACTCAACAAGGTTTTTTATAAGAAATCTTAAATATAAACATGACATCAACAACAACTCGTCCAAAATCAGATTCATCAAATCTTCTTGAAGAAGCACTAAATCAGCCTCCTATAGGAGAAACTGCCAATTTTGCCTGGAATGCAACACCTCTTGGAATTGCAGCTCTTTACAAAGGAATTTCTACGTCAAAGCCTCCATATGAGCAAGCAATCAAAGAAGGGGAAGAATTATCAATGGATTTAAGTCGAGAAGAGAAAGAATTTCATCTCACCCAAAAAGGTTTAGCTCTTATTTTCTATTCATAAATTAAAAAAAAGTAAGAACATTATCATTTATCTTCAACTGATGAATCAATGACCCATACGTCGTTAAGTCCAAGAAGGAGTAAAGCTTTATCCTCCCAATCTGTATCAATAGACCAATCATAAGGAACATCAAAAGTTAATAAAATTTCATTTTTACTCTTTATGTAAGTCTTACTTTGAGGTTTAGTTTTATCAAAAATATTATTTTCAAATAGGTATACATCATCTGAAATAACATTTTCAATATAACCCAAACTCTTTATCTCATCCTCAAACTTAAGTTCTAATCTTACGTTAAAGCAATGTGCATCGTCCCAATCGGAATAGTGTGCAAAATAATTATCCCATGAATTTGACATTTTAGATATGCAGTAATCACATAATAATGACAAAATAGGCAGATATAATCGCTGGATTAAGAAAAAGAAAGAATCCAAACAAAAGAGATTCTATTATTAAAGAAAAATTATCCAAACAAAATCTTCATCCCCAAAAATCAATCTAATAAGTTAATTAGTAAAAGTAAGAAAGTTAAAATCATTAAGAACCCAAGTTCCTAAAGTAAGAAGTGCAAAGCCAGAAACAAACATCATTAGAGCAGCTAACTTATACCTTGTGGATTCAGAACCTCTTCTGAGCAAGAATGTTTCAGCAGCAAAAGCACTTGACTGAGAGTTGGCTTTTTGAACTGATTTTTTTTTTGATGATGAAAACATATTTGTTGGTAATTTTATATAAACTAAACGAATTTTATTTCGACCGCGAAGATTGAATCTAATCAAATCAAACAAAAAACTCTAAAGGCTTACAAAAGGTGTAACACCTAACAGGGGAAAGCAATTGAATTAGAGTTTTTAAATTGCCAAAATACAATACAGAAAATGCATACTCAGGAAAATCAAACAAACATACCGAAAGAATGGGTTAGAAGGAAAAATCTTCAATAAAAAACATAAAATCAAAGGGTTAAAAGCCTAAAAAGGATTAGATCCAAGAAATAAATTTTACAGAACTTCACACTTGCGTTACAATACTTAACAGGCATAAAGAATTGCTTTCCTTGTTTCGATTTCATGAGCACATGGATATGGAATCAAAAAATTCATGAGAAAGCATACTTTT
>QCIG01000056.1 GCA_003216815.1 Prochlorococcus sp. AG-402-K14 | reverse complement strand
CAGTTATAGGAACTCCATTAATTAGAAGGCAAATAAGAGAAGTTGCAATTAAAAATGCAAAAACTCAAAGTCATTTAGTTGAAGTACTTACAGGAATTCAAACTGTTAAAGCACAAAATGTAGAAAAAGTGAGTCGTTGGAAATGGCAAGAGTTTTACGGTCAATATATTTCTAAGTCATTTCAAAAAACTATTACTGGGACGGCTCTCACAGAAACAAGCAAAGTTCTTCAGCAATTATCTCAACTTTTGGTTTTATGGGTGGGAGCGACACTTGTTTTAAAAGGACAACTCAGTTTGGGTCAACTCATTGCATTTAGAATTATCTCTGGATATGTAACTCAACCATTACTAAGATTAAGCACCATTTGGCAAAATATTCAAGAATTAAGAGTCTCTTTTGAGAGACTTGCAGACATTGTAGATACTAAAGAAGAATCTACTGAATCTGACAGGGCAAAAATCCCTCTTCCTAGCCTTGTTGGCAATGTTGAATTTGAAAACGTTTCATTTACATTTAAACCACATTTACCAGATGTTCTAAAAAAAATAAACTTACAAATCAAACCAGGACAGTTTGTGGGAATTGTGGGTCAAAGTGGAAGTGGAAAAAGTACTTTAATGAAATTATTGCCAAGACTTTATCAACCGAAAACAGGAAAGCTGAAAATTGATGGCTACGATATTAGTAAAGTTGAACTTTATTCATTAAGAAGACAGATAGGAATCGTACCTCAAGAGCCTTTATTATTTGCAGGAACTATAAGCGATAATATTGCTCTAACTGATCCTGAAGCGCCAAGTGACGAAATTGTCAAAGCTTCGAAAATCGCAGACGCACATGATTTCATAATGGAATTAAGTGATGGTTATAGTACAAAGATAGGAGAAAGAGGCTCAGGCCTATCTGGTGGACAAAAACAAAGAATTGCAATAGCTCGAACTTTATTGAGTAATCCAAAGTTATTGATTATGGATGAAGCAACTAGTGCACTAGATTATGAAACAGAAAGAAAAGTCTGTGAAGGTCTAAAAGCTTCATCTACTGATGCAACTGTGTTTTTTATAACTCATAGATTAAGCACAGTTAGAAATTCTGACTTAATAGTGATGCTTCATCAAGGTTCTATTGTAGAGGTAGGAACCCATATAGAATTAATGGAACTTAAGGGCAGATATTTTGCGCTTTATCGACAGCAGGAATCCTCTTAAAGCTATGAAAAAAACAATGAAAAAATTTCTCAAAGATTTTAAAAATAAGACTTCTCAAAAACTTCAATTACAAAACTTGGATCCTGTTTTATGGATACAATCCTTACAAGATAAAATTGAAAGAATTGCACAAAGTGATACAAATACTATTATTTTGAAGCAATCTAGATTTTGGGCAAGCTCTATAACTTGGGTATTAATGGGAGCAACTTTTTTTGCAATTGGATGGGTTAGCATAGCAAAAACTGAAGAAATAGTTGTTGCCAGAGGCAAGCTAGAACCTAAAGGGGGCGTCTATGAAGTACAAATGCCAGTTCAGGGAATAATTAAAGAAATCTTAGTTGAAGAAGGTCAACAAGTGAAGAAAGATCAAATCTTAATTCGTTTAGATACAGAGTTAACAAAAGCTAGAAATGAAGCATTGAACAAAACATTTGAATTAAATAAAACGATTGAAAAAAAGCTTTCAATATTAGTTAAAGAAGGAGCAGTATCAGAATTACAATATTTGCAACATTTGGCAAAATTAGAAGATCTTAAGGGACAAATTAAAAATAATTTAATAACAATGGCCTATCAAGAAATTTTCTCACCCATTGATGGCAAAGTTTTTGAATTGCAGCCCAAAGGACCTGGTTATGTCGCACGCTCTAGCCAACCTGTTCTTTCCATAGTTCCATTAAATAATCTGCAAGCCAAAGTTGAAATTGATAGTAGAACTATTGGCTTTGTGAAAACAGGAAAAAGTGTTGATATTAGCATTGACTCTTTTCCAGCAAGTGATTTTGGGGTCCTTCAAGGAAAAGTCAAAAGTATTAGTTCAGATGCGCTTGAACCAATAGTCTCTCAAGGTAAAGGATATAGATTTCCTGCAAATATTTCACTTGACAACCAATACCTTAAATTAAAGTCAGGTGAAAAACTGAGTCTCAAACCAGGTATGGGTATAACAGCTAATATCAAGCTAAGAAAAGTAACTTACTTGCAATTATTACTAAATAAATTTAGTCAAAAAACAGACTCCTTAAGATCTATTTAAGTAAAATCCAGTTTATTGTTTTTGTTCGGCTAATTTCTCTACCCATTCTAATTGCCTAGGCAGACATACTTTATGAAGATCATAGTTTTTCTCTACAAAAATCCTTGCAGCATCCCCGAGCCTCTGACGTTTAGTCAAATCATCGACTAATGTACAAACTTCTCTAGATAAAGCTTGGAAATCAAAAAAATCAATTAAAATACCATTCTCATTATTACTTATTACCTCACTTACTGGTGAGGTATCGCTAGCAACAATCGCACAACCTAAACTCATCGCTTCAAGCAAGCTCCAAGAGAGCACAAATGGATAAGTCAAGTAGACATGAACCGTAGAAATTTGTAAAAGCAATACAAAATTTTCATATGAAATTTTGCCTAAAAAGTGTATTCTCTTGTATTCATTTTCTGTTAATTTTGGTCTAATCTCATCAGCAAAAATATCTTTCCAGTTACGGCCATTTGTAGGTCTAGTTCCATAACTAGCATCAAATCCACCAACAATTAATATGCGTGCATTTGGTCGTTGTTTTAATATTTGAGGCAAAGCTCTCATAAAAATATGATATCCCCTATAAGGTTCCAAATTGCGATTGACAAAAGTTATCACCTCATTTTCCTTAGTTAATGTCAATTCCCCATTAAGAGTTACTTGAGCATTACTAACCGGAGATAATTTTTTTGTATCAATACCATCATGGATAACAGTTATTTTTGAGCGAAAAGGTTCAGGGAAAGTACTTGCTTGCCATTTTGTAGGACTAATTCCTGCATCAGCAACCTGAAAATGCATAAGATTATTTAAATTCTTAAGGCGCACTCTACAAATATTTCCTGGATCATTTGAATGAAACTCAGGATCAAAGCCAGTATCTAAACCTTTTGGTTGGTAAAAGAACTCACAATAAATACCTAATTTTGCATGGGGCCAGACCTCCTTCATGAACATACTTTCTCCCCAACCATGATGAGCAATAATCACATCTGGAGTAAAACCTGAACCCCTCATCTTCAGAGCATGTCTAAAACAACCTTCCGCGCGAATCATTTTTGTTTCAAAATCAACTACCCAAGGATGAATATTTTTGGTAGAACTTCTAGAAATCAAGTAATTTTCTAACTGAACACCAGACAATAATTCAACATCCATAGAAGTCTTTGATCCCATTCTCATCGCGATCACTTTGTGTCCTCTTCGAATCAATTCAGGAACCAAGAACTTA
>QCIG01000055.1 GCA_003216815.1 Prochlorococcus sp. AG-402-K14 | reverse complement strand
AAATTCTTTCGCAAGGCTTTAGTTATTCTTCTTGCTTGAGAAATTCGAAAAAATAATTTCAGGAAGGGTTCCAAAAACTATTAAATTTAGTAGTATTATGCGAAATAGTACAATCGATAAAAAGTTTGGAGTAATATCTCAACTAAGAACTAGGAAATCAAATTTCAAAGAAATAGCTGAATTTCCAGTTCTATATAAAAATCAAAGAGAATTTACTTTGGCAAATCAAGAAAATTTAAATGAATTCATAGCACATTTTCAAAGCATGGCCAAATTGTTAGGCCTTAAGTTAGTTTCAAATGAAGATAGTAGGATAGCCAAGAGAGCAATTTATGATCTTGACTTCCTGAAAATGATTGACTCAAATCATCGAGGAAAGATTGTTGAACTTTTGCCTAAATCATACTCTCAACAACGACAGGACTTGTTTGTATTAAGTCAATTAAACTTTAAGGAAAATGGCTATTTCGTTGATTTTGGTGCAGCAGGTGGAGTTCATTCTTCCAATTCTCATCTTTTGGAAAATTGCTTTGGATGGAAGGGGATTTTAGCTGAAGCTGCAATTTCATGGCATGATGAGCTAGAGAGAAATAGATCAGTTCATATAGAAAAGAAATCAGTTTGGAGCAAATCTAATGAAACTATTCTTTTTAATGAAACGAATCCTACAGGATTATCAACTATAGATATGTTTTCTGATTCAGATATGCATGCGAAATCTAGAGAAAAAGGAAGAAGATATAATGTAGAAACAATATCATTATTAGATTTACTAGAGAAATATAATGCCCCTAGAAATATAAATTATCTTTCTATTGATACTGAAGGTAGTGAATATCAAATCCTAAAAGACTTTGATTTTAATAAATATACATTTGATGTAATTACATGCGAACATAATTTATGTGAATTCCAAAATGATATCTTGAATTTATTAACTAAAAATGGTTATAAAAAAGTTAATAATAATATGTGCAAGTTTGAAGATTGGTATGTCTATTCTGGTAACTAGTTTTTATCATAGTTCTTAGCTAAAATATATAACCTTTTATTCTTTATTTGGGATGCCCTGCTATAAGAAGTTTTAACAACTCTATTTTGAGTTCAATTTTCATGTGAGAACTATACAAAACATATCATCTACAGTAAAATAAATTTAATTTCTGTTTCGATTGTTCTTGAAAGAAGAGCTTTCCATAAAAAGGGCAAAGAAGCTTTTTAATGAAAGACAATACTCCGAGGTTGTTGAGATTTGCAATCAAGTACTTAATATAAACAGTCATTCATTTGAGATTTTGGAAATATTATCTAATTGCATGAGTGTAAAAAAAAAGTTGGATCTTGCTATTTTATATTTAAAAAAAGCTATTAAGATTAGGCCCGATAGCGAGGAGGCAATCAAAAATTTAGGTAATTTATATCAATTAAATGGAGATATTGATCAAGCTAAATATTATTATTTAAAGGCAATCAAGATAAATCCTAATCATGCTCCCTCACTTACTAATCTAGGTTTAATTGAATTGAAACTTGGTAAATTCAAAGAAGCACTTGACCTGCAATTAAAAGCGACTAAATCAGATCCAGGATTGATCACTGCATGGATTAATCTTTCTAATATATATATTAAATTAAAAAGACTAGATGAAGCTAAAGACTGTTTGAAAAGATCTATTTCTTTAAATCCTGATTCATCTAATTCTTATTTTACTCTTGTATCTATTTTCATAAAAGAAAATAATTTTGATGAAGCAGAAAAGTATTTGATAAAAATTATTAATTCAAATCCTGATTCATTTAAGGCTAATTTTACTCTTTCATCTATTTTACTTAAGCAAGAAAAGTTTCTAGATGCAGAAAAATATATACGAAGATCAATAGAAATTAAACAAGACTCGGCAGAGGCTTTCTTAAACAAAGGGATTTTATTGAAGAATATTGGTGACTTGAAATCAGCAGTCAAAGCTTTATCTCAGTCTATTGATCTTAGGCCAAAATATGCAGAAGCATATTCTAACTTAGGAATGGTATATGTAGAGATAGGAAATCTAGATAAAGCTAAAAATATGGTTGAAAAGGCAATTAAGCTTAATCCTGTCTTTGCAGAAGCTTATTATAATCTAGGTATTATTTTTAGACTCAATAAAGAATTAGAAAAAGCATCATTAATAACAAGAAAAGCTATAAGTCTTAAGCCTGATTTCTCTAAGGCTTTACTTAATCTTTCTGGAATAATTCTAGAACTTGTGCAAATCAAGCAAGTAGAATTTTGGATAAAACATAAGACAAAAATAAATTCTAATTCTTTAAAAATATTTGAAGACCTAAGTATTTGTATTGAAAAGCATCATTATCAAAAGACTCAACAACTAAAAGAGGCTGAATATTTATGCCGAAAAGTAATTGGAATATCGCCTAAGTCTTCAACGGCCCATAATAATTTAGGTATCTCATTAAGAGAGCTAGGTTTTCTTAATGATTCAATAAGTTCTTTTCAAGCAGCTATAAAACTGAAGCCTGGTTCTGCAGATATTCATTATAATTTGGCAGATACTTTAGCCGAAAAAGGGATGTTAGATTCGGCTATTGAATCTTTTCATCAGGCACTGCGATACAAGAAAGATTTTAAGAAAGCTATTTGGAATTTATCTTTTACTCAAATGTTTCAAAATGATTATGAGGAAGGCTTCAAAAATTATGAAGCAAGATGGTTGAAAAATAATGCTGTTATTCCTCATGCCCAACCATCATTAGAGAAATGGGAAGGAGAAGCACTTCAACCCGGTGAACCTTTACTCGTTGTTACTGAACAAGGCCTAGGCGACACCATACATTTTATGAGATATGTACCTTATTTAATTCAATTAGGAATTGATGTATCGTTTTGTGCTCAGACTCAGTTGCATGGAATTATTCAATCATCAAATGTTCATTCCAATCCTTTAGCTCCTAGAGAAGCAAATCTTATCTCAGAAGGGAAATGGATCCCATTACTGTCTGTTCCAAGATGTATAGGTGTAAATGCTGGCAACCCTATTATAAGCAAGCCCTATCTTTCCGCTCCAATACACCTCGTCGAAAAATGGAAGAATATTTTGCATGACGAGAAAAAACCGATTATTGGATTGACCTGGCAAGGGAATCCAAAAACAGAAATAGGACCTTGCAAAGGCAGATCAATGCCTTTAGAAATGTTTTCAAAACTTGCGCAGATACCAAATCTTAATTTCTTGTCACTTCAAAAAGGCTTTGGTGCAGAACAATTAAAACAATGCTCATTCCAAGATCAATTCGTCAATTGCCAAGAATCAATTAATAGCACATCCGATTTTTTAGAAACCTCAGCTATTATTGAAAACTGTGATTTAGTAATTACAACAGATACTTGTGTTGCTCATATCGCTGCTGGGATGGGAAAACCTACATGGGTTCTTTTGAAAGCTTTTTTAACTTGGAGATATGGATTAAGTGAGAAAACATTTTGGTATCCCTCTATGCGCTTATTTCATCAGAAAGAGATAGGGAATTGGCAAGAAGTATTAGAGAGAGTAGAAATTGCATTAAAAGATTTTATTAACGAGTCGGTTGAAGCA
>QCIG01000054.1 GCA_003216815.1 Prochlorococcus sp. AG-402-K14 | reverse complement strand
CGCCCCAAACAAAAGAGTCTTAAATAATTAATTATCAATTAAGAAGAAATTTACATATATAGCCCTTTAAAATAATTAGAAAGATAACTTATAGATAATAAGAAAATCTTGTGAAGATCTATCAAACTATTTGCGTCTATGTAATTCCTTTTACTAAAGTTATCAAATTAAGGTCCTAGGAAATATCAAACCTAAGATCAAGACCATTTCTGATTCTTCAATAATGTCGGAGACCAAAACCCTAAATGTTCTTCTTGCCCCAGAAGGCCAATTACAGGGTAATGGACAATTAAGAGAATCCTTTCATGAGAGAAGGGATCGAAAAGGTGAAGACTATCCTATGTGGTTCTTAAATTCTTCATTAGTTAACAAATTCAATATCACTGAGGAAGAAGGTTATGAAGCTGTTGTAGCAGAAGATTCAACAACGATTGCTTGGTTAAAACTTCGATTTGGTGGAGAAAGATTAACTAAAACATTAGATATTGAAGAGCTTTGGCAATACGCAAGTCAGCCCCCTGATCCACCAGAGAGAAGAGATATAACACCGCCGAAATAAATATTAAATGAAACCAATTCACCAAATAACTATTCATCATAAACAGGAGGGGAAAACATATACCTTTGATGTTCCTGAAGGTGAGTACATATTGAAAAACTTTGAATCAAAAGATGAAAATGGACAAATTATCGGAGACAGGCTGCCATTCTCTTGCAGAAACGGATGTTGTTCAGAGTGCGCAGTTAAGATAATTTCAGGAAAAATGGATCAACAAGCTTGTATTGGTCTATCCAAAGAGATGAGGGATAAGGGATACGGTTTGTTATGCGTTTCAAAAGCAATAGGGCCATTGGAATGCGAGACTCAAGATGAAGACGAAGTTTATAACGCTCAATTTGGAAAATATTTCAAAGGATTGGATACACAAGCTGGTAATCCATTTGATATTTAATTTATCTATATAGCCTTATTTATCTGTCCAAAAATTTAAAATATCCTGGCCTGTAAAATTAACATTTTTATCGTATCTCAATGCATTTGTCTTCTCCATTGGAAGTGAAAATTGCTTAAATATCAAGGTAACGAATTTTACAAATTTAAGTGGTTTTGTTAAACCTTTAGCACCTACAAAAGCTCTGAAAGATTCGATAATTTTGTTTCTCAAATCCCAAAACTTATTATCCTCAAGATTAAAAACCCAAGGGAAGGCATTTTTAGATGTGTGGTTTGTTCTTTTTATCACTTCCTCATCAAATTCCTTTGGATCGATACCAAGCAATTCATAAAACTCTCCTCTTTCACAAACTGTCAAAGTGTGAGTTAGGAAAACACTCCACAAGAAGAAACGGCTTAATAGCTTACCTCTAAATCCTTTGGTAATTCCTGGCCAGCATCTCATCATTACTGTAAAACAATCACCATGTCTGTTCTCGTCTTGACACCATGGTTCAAAGAAATCAAAGAGAGGAGCAAAAGCCTGATCTGGATTAGCCTTAAGATGTCTATCCATCAATATGTATCTCCAATACCCAATTTTTTCTGAAAGATACACAGAATAAATAACCCAACTAATGGGGAACCAAGTCGCTGCTCTTTTTCCGCCTAAATGAGGGAGATCCACTTCAATACCCTCTGCAACTAATGCTCTGCTAAGAAAGCCTGCATGCCTAGCTTCGTCTCTAGCTAAAAACTGAAATAGTTTGCCAAGATCCCTATTTCCCTCTTTCTTTAAACGATTTGAAATCTCCTTGAATAGCAGGAATCCAGAAAACTCTGAGATAACTGATCTAACTAAATAGCTCTCATAAGTTTCTTTAGCCTTCTGAGGCAATTCTTGTAATCTATCTAGACTAGCTTTTCTATCAAAATGGGTGCAATTATAGTCTGCTTTCATTTCTGAGAGCATTGCTTCAAACTCTTCACGAGCATCAGTTAATTCGGTCTTAGCTGCTTTTTTAAACTCAGTTACGTAAAACCGAGGGGTTAAAAGGTTTTCATCTAAATGTGGCGGCAACTCATTTGTTCCGCGTGTATCAACTCTTAGTTTTGGTGAAGAAGCTGTTGCGGTCATTCCTACTTATCAATCAAGAACATAATTGTATGTCTTTATTTGGAAAAAAGGCGAATTTTTAATCAGGTAGTAATAGAGCTTCGTCAAAAAAAGCAAAGAAGTGCTATCACTATTTTAAACAAAAGATTCTTTTGAGATTAATAATTGATAATTTGGAAGAAGTAAATTCACTAGATTATTAATATAAATACCAGAAATTTACCAGAACTAATAACTAATAATTACTTCAGAAGATGTTTACGAATGAATATCTTGTAAAGCTGAAACTGATAAAGTCTGATTCTGCAATGCTTCAATACCTTCAACTGCCGCACTAGCCCCTTTTAATGTCGTTAAAGTGGGGACAGAGTAATCAAGTGCTGCTTTTCTAAGATATTTATCATCGTAAATTGCTTGTCGACCAATAGGAGTATTAATTACCAACTGAACTTTTCCAGATCTAATCATATCCTCAATATTGGGTCTACCTTCATGAACTTTCAGCACCATTTCAACATTTAAATCAAATTTCTCAAGATATTTAGCAGTCCCAGATGTTGCCAAAAGTGAAAAACCAAGTTCAATTAATTTTTTTGCTACTGAAATAAGTGCTGGTTTATCACGATCATTAGTAGATAAGAAAACAAAACCAGATATGGGCAATCCCTCTCCAGCTGCTAATTCTGATTTAGCGTAAGCCATGCCAAAGGTATTTGCAGAGCCCATCACTTCGCCAGTTGAACGCATCTCTGGTCCCAAAACACTATCTGACCCAGGGAAACGTCTAAAAGGCATGACTGCCTCTTTTATCGCTTGAAGTGGAGGAATTGGTTCTTGATGTAAACCTATATCTGTGAGCTTTTTACCTAAGAGTAATTGAGTCGCAATTTTCGCAAGAGGTATCCCAGTAGCCTTAGAAACGAAAGGAACAGTTCTGGAAGCCCTTGGATTAGCTTCAATAATGTAAACAATCTCATTACCATCAGAATCTCTTTTGACGGCAAATTGAAGATTGATCAAACCAACGACATCTAGTTCAATAGCTAAAGATTTTGTCCACTGTTTAATTGTCTTTATGGACTGAGTAGAAAGTGTTATCGCAGGTAAACAACAAGCTGAGTCACCAGAATGAACACCAGCTGGTTCAATGTGTTCCATCAAGCCACCTATTACAACATCATTACTGACATCACACAAAGCATCAACATCAACCTCAATTGCATTTTCTAAGTATTGATCAATAAGTATTGGATGATCTGGTTCAACGTTTACAGCTTCTTTTATATACCTTTCCAATTCATCTTGCTCATATACAATTTCCATAGCTCTCCCTCCAAGAACATAGGAAGGCCTAACAACTAATGGATAGCCAACTTTATTAGCTACCGCTAATGATTCTTCAAAAGTTCTAGCAAGGCCATTTTTAGGTTGACGGATATTTAAAGATCTCAAAACATTATCAAATAATTCTCTATCCTCTGCCAAATCAATAGATTTTGGTGATGTACCTAAAACTGTAGTTTTTAGATTTAACTCTTTCGAGTTATGCAACCAATTGAGGATTGGGAGAGAAAGTTTTAAAGGAGTCTGACCTCCAAATTGAACAACTATTCCAAACGGATTCTCAAATTCAATAACATTTAGAACATCTTCAAGAGTTAATGGTTCAAAATAAAGTATGTC
>QCIG01000053.1 GCA_003216815.1 Prochlorococcus sp. AG-402-K14 | reverse complement strand
GAATGTTGTAATAACAAGCTCCTTTCTCTTCAAAAGGGATTTGGATCGGAACAACTTGAAGATTGCTCATTTAAAAATAAGTTTGTTAAATGCCAATCTGAAATTGATTTGATTTGGGATTTTCTTGAAAATGCAGCAATTCTAGAAAATTGCGACTTGATTATTACGTGTGATACATCAATTGCTCATTTGGCTGGAGGAATGGGTAAAAAAGTTTGGTTATTACTAAGAGACATCCCTCATTGGACTTGGGGATTAGAAGGAGAAACTACATTTTGGTATCCTTCTATGAGATTATTCCGCCAAAAAGAAAGAGATAATTGGATTAATGTCATGGAGGAAGTATCAGATAGAATAGAAAAAGAAGTACATAAAAAATTTGACTGAAAATAATCAAAGCTTATCTAAGCTTCTTGCACCTATTTCAGTAGGAGAGCTTATAGATAAAATAACAATTCTTGAAATAAAAAAAGAAAATATGCTTGGCAACAAGCAAAAAAATGTAATAAAAGAGCTAACAGCACTGAAATTAATTATTGAAGAAAAAGAATTAGAAATTGATACAGATTTATATAATCTCCTTAAAGAAATAAATAAGAGACTTTGGGATATTGAAGATAGAATTAGACTAAAAGAGAGTAAACAAAGTTTTGATAAAGAATTTATTACCTTAGCCAGATCTGTATATAAAGAAAATGATAAAAGAGCCTCTATAAAAAAAGAAATTAATTCAAAGTATAATTCTGATCTTATTGAAGAAAAATCATATATAGAATACCAAAAAATCAATAATAATATTTGAAGATTATAATAATACTTAAGAAAAAAAGTTAGATTTAAATAAAATTAGTAATATATAAAAAACTTAGGGAAATAATACATTAGTAAATAAAAACTATATAAATACTGAAAAGTAAAGAAACAATTTTTATTTCATCCTATTGCATATAGAAATAAAATACAATGAAGATAGTATAGTCTACGTGAGTTAATTAAACAGTTTGAAAAAGGATATAGATAAAGCTCTTTCTTTCTTCAAAGAAAGCAGACACGAAGAAGTTATTGAAATCTGTAAAAGAATATTAAATGAAACTGAAAATGATTCAATTGAAAGCTTGCAATTAATCATAAAATCACTGATGGCAAATAATCAACTAGAAAAAGCGCGTTTCTATTTAAAACAAGCACTAAGAATAGAGCCTAATAATTATGAATTGATAAAGGATCTAGGTAATAGTTATTTATTAGAAGGAGATAGAGATAAAGCAAAGAATTACTATAAAAAATCAATAATGATTGAAAAGAATTATGCACCAAGTTTAACAAATCTTGGCATCATCGAACTCAATTCAGGAAATACAGAGAAAGCATTATCCTTACTAATTAGAGCTATAGAATCAGACCCTAAATTAGTCCCTGCATGGTTAAACTTAGCAAGTTGTTATATAGATCTTGATAAAATGGAAGAAGCGGAGATTTCTTGTCGAAATGCATTAGATCTCAACTATAATCTCTTCAACTCACATTTACTTCTAAGTAGCATTCTTTCTAAAAGAACAAAATATATAGAAGCAGAGGAATCAATACATGAAGCGATAAGATTAAGACCAGATTCTTCAGAATCATATTATAATTTAGGGAGTATTTTAAATAGCTCAGGGAAATCAAAAGAATCAATTAATGCATTCAAAAAAGCATTAGAATTGAACCCCAACTCAGCAGATAGTCAATATAATATAGGGAATATATTGTTAAATTACGGCGAAGCACTAGAAGCTAAATTATATATTAATAGAGCAATTGATATCAATCCAAACTTCGCAAATGCTCATGCATCAATGGGGAAGATTCACAAAGATCTAGGAGATTCGAAAAAGGCTTTTGACTCATACATGAGAGCAATTAAAATTAATAAGAGTAATAGTATCTATTATTCTCTAATAAAAAATTTGATTAGAGATAATGATATCAATGAAATCAATAAAAATGAATTAAAATACATATTAAATATTCTATTAAAAAGAGAAGATATTCCACATGAAGAAATTTTTAAAGCATTAAATTTTTTATACAAAGACTTTATTGATGATCATATAGTAAGCTTAAATAGTGAACATATTGATGATGAATTTTTTGATTTTTTTGTAGGTGATCAGATATTGATTCAAGCCATTAAAAACATGCTATTTAGAGATATAAAATGGGAGATTCTATTAAATAGAATAAGAAAGATGTTACTTAAAATGATATTCAATACAGAAACTAATTGTAGTAACAATAAATTAGAATTCATTATAGGACTTGCACAGCAATGCTTTATTAATGAATATGTATATAATCTAGGCAAAGAAGAAGAAAATTATATTAAAAAAATGATCAATACATTTAAAACCAATAGCATGCGCGAGCAAGACATGGCAATATTAGCTTGCTACATACCATTACATAAGCTTTCAAAAGACATACCATCAATAAAATCATTCAAATCATCAAATAGAAGCTTAAATGAACTTATAAAAATACAATTAATAGAGCCATTAGAAGAAGAAAAATTATCAAATAAAATTATAAGTTTAGGATCTATAACTGATAACATTTCCACTAAAGTTAAAGCACAATATGAAAATAATCCATATCCAAGATGGAAGTTTGAAAATCAATTTAAAGAAATAGATTATACAGTGAAAGAATTAATTAATTCAGAAATAATTCCAAATAGAATAAATTCAAATATAGAGTCAAAACCTATAAAAATCTTACTCGCTGGTTGTGGTACTGGTAAACAAATTCTTCACGCCCAAAGGTATGGAAATGCACAAATAACCGCAATTGACCTAAGCAGGTCAAGCCTTGCATTTGCACAACGGAAAATCAACGAATTAGGAATAAAGAATGTATCTCTAATACAGATGGATATTTTAGAAGTTGCTCTATTAAAAGAAAAATTTGATATTATTGAATGTGTTGGTGTTTTGCACCACATGGATGACCCTCAAAAAGGATTACAATCATTATTAGAAGTTTCAAGGCCTAATAGTTTTCTAAAGTTATCATTTTATAGTGAGTTATCAAGACAAAATGTTATTAAAGCCAGAACGATTATCAGAGATAGAAAACTTGATCCTGATATAGAAAATATAAGAGTCCTTAGACAAGATATAATTAGTGGTAAATATCCAGAAATATACTCTCAAACAACAAATATTAAAAGCGATTTTTATACAACCTCAGCTTTTCGTGACCTTGTTTTTCATTGTCAAGAACATAGATTTACTTGTAAACAAATAGATGAAATTCTATCCAATAATCAATTAAAATTTATTGGATATACTAATTTAACTTCTCAAATCAGATCTCTGTATAAGCAGAATTTCCCTATTGACAAGGCACAAACGAGTTTAACAAATTGGGGTATTTTAGAAAGTAAGTATCCTGGGATTTTTGGAGGCACGCCAAATTTCTGGGTTTCTAAAATCAATCTATTAAAATGATTAAAATCTATTTATTAATAAAAAATTATATTAAATAAATTTAAAAGATAATACAATTGTTAGAAAAAAGTATTCAAAGAAATATGTAAACCAAAACTATTCTGAAACATTTTCAGAATTCGAAGTAAGATAAATCAACAAGATGTTCCTATAAATATTAAAAAGTTTTACATGGATATGTAAAACAACTTCTATTTGAGTAATTATCGCAAACCTTTTACTAATGGTTAAAGGACATACCCAAATTAGATAAGTTCAATCAAGTATT
>QCIG01000052.1 GCA_003216815.1 Prochlorococcus sp. AG-402-K14 | reverse complement strand
GTTCACCAGTTGTGTAGGCAACAACAGCGGCCTCAATGTTAGCTATACCATCATCACCTGAGCTGAACGCTGCGTTCAAGCTGGTAATTAGACCTTTACCAGATGCGTCGACTGTTGTTGATTCAGCGATCTCGTTAGCAACAACAGCTGTTAACGCGGCTGTTGTGTAATCGAAGATATCTCCGGCAACAACAGTTACAGTGTCCTGTCCTGAGTAAGCGGTATCAGTTGAGGAGACGGTTGAGTCAGCAGCTGCATCGTATTCGTACGTGTCAACTCCAGTACCACCAGTGAGGATGTCAGCACCAGCTTCACCGTCGATGGTATCGGCACCTGCTCCAGCAACAATAGTGTCAGCAGCAGCACCACCATCAAGACTGTCAGCACCTGATCCACCTGTAATTGTGTCAGCACCACCTCCACCGCTCACGGTGTCATCGTTGTCACCACCAGTAATGGTGTTTGCAGCATTTGTACCAGTTAAGTTGTAGACAAGAGCAGCCTCGAAACGAGTTTCAGTAAGAGATGCACTTGCGTCAACGAAGGTAACAGCTACATCACCAGCATCAGTCCATTCAGCATTGGAGTTGTCGTCAATAAGACCAGTAGATGTTGTGAAACTTCCTTGAGTTCCATCATTAATATCTCCGGTAGCCGTACCGATAGATGTATCAGTACCGTGGATGAAGTTAACAACAGCAGTCTGAACACTTTCAACTAAGTCAGTTCCCCATTTGAAACCAGTGACAACGTCTTCACCAGTATCGTTGTCATCTCCAGAGTTAGCTACTCTGCCTGAATCAGAAGATATAGCTACAGAAGAGCTGATTTGGACGCGGTCAATAGCTGATGTGGTTTCAGTCAAGATGATTGAGTCTTCACCTGCACCACCAGCAATTGTGTCAGCGCCTTCACCACCAGTCATGGTATCTACTCCACCTCCACCAGTAATGCTGTCAGTACCTCCACCAGTACTAATGGTATCTGTACCTCCGTTACCGATAACAACGTCTGCAGCTGAACCTGTTGTAATGATGTCAGCACCAGAACCACCTTCAAGAGTTGCAGACTTTGAAGCAGGACCTGTCATCGTGACAGCCAATGTGGCGCTAGTAACATCAACGTCAACTGTTCCTGTAGCTGTTGAAGCATCAACAGTAGTCAAGACCTCAGTACCAACGGGTTGAGCTCGAATTGGAGTAGTGAGGGTTACATTAGCTCCACCTGTGATGTTCAAAGTAACTAGATCATCAGCATGCAGAGTCTGTACTACAAGATTCAGTGCTGAGTTAATTGCTCCATCATCAATCGTGAGTGTCTCTTCATTATCAACTTGAAGAGTCGCAAGAGTAGAATTTGCATCGCTTGCCGCACTATATGTAAGGGAGTTAGATGCGTTGTCTAGCAGACGTGATAACTGAAGGTTAGTACCGCCGGTTAAAGCATCTAGATGAGTAGTAGCTGTAGATACATTCGTAAAGTTGTTGTTACCAGCAGAGTTGTCGGTAATCCTTGTGAATGTATTAGTAGTAAACAGAACCATGTTCTGGTCTACTGCTGATGTATCAACTCTGAGTTCTTCGAATCCTGTAACTCCTTGTGTAGCAGTTGCAGTTCCTGCAGCATCTATAGCAAGTATGTCTGTTCCATCTCCACCAGCGACTGTGTCATTAGTAGATAAGGCACTATCCATATTAATAGTGTCATTACCTGCTCCACCATCAACACTGATTTTTGTACCTGATCCAGGGGTAATTGCATCATTACCAGCTCCACCAAGGATTGTGTCATTACCATTACCACCAGCAAGGGTGTCGTTACCAGCATCACCTTGTATGTTATCTGCTGCAGTACCACCAGTAATACTGTCGTCTTCTCCACCACCAATAATAGTTGAAGCAAAATTACCAATAGTAATTATGTCCTCACCTGCAGAACCTGTGATACTTGCAGTACCACTAGTTCCATGAGTAGTGCTATCAATTTTTAAAGTTGTAGTTCCTGAAGCTTGAGCAGTTAGAGCTGAAGCATCAACAGTCAACAAGCCTGAAGTATTAGTTACCAAACTTGTATCAATGTCAACAGCGTTAGTACCTGTAATAGTTAAGGTTTGAGCTGTTGAAGTTGAATCACCAGTAATCGTGAAAACACCGATATCGTTTTCTACATTTCCAGTACCAGAGCCACTGTTGTATGTGACATTTTCATATCCACTAGAAGTGATGCTTTGACCATTAGTAACGTCAGTATTAGCACCAGAAGTACTGTTAATCGACTTGTTATTGATTGTTAGAGAATCACTAGTAGCTGAGCCTGTATCGCCAATTGTTAGCAGACCAGTAGCAGTAGTTGTATTACCTGCTCCTTTAGCACCAATATTGACAGTTAATGAGCCAGCAGGACCAGTAATGGTATCTCCACCTGTGTAAATGACTCCTCCGGCAGTAGCCAAGGCAAAAGTCACTGTATCTATACCAGAAGAAATACTTTCTGTAGCTAGTGTTCCGTCAAATGCATCTGAGATGCTAATAGTCTCAATATTAGTGATGTTACTTGTTGTAGTGGCATCAAGAACATTGGCCTGAGTATTATTAGTGGACAACGTATCTGTTCCGTCACCACCATCAACTGTGTCTGCGACAACGATTGCTGTGTTCGTAAGTGTATCGTTACCAGCTCCACCAACTAGTTTCAAATCAGATTGAGTATGAGCAGAAGCGGTAATAGTGTCATTACCTGATCCACCAGTAACAGTGACATCACTAGTAGCGGATAACTCGGTCTGATTAATCAGAGTTAGTGTTGTGCCACCAGTTGTAGCTGAAGCATCAAAGTTTGAAACAGCTAGAACATCTGTCATCAAAACTGTTGTTGCTGCAGAACCGGCAAAAGTCAAAGTGCCTTGAGCAGCATCTGCGGCCAGGGTGTAAGCACTATCAGAGCCAGTAGCTGTAACAGTGATTGTTTCAATACCATCAACTGACAAAACAGTTGAACCACCTGTAACTCCATCAACTGCCAAACTTGCTGATTCAGTGTCAGATGTAGTTGCGAAATTGAAGGTTGCACCAACAGCTTGAGAAGTAGCACCCAAGTCTGCTCCAGCAGGAATATTGTTGAAAGTCAGTATTCCGCCAGAAGAGCTGTTAGAAGTAACTGAAGTTACGCCAGTAGAATTAACTAAATCAATTGTTACAGCACCACCTGAAGAAGTACCAACAATTGTCTCTATACTTGTTAGCTTTTTAGGAGTGACACTTGCTGCAACAACAGCATTAAGTGTGTCTGAACCTGATCCACCATCAAGCTGGTCAAGAGCGTTGAGGGTATTGGTACTTGAAGTACTTAGATCTCCATTGAAAATGTCTGCTCCGTTACCACCAATAAATGATGCACCTGCATCAACACCAGTTGTAAGCGAGAAAGTCTTAGCTGTAGCTGGAGTTCCAGTATTGGTAATGGATGTAACACTGGCTTCAACACCTGCATCTGTATGAGCTGTATCCTTATCAATACCTGAAAGGTAAGAAATTGCTTCTGTAATATTTGTGCCAGATACCCAAGGATCTGTTGATTCAGCCTGATAAGCAAGAATCGCAGCTGCACTTTCTTTTACTTTCGCTGTATAAGCAATAGCTGCATTAGTTCTATTAGCTAGAGCATTTTTATCGTCTTCACTTATTGCTTTACCTGATTGAGCTGAATTAATTAAGTGAACAGCAATTTCAGCTAATTTGTGAACACCAAGATTGATCTGCTGGGTCCAATAGGTAAGACCATCTACATCAGCTTCACGATCAAAAAGGTTTTTATAGATCTGATTAACTTGGGACTCTGTAGAAAGACTTCCGTATGCGTCTTTGAATTCCGCTTGCGC
>QCIG01000051.1 GCA_003216815.1 Prochlorococcus sp. AG-402-K14 | reverse complement strand
TAAGCATTAGTGAAAGGATTACGAAAAATCATATTTAGGAAATGCTTAAGCTTGAATGAGTTGGAATATTTTCCAAATATTATCGCTGTTCTGTTAGTTTTTAGAAATCTAAAATTGATAGATTCTATTTAATGTATTTTGATATTTCTTAAAAAACATTAGAGGAGTTTATTGAAGTTAGTATATTTACTATTTTCTAGGAATTTTTCTTGTTAAATCTTATTAATTAGATAGTAATTATAATAGAATTAAGATCTAATAAATCGTTTAAATTTTGTGCTGTTATTAAATATTTTAATAGCAGGTTGTAAAAGATCTTCATAATTTTCCCAGCTCGACAATTGATTGCTATTTATTTTTTTTGAATTCAATTTACTTGATACATCTGTCGTTGTTGGATCTATATCAGGCTCTAAATATTTATTATCAATTTCCCAACCCAGCCAACAAAGAAGGTTTTTTATTTCTTGATCTGTATTTGTGACTAGATTATCGTAATTTATAAAATATATTTTGGAACTATAGATCTTTTTATATTTCTCCATTAATGAATAAAGATCTATCCATATATTAGCTGATTCTACTATGGAAGATGAGTAGCTTTGCTTATTCCCCAGATTCTTTTTATAGATTTCTATGATATTGTCCAAAGGATTTCTAAAGCAGTATATAATTTTTGCCTGTGGCATTTCTCTTATTATGTGTTCTGTGTATAGCAAATTCATAGAAGTTGTTGTACAAATAAATGACTTGCCAAAATAATCTATATCAAGATTTTCAATATACAGTTTGTATAAGTTTTGATTTATTGAATTTTCTTTTTCCATTGACAATCTTTGGATGGCATTTTTTAGTGAATTGTTCTCTCCACCCTTTATTAGCTTATTATTACAAGCAAGTATTGACTCTATAAGTGTTTTTCCTGATCTAGGTAATCCCACTACGAAGATTGGTATTGGAAGATTTTTAGGTTGATTTAAATTAATGTCATTTCCTTGCAAATTCTGATTGAGATTGTTAATTCGAATCCTCAACTCTTTATAGTCTGAATCATATATATCACGGTTAAGATTATTTGCCTTTTTAAAAAGATTTCCAGCTTGTAAAAAATCAGAATTTTGTTCTAAGATATTTGCCCGTGCGAAGTAAATATCAACTAAATCTCTTTTGATTTGATTTTTTAAAATACTTTGTGAGAAAAGTCGAGCTTGCCATTCTGTATTCTTATTTGATTGATTAATCTCTGATAATGTATAGTATGCCTTAGCTAAATTAGGATTAATTTCTATAGCTTTTCGAGTTGATATTTCTGCTTCTTTTAATTTTCCAAGATTTTTCAAAACTGCTCCTAGGTTGCAATAAGCATTAGCGAAATTAGGCTTAAGTTCGATTGCTTTGAGTAGGGGTTTTTCTGCATCTTGCGGTTTATTAAGATCCATCAATATCGTTCCTAGATTGGAATGTGCCTCAGCAAAACCTGGTTTCAGTTCAATTGCTTTTAGCATTGATAACTCTGCTTCTTGTGGTTTTCCAAGCTCTTTCAATATATTTCCCAAGTTCAAATGTGCTTCCGCAAAATCAGGCTTAAGTTCAATTGCTTTGCGTTGAGATATTTCTGCTTTTTGTAAGTTTCCAATATCTCTAAATATACTACCTATGTTTGAATAGGCCTCAGCAAAATCTGGTTTAAGTTCAATTGCTTTACGAAATAATGATTCTGCTTCTTTAAATTTTCCAAGATCTTTTAAAATTGTTCCATAGTTAGAAAAAACTCGCGGGTCATTAAAACCTTTATTAAGACAGTCTTGATAATATTTCTTTGCTTCTGAAATATTACCATTTAAATGCAAACTTATCGCTTGATTAATTATTTGTTCTTGAGAACGTTTAGGTGTAAAAGCAGTATTATGAAAAATAAGTTCTTTTGTTTCTCTTAAGGAAAATGGAACAGGGAATATTTCGATTTCAGACAATTTCTTATCACCTTTCTCATTTCTATTGAATTCCTTCATCGCGCAATTTGAGATTTTCGATTAAAAAAGTAAATCTAGTATACCTTTGAATTTTGGTTATAGTTGCGAAAAAATAATATTCGTGATTATTATAGATTTGAATAATTTAATGGAATCACAAGGGTTTATTTGATTATATTCATTTTGGAAATATTAGCCATCCAGTAATTATATATTTTAAGCCTGATTTTAATATATTTCCTTTGTGAGAGTGAGTCCATTCGGCGGGCCAAAGTAAAGTTAAACCTTTTTGGGGCTTTATATCTAAATCATAATGATTGAAATATGTTGAACCACCTTCTTCTACATCATTCAAATAAGTCATAAAGGCTAATAGTCTATGGAGATCATTCAATGAACTTCTTTCACAATGTGTTTTTTGAAAGTGTTGTCCAGGCTTGTACTTACCAATATTAAATTGACCTATAGATAAATGATTAACTATTGATGCTAAAAATGGCCATTGTAAATTGTAATCTTTATAACATTCAAACAAATTTTCAAAATATATCTTATATATTTTGTTCTCAGGGAGAATTAATTCTTTTGGGTTAAGACTTATATCTTGTCTATTTTTAATGTCTAATTGTGTACCCGTTGAGGTCATCCCTTGCCTTTGTTTTTGTGTATTCTCTTCAAAATATGTGATTATTTGATCACACACAGAGTGATCGATTATCCAGGAGCCGATAAAGTTTGGATTAAGATTAGATTGAGCTAAACTGGTTCTTTTCATATATAATTATTGTACTTTATGAGCTTAGAGATAGTCCATTTATTAGATCAAAGTGAATAAATCCTTCTCCTTCTTCGATCTTCTTTAAACCTTCAACAAACTCTCCTTTCTTTATAAGTACTTTGCCCATACCCACAAGGCACAAATTATTGTCAAATTTATGCTCTATTGCTTGTTCAAAGCTGGACATAGCATTGTCTAGTTGATTAATAGTTGAATATATAACTCCAAGATTGTAATGAGAAACTGCTGAATTTTTTGAGATTTCAGTGGCTTTGCGGAGTGATAATTCTGCTTCTTGCAATTTTCCAAGATCTCTTAATATTAGTCCTAGATTGCAATAAGCGTTAGCGAAATCAGGCTTAATTTGAATTGCTTTACGCTGTAATAATTCGGCGTCTTTCAATTTACCAAGATCAAGATCTTTCAAAATGATACCCAAATTGGAATAAGCCTCAGCTAGATCAGGTTTAAGTTCAATGGCTTTTCGAGTAGATAGTTCTGCTTCTTTTAATTTGCCTAGATCTTTCAGGATGATTCCAAGATTTAAATGAGAATTTGCTGAATTGGGATTAATGGAAATGGCTTTACGAATAGATAATTCTGCATCTTGTAGTTTCTTTTGTTCAATGAGGATGGTTGATAGAAGGAAATGAGAGTTAAAGAGGTTGGGATTGATCTCTATCGCTTTACGAGTGGATCTTTCTGCTTCTTGAGTTTGACCTAATTCTTTTAAAACTGCTCCAAGGTTTAGATGCGCCTGAAAGAAGTCAGGTTTGAGTTCAATTGTTTTAAGTAGAGGGTATACTGCGTCTTCCAATTTCTTTTGTTTAATGAGAATGATTGAGAGAAGAAAATGAGAATTAAAGAGATTTGGAATGAGTTTAATTGCTTTGCGGCAGGCTTTCTCAGCCTCTTTCATTTTGTCTAATTGAAAATATCCATTAGCTAAGTTGATCCAAGTAGGAGCGGAATTTGGATCAGATTCAGTTGCTTTAATGAGTAACGATAATGCTTTATTTTCTTCCAATTCTTGAGAAAAGCATATCTATCATAGTATCATGATATTTTATTACCTGGGCTTCGCTCTTAGTACTTTAACTAATAGTTTTGTTGCCTAAGAGTAAAAGTATTGGGAAATATTGCTATTT
>QCIG01000050.1 GCA_003216815.1 Prochlorococcus sp. AG-402-K14 | reverse complement strand
TAACAGGTGATTTAGCACTTCTTCATGATACAAATGGTTGGTTATTTTCAAAAGATAGAAATATTAGTCTAATAGTAATAATGATAGATAATGGTGGAGGCGGTATATTTAACCAATTAAATATAGATAGAATTCAAGAAGGAGATTTTGAAGAGATTTTTCTTATGCCTCAGCGTGTTTGTCATCTTACACTAGCAAAAGCTTATGGATTGAAATATAAGCAAGTTGCTTGCTTGGATGATTTAGAACAAGCAATTGAATGGAGTTTTTCTTTATCAACAAATGTATTGATAAGAGTTTGTACTAACTCCGTTGAAGATCATAAATTGAGAGTAAGTTTAAGTGATGATCTAAAAAGAACATTATCTGAAAAATTATCAAGTTTTGACTAATTTAAACAATGACTTTAAAATCTATTAATTCTAAAAATATCTCGAGAAGAGTTCTTCCAGGAGAAATTATTACTTCATGGGTTGCTGTTGGTGAGTACAAAGATATCCTTCTTGATATTAGTCCTGAGGGGATTGCTCGTGTTGCGATTAATAGACCTGAGAAAAGGAATGCTTTTCGACCTCAAACAATTTCAGAACTCTGTGATGCGTTCATCAGAATAAGAGAAGATCCTAATATTGGAGTAGTTTTATTTACGGGGGTTGGTCCATCCATAGATGGAAAGTTCGCTTTTTGCTCTGGCGGAGATCAGGCTATTCGTGGAAGCGGAGGATACCTAGGCGAAGATGGAATCCCGCGTTTAAATGTCCTTGATTTGCAACGTATAATTCGGAGCCTTCCTAAAGTGGTTATTGCTCTTGTCCCTGGTTTCGCCATAGGAGGAGGCCATGTTTTACATTTAATTTGTGATTTGAGCTTGGCTGCAGATAATGCAATATTTGGTCAAACAGGACCTAAGGTCGGGAGCTTTGATGCAGGTTTCGGTTCAAGTTATTTAGCAAGGGTTGTAGGTCAAAAGAAGGCTAGGGAGATTTGGTTCTTATGTAGGAAATATGGAGCGAAGGAGGCATTAGATATGGGGTTGATAAATGCCATCTCACCAATTAATTTGCTCGAGTCAGAGGGAGTTAAATGGGCTAGAGAAATACTTAAAAACAGTCCAACCGCTATAAAATGTTTGAAATTTTCATTTAATGCAGATACTGATGGATTAGCAGGTATCCAAGAGCTTGCTGGCCAGGCAACGCATCTTTTTTATACGACTGATGAGTCAAAGGAGGGAAGAAATGCTTTTATGGAGAAAAGGGATCCTGATTTCTCCGAATCAAAATGGCTTCCATGATCTTATTTGGTTTATCCGAAAGATAACCCTTTCTTTTTAATGAATTAAATGCGAATACTTTTTGCTGCTGCTGAATGTGCCCCAATGATAAAAGTTGGTGGTATGGGTGATGTTGTTGGTTCATTACCTCCAGCACTTAAAAAACTTGGACATGACGTTAGATTAATAATTCCAGGGTATGGAAAATTATGGACCTTGATGGATATTGCACCCGAGCCTGTGTTTAGAGCCAACACAATGGGTGTTGATTTTGCGGTTTTTGAAACAAGGCATCCCTCTAATGGGTTGCCAATTTATTTAGTTGGACATCCTTGTTTTGATTCTGAACGTATTTATGGTGGAGAAGATGAAGATTGGAGATTTACTTTTTTTGCTAGTGCTGTCTCTGAATTTGCATGGAACTCATGGAAACCACAAGTCCTCCATTGTCATGATTGGCATACTGGAATGATCCCAGTTTGGATGCACCAAGACCCTGAAATTAGCACAGTATTTACTATTCATAATCTCAAATATCAAGGCCCATGGAGATGGAAACTTGATCAAATAACTTGGTGCCCATGGTATATGCATGGTGATCACACCATGGCATCAGCAATGTTGTACGCCGATAGAGTGAATGCCGTATCTCCTACCTATTCAAGGGAAATACGTACATCTGAATATGGAGAGAAGTTAGAGGGACTTTTGAATTATATTTCAGGTAAATTACGTGGAATATTAAATGGAGTTGATCTAGACGAGTGGGATCCCGCAACAGATAATTCATTACCAGCTAAATTTAGTGCTGATAACATTTCTGGTAGAGCAATTAATAAAAGAGTTCTTCAAGAAAGAATGGGACTTGAAGTTAATCCAGATAAATATCTAATGGGTATGGTTGGTAGGCTTGTTGATCAAAAAGGTATTGACCTTTTATTGCAAGTTGCTAATAGACTTCTCTCCTATACTGATTCTCAAGTCGTTGTTCTTGGCACAGGAGATCGCTATCTAGAGTCATCTTTATGGCAACTTGCAATTGAGTATCCTGGTCGTTTTTCAGTTTTCCTTACTTATGATGATGCTCTATCTAGGCTCATTTATGGAGGTGCTGATGCATTCTTAATGCCTAGTCGTTTTGAGCCATGTGGAATCAGCCAATTGTTAGCTATGCGTTATGGTGCTATACCTATCGTTAGGAAAGTAGGTGGTCTAGTTGATACTGTAGAGCCTTATAATCCTATGAATGAAACAGGTTCAGGGTTTTGCTTCGATAGGTATGAACCAATTGATTTTTATACAGCATTAGTTCGTTCTTGGGAAGCCTATAGACACCAAAAAAGCTGGAAGGAATTACAAGTAAGAGCTATGTCAAATAAATATAGTTGGGATAGATCTGCGAAGGAATATGAATCGATGTATAAAGATGTTTGTGGAATTAAGGAGCCTTCTCCAGATGCTGCAGAGGTCGAAAAATTTTCTTTTGGCCAAGAAGCAGACCCATCAAGGAAAGGGAAAAACATAAAATTATAGTTTTTTGAGTATTTAGATCACTTCCTTCTATTTAGATAGTTGTATGGATATTACTTTTAAAGATTTAATAAAACTTTTTGGGAAGCCAGTTAACGAAGGAGGAATAGATCTTGATTTGCCTATTGGCTTTATTTCGACTGATACGAGAACGATTGAAAAAGACAATTTCTTTGTTCCGCTGGTCGGGAATAAATTTGATGGTCATGATTACTTAGATTTGGCTTTTGATATTGGTATAAAAGCAGCAATAGTTTCTGAAAAATTTAACGGTTCAGTTCCAACTGGTTTACTTCATTGGTTGGTTCCAGATACTCTATATGCCTATCAACAGATCGCATTGCTTCATAGGAGAAATTTAAAGCTTCCTGTTGTTGCTGTTACTGGATCTGTTGGCAAAACAACTACCAGAGAATTGATTCGGGTAATACTATCTTCTCTTGGTGAAATTGTTTCAAGCAGAGGGAATGAAAATAATGATATTGGAGTTCCAAAAACTTTACTTAGAGGCACTGAAAGGGATGCTGCATATGTTCTTGAAATGGGTATGCGTGGGTTAGGTCAAATTGAACGTCTCTCTCGAGTGGCTGAGCCTGATATTGCGGTAATAACAAATGTAGGTCAAGCTCATATTGGTATTTTGGGTAGTAGAGAAAATATTGCAAAAGCCAAGTCAGAAATTACCTCGAATTTAAAACCTAAAGGAGTTGTAATTATTCCTTTTGGTGACAAGCTTTTAGAGAAAGCTTTAAGAGGAAAATGGTCAGGACGCATTATTCGAGTAGCCATAGAAGATTTTTCATTGGACTGGCTTGGATGTAATCATGGTGATTATGCTGCGTATGATTTGGAGCCAGATTATATTTCTCGAGTTGACATGAAAAATAATTTTATATTCTTTGAAGGTAACAAATTAAAATTACCTTTAAGTGGCAGACATAATGCTATGAATTTCCTTATGGCATTGACTGTCGCCACTGAATTAGGGCTATCAATAAAGAACACAGATAAATTAAATATAAATTTACCAATAGGACGAAATCGATTGGTTAAATGTGGACAATTTTTAGTTTTAGATGAGACTTATAATGCTTCCCCA
>QCIG01000049.1 GCA_003216815.1 Prochlorococcus sp. AG-402-K14 | reverse complement strand
TATCATCAATGGCTTTATAAGCTACCAGAATTCGATTTTGATTTTAGCTTTTAATTTTTTAGGACTTTTTTTTACTATTAAATTACTTGATTATGAGAGTAAAAGATTGCCTTTTTTGCTATGAATAATATTTACTGAAAATAGAAATTTACCCACTATAATTGTTCAAGTCATCTCCAATGAATTCTATTATCTCTTTATCTCTTAAGTTTTGAGATTCTCCAATAATTATATCTTCTTTTTTTCTTTTAGATTGAATATTAACTACTATATCTTGTAGGCCTAAAATATCACTTTCTAGTTGATCAATTCTTTCCATAAGATTGCGAAGAACATTTGCTTCTGTATCTGGGAGCGCTGAATGAGCTAAAGGATTGATTTTAACTCCACTTTGATGAACTATTCGCCCAGGAATTCCTACAACCGTACTATTGGCCTCAACATTTTTTACTACCACTGATCCCGCTCCAATTCTTGTGTTAGTACCTACGCATATGCCTCCAAGCACTTTTGCTCCTGCACCGACAACAACATTAGCTTCCAAAGTGGGGTGTCTTTTTCCACTTTCTTTTCCAGTACCACCCAAAGTTACCCCTTGATAAAGCAAGCATCTATCTCCTATCTCACTTGTTTCACCAATTACTACACCCATGCCATGATCAATAAAAACACCTTTCCCAATTCTTGCACCAGGATGGATTTCTACACCTGTCAAAAATCTAGTAATTTGACTGAGTAGCCTTGGTAAAAGCGGAAGGTTATATTTCCAAAGTTTATGACTAACTCTATGGATTAATAATGCTTGAAAGCCTGGATAGCAAAATAATATCTCCCAAACACCTCTAGCGGCTGGATCTCGTTCTTTGATTATTGCGAAATCAGATTTTAGTGATCGAAACATTGATTCAAGATGCAATGTTTACTCAAGAAGGCCAATCTCTTTGCTCAACTCTTCAATTGTAGAGTCGCTGAGATACTTTTGTGCACAATGAATTTGTGGCATTCTCATTAATTGGGATCTATTTTGTCTCAAAGTATGTTCAATAACAGGCAAACTCGGGCTATCACAAATTACGTGGCTAGCAGCTCTCAATAACGCAATTAGACGACTTCCTACATCAGGATTGGCAGTCATTAAAAGTATTTCATTGCCTCTCATACTATGTAGGATAACCTCTGCAGCTCTTAATATCCCAGGGCTGATACTTACTATTCCTACACAACTTCCTGAGCGAAGCTTTTTTAAAATGGCAAGTTCTTTTTTAAAATCGCTCAGATCAACAGCTACTGCTCTTACTTTGTGACGCTTAGCTAATTCCTCTAAAGGCTGTAAAAAATATCTACTTGTTATTACTGTACCTTTACTGGAACTTTCTAAAACACTCTCTAGTTCTTCCATTGGTACGACCTCTACTGGGACATCTAAATGCGGAGCCAATTCTTCCGCAATTAGTAATGATGCCCCTATGTCTTCTCTAGGTGTACTAACAAGTAAACGAGCTCCACATCTTAATCTCCAATCAATCTCACGAGTAAATAATTCTCTCGTTTGCTGCAAGGTGCATCCTGCATTTAAAAGCTCATCAATACTTTTCCGGACTTCATGGTCTATATCTTTAATTCCTTTTTTGCGAATAGATTGAGAGCTGCTTCTTAAATCTTTTTGTTTTTGTTGATCACGAACATAAATACCTGAACCTGCAATCGCCTCTACTACACCATCTGTTTCTAGTTGTCTGTAAACTTTGCTTATCGTATTTCGATGTAATCCTGTTTGCATCGCAAGTTGTCTAGTGCTAGGCAGTCGGTGACCAGGCGGGTAGTGCCTTGCTGCGATAGCAAAGCAAATTTGATTGTATAACTGACTTGATGCAGGGATTTCACTATCCTGTTGTATATGGAATCTCACGCGCTACATGCCAGGTGTGAATGTGGCTACATTAATAAATAGAATGCCTAGTGACAATTAATTGTTTGTCCAAAGATAAGTTTGTTTAATTTAATCTATTGTTCTCATAGCTTTTTTGGGTTCAACTGTATCTGTTTCTTTCTTTAATAAAGGAGTTTTACGAGGAGTTAAAAACATAATCATATTTCTTCCCTCTCTCTTTGGTGATTGTTGCACTTCTGCTTTTTCTTCTAGATCAGTAGCCATTCTTTTTAAAAGATTTTCAGCCAGAGCAGTATGTTGAATTTCTCGGCCTCTGAAAATAACAGTGCATTTGACTTTGTCTCCAGCTTTTAAAAATCTAGTTGCTTGAGAGATACGCACTTGATAATCGTGCTGATCGATTTTGTACCTCATTTTTACTTCTTTGACTTCTGTTTGATGTGATTTTTTCTTTGCTTCTTTTGCTTTTTTTTCTTGTTCAAACTTAAATTTCCCGTAGTTCATGATTCGGCATACAGGGGGAGTTGCCTTTTCACTTACTAAAACAAGATCTAATTCCCTGTCTTGAGCAACTTCTAATGCTTCTTCTCTGCTGATGACACCAAGTTGTGTGCCATCTGAATCAACTACTCTCAAGCTAGAATAGCTGATTCTTTCATTTATGTTGGGCAGCTCTCTTTCTGGAGCGCGACGATCAAAACGGGGACGTGGTGGCATTCAGTAACTAATTTACGTAGAAAGTTCCTTTTGAATTAATTCTAAGCATATTTAAACTAATCAACCTAGAACCTCATATATGGAGGACATAGCTTCAGATAATAAATTCTCATGATTTAGCCATTTAGAATTATGCCTATTTCTAAACCAAGTTTTTTGTCTTTTGGCCAATTGGCATGTTCGTTTGATAGTTATTTCTAAAGCCTCCTCATAAGTAATCTTTCCATTAATAATAGACCTTGCTTCGCCATATCCAATAGTTTTTAGCAACTGTAAATCATTTCCGTATTTAAAAATCAGATTTTCTGTTTCTTCGATTAAGCCATTTTTATACATTTTCTCAGTTCTATGCTGGATTCTTGTTTGTATATTGCCAGGATTTAATCCAAGTTCCAAAACTCTCCATGGAGGAGGGGTTAATTTTTTTTGTTGAGAAAACATTTTTCCTGTCGCATAAAAAACCTCTAGAGCACGAATTGTTCTTATCGAGTCTTCTGGATGTATTTTATCTGCAGCAATTGGGTCGCAATTCTTTAATAAATTATGTCGTTCGATTTTTTCAATTTTGTAAAGTTGATCTCTTAAGAATTTTTGAGGTGGTACGGCAGGAGGATTAAGTCCTCCAATTAAAGATTGAAAATATAAGCCACTTCCTCCAGCCAGTAAAATTAATTTTCTTTTTTTTAATTCTTTCTCTATTGAATTACTTGCTATCATTTGAAATTCATGAATATTGATTGGTTTTGAAGGCAAGCACAAATCAATCAAAAAATGAGGCACTTCTTCTTGTTGTCGTTTTGTTGGTTTTGCCGTCCCGATATCCATATCGATATATATTTGACGCGAATCAACGTTGTAAATATTAGATTTAATTTCTTTTGCAATATCAATTGCAAGTTCAGTTTTTCCGCTTGCTGTGGGACCCATCAAGGCTATGACAAGAGGCTTATTGGGTTGCATAATTCACTTTCGGAAGTTTTATTAGCAGTAATTGCATGACAATTAATTGTTTTGATTTGGTTTTGAAATTTTCTTAAGCCTTTCCTTAATACCAATGTTAAATTGAAATCACAGGAAAGGTTTCGACTAATGCTTGTATCAAAGACAACCTTGCCTGTTTGCTTTAACCAGAATGAGTAAAGATTCAAAAGTCCAAGCCGCTTATGGTGCTGAGCAGATCCAAGTACTAGAAGGCTTGGAGCCTGTTAGGAAGCGGCCAGGAATGTATATAGGCTCAACAGGGTCTAAAGGTCTTCATCATCTAGTTTACGAAGTTGTTGATAATGCAGTAGACGAGGCTCTAGCTGGTCACTGTGATCAAATCACAATTGTACTTTGCGAAGATGGATCAGCATCTATTACCGATAATGGTCGAGGAATTCCAACTGATATTCATCCTCGCACTGGTAAAAGTGCCCTTGAAACAGTATTAACTGTTTTACATGCAGGTGGAAAA
>QCIG01000048.1 GCA_003216815.1 Prochlorococcus sp. AG-402-K14 | reverse complement strand
TGTTAACTCTATGAGACCAGAATGGACTATCAGCATTTTTCATTATCGAAACCATGGTGCAGATACTGGGAGAATAGTAATAGGTGTGCTTGTAAAAGATTCTGACATTCCTTCCTGGAATGAATTTGTTCAAGAAGTAGGCTATAAAAGCTGGGAAGAAACCGACAATCCTGCTTATAAATTATTTTTAGGTGCAGATTTAAGCTAGACGCGGTAATTTTGGATATCAAAAAAAATACATCCCACTTGCAAACTCATGAGTGAGAGCAGACAAATCTCATTACCAGCGAGGATTGAAGCAATCCTATATTTAAAAGGAAGGCCAACATCATCAAAAGAGATGGCTGAACTACTTGATAAGGATGTTTCTGAGGTTGAAAAAGCGTTATGGGAACTAAAGGCTGGATATGCTCAAAGGGATACAGCACTAGAAATTAACGAAAGTAAAAATTTTTACAGCTTGGAATTAAGACAAGGACTCGGCGAATTAGTTCAAGATCTCCTACCAGCAGATTTATCAATTGCGACCCTTAGAACTCTTGCCACAGTAGCTCTAAAGAAGAAAATTCTTCAGTCTGAATTGGTTGACCTAAGAGGATCTGGAGCATACGATCACATTAAAGAACTTGTAAGTAAAAACTTTTTAGATAGAAGACGGCAAAAAGATGGAAGATCGTTCTGGTTAACTCTCTCTGAAAAATTTCATCAAACTTTTTCTGTATTACCCGATCCAGATCAAGCAGAAGATAAAAATGCGGCATAATATATTTATAAATTTTTAAACAAATGGGTTACGAAATTATTCCAACAATTCTTCTTGTACTTTTAAAAACACTTGGAATCTATTCAACAATTTTGATCATTAGGGTTTTGCTTACATGGTTTCCTAATCTTGATATGAGTAATCCAATACTTGTAAATTTATGTGCTATCACTGATCCTTACTTAAACTTTTTCAGAGGAATAATTCCTCCATTAGGAGGATTAGATTTATCTCCTATCCTAGCTTTTGTAGTTATTCGTGTAGTTCAAGGAATACTTGGAAACGCAGCTGCATTAGCTATGGGAGGCATTCAGATGTATTGAAAAAATTCAACGATTATCTCCACTCCCTTTGATTTTTCCTCTATTTCTTCGGCTATTAAGCTTATGTAAGTTTGCATTAGCAATCTCTTCCAATTCATATCCCAACTCACTCGAAAGTTGTGAGATATACCAAAGAACGTCACCTAGTTCTAATTTAATTGCATCCTTACTGTCTTTATCGAACACACCTTTTTTATCTCTTAAAATTTTTTTGACTTTATCAGCTACCTCGCCTGCTTCTCCTACAAGCCCTAAAGTTGGATAAATAGCATTTCTGCCTACATCAGGATAAAGAGCTGTCTTGCGAGATTCTCTTTGATAATGATTTAATTCCATGATTCTTTTCTAGAAAAAACAAAGTTGACAATTTAAACACAATTAAATGTTAGTTTTTTGTAATCACAAGTCCTCTAAATGACAGTACTCGACCTAGCTAGAAGGACCAAAATTGTAGCCACAATAGGCCCTGCGACTGAAAGCGCAAGCCAAATAAAAAAACTAGTAATAGCTGGTGCTACTACTTTCCGCTTAAACTTTAGCCATGGAGATCATGAGGAACATGCTCAAAGGATAAAAACCATTAGACAAGTTTCAAATGAACTGGGAATTCATATAGGAATACTTCAAGATCTTCAAGGTCCCAAAATAAGGCTTGGAAGATTTAAGAATGGTCCTGTCAATGTTAAAAATGGAGATAAATTTATTCTTACATCACAAAATATTGACTGTAATCAAGAACAAGCAAACGTCACCTACGAAAAACTAGCCGAGGAAGTATCAGCAGGGAATCGTATTTTGTTAGACGATGGGAGAGTAGAAATGAAAGTTGAGGAGGTTGAGCTAAAGGAACAAAGATTAATTTGCTCAATAACTGTAGGCGGAGTTCTTTCTAACAATAAAGGGGTTAATTTCCCTGATGTTCAATTATCAATTAGGGCTCTTACAGATAAAGATAAAGAAGATCTAGAATTTGGATTAAAACAAGGTGTTGATTGGGTCGCACTTAGTTTTGTAAGAAACCCATCAGATTTAATTGAAATAAAAGATTTAATTAGAAATCATGGATTCGATACTCCGGTAGTAGCAAAAATTGAAAAATTTGAAGCAATAGATCAAATCGACTCTGTTTTGAAACTATGCGATGGAGTGATGGTAGCCAGAGGGGATCTTGGAGTAGAAATGCCTGCAGAAGAAGTACCATTATTACAAAAACAATTAATAAAAAAGGCCAATAGCCTTGGTATACCAATCATTACTGCCACTCAAATGCTTGACTCAATGGCCTCTAGTCCAAGACCAACCAGAGCTGAGGTTAGTGATGTAGCAAATGCAATCCTTGATGGCACTGATGCAGTAATGCTCTCAAATGAAACTGCAGTGGGAGATTATCCTATTGAAGCAGTAGCAACAATGGCCACTATTGCAAAAAGAATTGAAAGGGATTACCCGCAGAGAGCCCTGGAGAGCCATCTTCCAAGCACTATTCCAAATGCAATAAGCGCAGCCGTTAGCAGTATTGCTAGGCAAATAAATGCAGCCGCAATAATTCCTCTAACGAAAAGTGGAGCTACGGCAAAAAATGTTAGTAAATTTAGGCCTGCAACTCCCGTTTTAGCAGTAACAAATGAGAAAAGTGTTGCCAGTACGCTTCAACTTGTTTGGGGAGTCAC
Organism: Prochlorococcus sp. AG-402-K14; assembly: GCA_003216815.1. Lineage (GTDB taxonomy): Bacteria > Cyanobacteriota > Cyanobacteriia > PCC-6307 > Cyanobiaceae > Prochlorococcus_B. Next base: position 1,388 of record QCIG01000048.1, on the reverse strand, counting down.
TCCTCTTCTGATAGAAAATCAAACGAGCACTTCAAAAACCTTTGATGATGCAATGAATTTGGCAAAAAAAATGAAAATATTAAAGGAAGGAGATCTGGTTGTTGAAACAGCTGGAACTTTATCTGGCATAAGTGGTTCAACAGACTTAGTCAAGGTAGGAATAGTTAGTTCAGAAGAAGAATCTAGAACAGCTTTTATTTGATAGATATGAAACGGAAACTACCGTTAGCCGAAACCTCGGGAATGGCAATAAATAATCTTAAGTCTAATAAGTTTAGAAGCCTATTAACTATGCTTGGAATAGTTATTGGCAATGCTTCAGTAATAACTCTTGTAGGAGTAGGGAGAGGGGCACAAAACCTTGCAGAGAATCAATTGAGCAATCTAGGTGCAAATGTTTTGTTTGTTGTACCAGGGAATAATGACACCAGAAGAAGAGGGGTGGCTTTCCCAAAAAATCTTGTTCTAAAAGATGCCATAGCTATACAAAAACAAGTACCCACCGTTCGAAGAGTAGCTCCACAAATTTCATCAAATGAAGTCATTCAAATAGGATCTAAAAGTACAAGTAGTTCTATTTCAGGCGTAACTAATGATTTTTTAATTGTAAGAAGCTTTGAAATTGCTAAAGGTCGTTTCATAAACGATCAAGACACAAAAGGAGCGAAAAATGTTGTAGTAATTGGACCCGACCTTGAAGATAAGCTATTTGATGAAAGAGAAGGTTTAGGACAAAGAATAAGGATAAAAGACCAGTCTTTTGATGTTATAGGTGTAATGAAGCCTAAAGGTGCTGTATTTGGAAATAACCAAGACGAGAACGCTTATATTCCTCTATCAACGATGGTTAGTAGAATTACTGGTAAAGACCCAACTTATGGAGTAAGTCTTAGTTTCATAAGTGTCGAGGCAATAAACGAGAAATCTACAAAAGCTGCAAAATTCCAAATAACAAATTTATTGCGACAAAGACATAAAATAATCAGAGATGATGACTTCGCTGTTCGGTCACAAAAAGATGCACTACAAATAGTTTCAAACATTACAGGGGGACTAACATTAATGTTAGCGGCCATAGGAGGAATATCCTTATTAGTAGGAGGGATTGGTATAATGAATATTATGTTGGTATCTGTAAGCGAAAGGACAGAAGAAATAGGACTTAGAAAGGCTTTAGGAGCAAGAAGACTTGATATTTCAACTCAATTTCTAATTGAATCGTTAATTCTTTCAAGTATTGGTGGAATAGCTGGGACTGGTTTAGGACTTGGCACTGTTAAAATAGTAGCATTATTAACTCCATTACCTGCAACAATTGGACTAGGAACTGTATTTATAACAGTTCTAATTTCAGGTACAATAGGTTTAACTTTTGGTGTCTTACCTGC
>QCIG01000047.1 GCA_003216815.1 Prochlorococcus sp. AG-402-K14 | reverse complement strand
GCATTTGAAAGAGGCAATATAAATACGCCCTCATCTTCTCAAGTTGTTCAACCCCTCTATAAGTCATCAATTGAGAAATGGAAAAACTATGAGAAATACTTTGAAGATTGTCATCAATATCTGAAGAAATGGATTTCATATTTTGACTATTAATTATCTTGCTTAAAAAAGCATTACTTACCAGAAGATAAAGAACAAATAATCTTAAAAATCTGGGAAACATATGAAGAAAAAACATCCCAACACTTTCACCGCAATGTATAAATTCTGATCTGAGTTCTAAAAAGGAGAGTTAAATACTTCCAGAGGGAAAAAATTTAATTTGGTAGAAAAATTCATCTTTCGACGATTTCTCCATAGAGACGTAAAAATATGCCACACAAAACTAAAACATAAAAATCAAATTATCACTATAAAGTAGACGTTCCCGCTACTCCCACTCAATAGTTCTTCGAAAAAAAAGCACCCCTAAACCCTAGTAATACCATCGAGTATCTTCTTTACACATAGCACATAAAATCACTTAATGGATGGAAAAACTACACAGATTTCCAAAACCTGCTATTGAAAACCTTATTAAAAATAATAAATATCAAGACATCGGCTCCTAAAAAAGAGATTTCTTATTACTCTTTTACGTCAATATAAAATGTTAACAAGAGGTGTAAGCAAGATTACAATTCGTAGTACAATTGCGATAGAGGGAGAATTGAAACGACATAAATGGCTGAATCTTACAAAAAAGATCAAGAGAACAATGATGTCAAAACATTTCCAGTTCCATTTCTTTTAAGAGAAAATCAAGAAAGTCTTACTACTAATACGCGTTCTAAACCCTCTAAAAAACAAATAATCAATCAAGCAGTTAAGTTTCATGCACAAGGAAACATTCAAGATGCAGCAAAATATTATCAACTTTTCATAAAGCAAGGTTTTAAAGATCACAGGGTTTTTTCTAATTATGGAATCATATTAAAAAATCTTGAGAAAATACAAGACGCAGAATTATCATACCGCAAAGCAATTGAGCTTAATCCTAATTTCGCAGATGCACATTCCAATCTAGGGAATATATTGAGGGATCTTGGTAAATTAAAAGAAGCCGAATTATCTACTCGCAAAGCAATTGAACTGAAGCCTGATTTCGCATATGCGCATAACAATCTGGGAAACATATTGAGAGATCTTGGCAAAATACAAGATGCAGAATTGTCATATCAAAAAGCAATAAAACTCAATCCTAATTACGCAGAAGCATATTCCAATCTGGGACATATATTTAGAGTTCTTGGCAAGTTCTATGAAGCTATAAATCACTACAAGAAAGCGATAAACTTGAACAATGAATTATCAATTGCGAAATCTGGATTGATTGTATCCAATGGACTTATCTGTGACTGGAATAATCAAAATACTCAAAAGCTTTGGATTGATAAACTTGGGATTGAAGGATCATCTGTCAACCCACTAGGTTTATTTTATAATGAAGATGATCCATTAAAACACTTAAAAAGAGCTAAGAAATTATACAAAGAAAAATACTGTAAGCAATCAAAAAAATTAGATCATTTCAATAATAATAAAATCCGTATAGGTTATTTCTCATCTGATTTTAGGGCCCATCCAACAATGTATCTGATTGCTTCAATACTTAAGTTACATGACAAATCTAGATTTGAAATATATTTATATTCATTCGCCCCAAATGAAGATGAATATACTGAGTTAGCCAAGGAATCTGGATGTATTTTTAAGGATATAAAAGAATTAAATGATATTGAAGCTGTTGAATTAGCCAGAAATGATCAATTAAATATCGCTATCGATCTAATGGGTTATATTGAACATAGTAGAATGAATATATTTTCTTATAGAGTAGCACCAATTCAAATTAATTACCTAGGATATCCTGGCTCTCTTGGATCAGATACTATTGACTATATTATCGCAGATAAAATTATAATTCCTGAGGGATACGAAAAATACTATTCTGAGAAGATAATACGAATGCCAAGTTGTTATCAATGTAATGACAATACAAAAGAAATTTGTAAAGAACCTATTTCTCGTAAAGAATACAATCTCCCTGAAACAGGATTTATATTTACTTGCTTTAATGCTAATAAGAAAATCACTTCAAAAGAATTTGATATTTGGATGAGATTACTTAACAACATCAAAGGAAGTGTGCTTTGGTTATATCAATCCAATCAATATTCAGTAGCAAACTTAATTAAAGAAGCAGAAAAAAGAAATGTAGATCCAGATAGATTAATCTTCGCCAATAACTTGGCATTAAACAAACATCTAGCGAGACATACTCTTGGAGATTTGGCACTCGATACTTTTAACTATAATGGCCACACAACCACATCTGATGCTTTGTGGGCAGGTTTACCAGTACTAACAAAAATAGGAGAAAGTTTTGCCGCAAGAGTCTCTGCCAGCATTCTGTCCTCAATAGGCCTGCCTGAGTTAATTACTTATAATGAAAAAGAATATGAAGAAAGAGCTTTAAAGTTAGCCAGTAATCGTGATGAACTTCTAAGGCTGAAGTCTAAATTAGTCAACTTAAGAGATGAATCACCACTTTATAATTCAGAACTATTTACGAAAAATCTAGAGTATCAATTCGAAGAATTAATTAATGACTAGAATTTATACATTTCATTGAATTCTTACTTCCTCAACTACTTGGATTTCTCTACAAAAACTATTTCCAGAAGATAATACACAAATAATCTTAACAATCTGGGAAACATTTGAAAAAACATCCCAACACTTTCAAGGCAATGTATGAGTTCTGATCTGAGTTTATAAAAAGGAGAGTTAACTACTTCAAAGGAAAAAATATTTAATTTGCTAGAAAAAAACATCTTTCTACGATTGCTCCGTAGAGACGGTAAAAAGATGCCACAGAAAACCCATACACAACTAAAACAAAACCATAAAAATAAAAATTATCACTGTAAAGTAGACGTTCCTGCTACTCCCACTCAATAGTTCCTACCTCAAATATTTCATATAATCTCAGTCCCTCACTCAACTAATTTTCCCTCGATTCTCGTGGGAAACGTATGAGAAACGTTTAAGAGACATATTTGCCCTTTGATATTTCCGTTTTAGACATTAATTTAGAGATTGCGTAAACCATATTACATCCTATTTCCATTCGATAATTTTGTCCCCCTTATTCTATATTGTCTGCATCTAGACATACTATAAAAATACTTTTTCTAATAGTTATTTAAACAAAAAAATTATGTCAGGAAGAGTTCAGAAGGATTGGAATTAGTAGTAAAATACCAAGAAATAATGAGAGTAAAAACATAATGGATGGGGCTGAGAAACAAAAGCAAGGAAACATAAAAATATTCAATGTTCCATTTGCATTAGGAGAACTAAAAGGAAATATCACTGTTAATACGAGTACTCCTCACAAACCTTCACAAGAACAACTCATTAATCAAGCTCTTAAGTTACATTCAGAAGGTAAGATCCAAGACGCAACAACATATTATCAATATTTTATTAATCAAGGCTTTAAGGATGACAGAGTTTTTTTTAATTATGGAGAAATTTTACAAGATCATGGCAAATTAGAAGAAGCAGACGAATGGTATCGCAAAGCTATTGATCTTAAACCTGAATTCACAGAAGCGCATTATAATCTGGGAATCATATTGAGTGATCTTGGAAAATTACAAGACGCAGAATTATCCCTCCGTAAAGCTATTGAAATTAATCCTCATTATGCAGAGGCGTATTCCAATCTAGGAGTCATATTGAGAGATCTTGGAAAATTACAAGACGCAGAATTATCGACTCGCAAAGCTATTGAATTAAAGCCTGATTTCGCTAATGCTCATATAAATCTTGGAATCATATTGACAGAAATGGGCAAATTACAAGAAGGAGAATTTCAGCAACAAAAAGGAATCGATATGGATTTCATACAAAATATTGACTCTAAATATCGAGAAGATTGCTTGAAAAATATAAGCCTTTCAAAATCACAGTTCAGACAAGATTTATTTACTTTAAGTCAGTTGAATTTTAAAAAAAATGGTTATTTCCTAGAATTCGGATCTTGCGATGGTTTCGTTGGTTCTAATTCTTACTTATTAGAAAAATTTTTTCATTGGGACGGAATCTTAGCTGAACCAGCGATTTGCTGGCACAAAAAGCTACAAGAAAATCGATCAGTAAATATAGAAACTAAATGTGTATGGAAAGCATCTGGGCAAGAAATTTTATTTAATGAACTTATTTCCCAGAAACAATTGAGTACGATAGAAAGTTTTTCTAATGAAAAACATATAAAGGAAGGAAAAAGCTACAAAGTTAAAACGATTTCATTATTAGATTTATTAGAGAAATATCAAGCACCAAAAATAATAGATTATTTATCTATAGATGTTGAAGGCAGCGAATATGAGATATTAAAAGCTTTTGATTTTAATAAGTACAAATTTAGAGTGATCACTTGTGAACATAATTACACTCCTATGAGAGAAAAAATCTATGAGCTTTTAACTAATAAAGGTTATCAAAGAAAAGCAGTAAACATATCAAGAGTTGATGATTGGTATATTTTTAGTGAATAAAAAAATTGCTAATCAAATCTATAAATAAAATCTTGTTCCCAAAAAAAAGTAGTAAAGTGAATATGATCAACGGATCAAAGTAGGCAAGATGGAGGAATCCAAAAAGCAAGGTAAGAGCAAAAAGACAGTACCTTTAGTCAAAACATTCCCAGTTCCATTTGCGTTAGAAGAAATCAAAGAAAATTTTCCTATTACGACTAATGTTCCTTCTAAACCTTCTAAACCTTCTAAAGAAGAAATTATTAATCAAGCATTTAAGTTTCATTCGCAAGGAAATATTCAAGAAGCAGCCAAATATTATCAATATTTCATAGATCAAGGATTCAAGGATCACAGAGTTTTTTCTAATTAT
>QCIG01000046.1 GCA_003216815.1 Prochlorococcus sp. AG-402-K14 | reverse complement strand
GTATTCTTTTCCATGCAATCCATCCTATCCCTCCTAAAAGCAATGGTGCTAATGCAATTATAAGGAAAATTCCACCTGCTAAATCAATAAAAAACTTCCCTGCTGGTGTAGGTAAAATTAAAAGAAAAATAAAGACCATCCAAATTAATGAAGATGGCTTATTCATGAGTATTTAAAATATTTACTTATGTATTCTAATTTGAATTTTGGTGATTTTATCATTGATGTTTAAACGTATCGATTGCGACGCATGCTTGCTATTACAACGCTCCAACATTGACCAAAGTAAATAATTACTCCTACCATCCAAACCCAAAGAGTTAATACAAGAACTCCTCCAATAAATCCATAAGCTTGAAATCTTGATCCTAATGAGAGAATACTTCTGCTAACTGCCAAATTTAGAATAGTTAGCAAAGTCCCGATCATAAAAGCTCCAGGGATTAAAGGCTTTAAAGGAACTCTTCTGCTTGGGAGTAGACCTTGTAAAAGTAATGCCATTGTTGAAAAACCTATTAATGGAAGCATAAATTGCCCTACCTGAAGCACGGGTATTTTTGACATCACATTTTCTAACCAAGGAGTGGTATTGGTCAATTCTTCCAAAACGGCACCAGGGATCATACGAATATTTGCACTTATTTGATCTATGACCATTAAAAATCCAACTAGTAAAACAACAAAAAAAGCTTCTATGCGATTTCTGATAAATCTAAATGCTTGAATTTTTAGTGGATCAGGTTTTTGTTTGATCGGTAGAACGTCTTCCCATAATCTATCTGCTCCTCTTTGTAAAGTTAGGTAGGCATTACCAGCAGTGATCATCAAGAACATCGCTCCAAGTATTCCTGCCCCAAAACCTTGATTAACTAATTTTACAAGAGTTGAATCTACCAAACCCACTACTGAGGGAGGTAAAACTTGGGCAGCTAGAGAAATGATTTGTTGGTCTAATCCTTGTTGTTTACCTAAAAACCATGATGCAACAGATAAGGATATTAGTAATATTGGGAAAAAAGACTGAAGAGTGTAGTAAGCAAATGCTGCACTCAAGTCGACACAATCGCATTTAGACCATCTTTCATAAGCTCTCCAGAGGCTGCTAAAAAACCATCTTGCTTTTTTACTCCAATTCAAGCCCACTTCGGTTTTAATTTATTTACTATTACGCTACCTCCTAAGGAGAAGATTTCTAGAAGTTTAATAGGTAGATTTAAACTCATAGGTTATAAGCATGGGATTTCATTCTTTATCTACTTGAATAATAGAAATTATATTTTGGACTATCTATCTTGAATTAATGCTGCAGCCCAAGGAAGCATCTTGTTTAAATTCTCTTCAGACGATGCTGCTAGTAATGGGAAATTTACAGAAGTAAGATCTGTTTTTGGGATTATATTTTTTGGATTAGTGTCTAGCCAATTGATGAGACAATGCAATTCTTCAAGAATTAACCATGCTGCTGCAATGTCCCAGATTTTTGGAGTCGCCTCTAAAGCAGCAATTGTTTGTCCAATAGCAACACTAGTCATATTTAAACTTGAGACTCCAAGCAATCTGATTTTTCCAGGAAAATGCTGCTCTGGTTTCATTTGTAAAACCTTAATGGACCGACTACAGAGAGAAATGCAGTCACTATTTTTTTTGAAGCGAGATTTAGGTTTGAGCGGTTTGTTGTTGAGCCAAACTCCTTTTCCTCTAATGGCAAGAATTCTTTTTTTGAGAGCTGGTATGTCCAGAAAAGCTGTCTCAGGTTCACCATTGGTGAAACGTGCTATTGATATTGCCCAATAGGGAATACCTGCAGCGAAATTAGTTGTGCCATCCAGAGGATCCACTACCCAATATGCAGATGAACTAGGAATTGACTTGTTACCTTCTTCACTAAGTACACCTTCCCCATTAGCAATTTTTGCTAAACCTTCAACTATTTTTGTATCACTCCATCTATCACATTCAGTAATCAATGTTCCATCGGGCTTTAGATCTGAATTGATTTGACCAAAATCTTGAAGTTGACGTTCACCAACTTCATCAATTAAATGATGAAGTGATATCAGTTGAGCATTGCTAAGAGGATGCGATATTAGGTTTGGAGTCATTGTTATCTCTTTAAAAGTCTATAGCTGACATAAAGGAATTAGATTCGATTCAAAAAGATCAGATGGACTCTCTATATCTTTCTGTTTGAGGTGATCGACTTTTATATCACATGGCTTGATGTTGTCTAAACCAGTTTGTCTACTTAAGTCAGCTAATAAAGTGTTATAGCTAGTAATGTTAATAATATAACGAACCTCCGAATCAGTTAAATCTCGTTGGTTATTTACAACTTCTCTCTGCGTAGTGATACCTGATTTATATCTAAGTTTTGCAAGTCTTAGAGATTCTCTTGCGGATAGAACTTCTGTATAGGCTGCAGAAATATTTAGCTTTGCTGATTCTAGTTTAAAGAACACTTCTTCAACTTCTTTTCGGATTTGAGCTCTTCTTAGCGCAAAATTCAACTTTGCTTCTTCGGCTTTACTTTTATTATATCTATATAAAGATCTTGAATAACCTCCGTCAAAAATCAACCATGTTGCATTTAGACCAATTGTATTAGAAAAGCTAGAAGATTCATTATTTATATCTGGTGATATCGTATTCATTTCACCTTTAGAAAATGACGATGTAGATGTATTTACAATGCTTATTTTTGGTTGCCCAGCTGCAAGTGCAGCCTTAGCATTACTATTATTAATTGAGATATCTAGAAGTATATTATCAAGTTCTTCTCGGCTGTTATAAGCTGCAATAATACTATCTTCCAATGATAAATCCCATATGCCAATCACTTTGATTTTTGAACCAATTAAAGGCGTTACATCTTCTGGCATATTTAGGATTTGAGCAAGTGATCTTGCACCAATTTTTTGGTCCCCTAATTTAATATTTAACAACTGTTTATCTCTGGCTAGTTGTGTTTTTGCCTCTAGAACTTCTAACTTTGTACCCACACCTGATTCAAATCTAATTTCTGAATCTCTTAATCCCAGAGTTGAGGATTCAATAGCTTTCTTTGCAACTTCTATTTCCTCATTCGCTTTTTGCAAATTAAAGTAAAGTTTATTTGCCTCTAATTTTAAATCTCTCAAAACTATTGAATATGAATGTTTTGCTTGTTCAAAACTATCTCTAGCTGATTCTATTTCTGGAACTCTTGCAGGATTAATTAAGTCCCATTGGATTTGAGCAGTAATTGATGAACTCCATTGCTTACTGGAGGTATCTTGTATTAAATTTGCTTCGTTATAATTATTAGATTCAAAATATTGAGGGATGCCATTAGCTCTTAAGTTTAAAGTTGGGTACCAAGAAGATAGAGAACTTTTTAAAATTGATTTAGCTTGATTGATTCTTTCTTGGTAAACTTTGATTGTTCTATTGTTATTAATAAGTATATCTTCAAGTTGATCGAGATAAATATTTTTTAATGTTTTCACTAAGACTTCCCTTGATCTAGTGGGTAAAGAAAGATCTTCAGGCGAATTTAGTTCATACAAAACATCTGCTTTGTTTTGACTTTGATTTTTACTTAATTCGCTAATCCGTCTTGTGTTGGAAGTTATTTTCGGAGAACTTGTAGCCCATAAAGGATTTAACCCAGATATGAATAAACCTGCAACAATTAGGAATTTTTTCTTCACTCTCCCCATAGTTTAAAAAAATTGGAATGGATTAAGTAAAGCAATTATGCTTTACCAAGTGCTTTGTTCACGATGTCTTGTGCATCATAGACAATTCTGATAGACACATTAAGTGAAGAACAGAGCTCTTGAAGAGTCATGTCATCAAGAAAAATTTTTTCACCTTGTCTTAGCATGACAGATGGTAGAAGTAACTCGTCTCCCAAGTCTTTTCCTTTTAGTCCTTTTATGAGATCTTCCCCTGTCAGTAGTCCAGTAACGATTTGTTCTTGGCCCCAATAAGGACTAGGAAGTCCATAAAGATGAAGTCTGAGATTACGTATTTTATTTAATCTCTCACAAGGTCTTACTAATTCATTCTCAACAAGTTTGCCAACAACCCAGCTGCATGATCTATTTTGATAGATTTCTGCAGGGAGATTTTGTGTCGCTTCATCCATTGCTTTCAGAAAACTTCTAATACTCCCTACTCCATTTTCTTTCTGCGGTAGATTTTCATACGAATTTAAAGTTGGCAATTTTTTTTTCGCTATTAAATACCATTCATCAGATAACCAGGCGAAACGAGAGCCTATTGATTTATGGAAATTGTTCTGCATTGACTCAACTTGATTAATCACTTTGATTGCACACTCAGCATCTACAGGTATTAGTCCGTCATCACTGGGACGAAATCTTGTTAAACCAACTGGTACAACTGCAGCCGAAAGGACTACTGGGTAATCTCCTTGGGCAAAACTAAATAGATCATTGATGGTTTGTTCTAAAGCTTTCCCATCATTTATTTCAGGACAAACAACAATTTGTGCATGAATTTGTATTCTCTTTTCGGAGAACCAAGCCAACTGTTTTAAAAGGTCAATAGCATGGGGGTTTCTTAGTAATTGCGATCTTAAAGACGGCTCTGTTGCATGAACTGATACAAATAATGGAGTTAGTCTTTGCTGATCAATTCTCAGCCAGTCTTGTTCTGAAAGGTTTGTAAGTGTTAAATAAGAACCATATAAAAAACTCAATCTATAGTCGTCATCTTTAAGGTATAAGCTTTTCCTTTTCCCTGTAGGCTGTTGATCAATAAAACAAAATGGACATCGATTATTACATTGTTTTAGTCCATCAAATAAAGCTTCGGTAAACGCCAGACCTAGTTCATCATCTTGATCTTTTTCGAGTTTGATTTTATGTGTCTTACCTTTTTCATCTAATATAATTAGCCTAAGCTTTTCCTCAGCAATCAGAAATTTGTAATCAATAAGATCTCTTGGTCTTACACCATTAATACTAATT
>QCIG01000045.1 GCA_003216815.1 Prochlorococcus sp. AG-402-K14 | reverse complement strand
GACTGGAACCACGTAAAAACTTAAATAAACTTTTTGGAAAAGCCCTTGTATGGAAGCTCCTTTAAAAGATCTAAAATCTAAGATTCCAGCTCTTCCACCTGGTTTTAAAATTCTAAAAGCCTCTCTAAGCCCTTCGTCTGAGCTGGAAAGATTCCTCAATCCATACGCTATCACAAGGCCATCAAATTGATTGGATGGCAGATTTGTCTCCAAAGCATTACCATTAATCCATTCAATTGAAGAGTACTTATGCTTAGATCTTTCTATAGCAACTGATAATGCTTGATTAGCTGAATCTATCCCAGTGATATTTTCAGAGCTGTTCATATACTTTGCCAAAAGTATTGACATGTCTCCAGTACCACAACAAAGGTCTATCCATTTTTCTCCAAACGTTGGTTTAAGAATATCCAACAATTTCCTTTTCCAAAACCTATGTAATCCAAAGCTAAATATATCATTTAAAAAATCATATTTTGAAGAGATTGAATTAAACATCTCCTCTATAGATTTACTATTTCTTGGCTTCATTGCAATAAATAAAGATAGTTGAATCTCAGAAAATTTATAATACTAAACAATATTTACATCCGTTAATAGAAATTAATTTATCATTCAATTGGTCTGATCGATAATTGTTCCTTAATTAAATATTCTTTAATTTCTCTAATAGTTAACTGCCCGTCATGCAACAAGGATGCCAAAAGAGCAGCAGAAGATTTACCAAGAGTAAAAGCCTCTTTAATATGTCTCAAGGAGCCAGCCCCTCCTGATGCTATTACTGGTATTGGAACTTTTTCCGAAATAGATTTAGTCAAATCTAAATCATAACCATTTTGAGTTCCATCACCATCCATTGAAGTTAATAAGATTTCACCGGCACCAAGATATGATACTTTTTCTGCCCATTTTATTACATCCAAACCTGTATTTTTTCGTCCCCCACTAACATAAACTTCCCACTTATTAGGATTTTTTTTGCTCTTTTTTGCATCTATTGCCACAACTATACATTGAGAACCAAAACGATTTGCCCCTTGAAAAATCAACGAAGGATCATTAACAGCACTAGAATTTAAACTGACTTTATCAGCACCTGCTCTCAATAATTCATTTATTCCATTTAATGAACTTATCCCACCTCCAACGGTAAAAGGGATTGTGACAGCTTCAGATGTACGTCTGACCATGTCAACCAAGGTAGTTCTTTTTTCGTGCGTAGCTGTTATGTCAAGAAAAACCAATTCATCGGCTCCAGCCTTGCTGTATCTACATCCCAACTCGACAGGATCGCCTGCATCACGCAATCCAACAAAATTAATGCCCTTTACTACTCGTCCGTTTGAAACATCAAGACAAGGAATCAATCTTAAAGCAACCATGATTTTTAAACAGAGGAACTGTTAAGGTGCCCGAAATTAATTATTTTAATTCCATGGCTAAGCCAACCTCCCTTTCAAGGATAGGTTCAAAAATTAAGATTAATATTGAACGTGTAAGAGATCGCATACCTTCTTACTTGATCGACCAATTATCAGATGACCCAAGAGGGACGGTAATTGATTACAAGATGACTGACGGCAGAGGGGGGATTGGTGTAGTACTTAAAATGAATGATGGCAGCAAACACTGGTTCTTTGAAGATGAAGTTTCTTAAACCTGAGGTTAGAAAGTGAGCGATGCTAGGCAACTCCTTGGGATAAAAGGAGGTTCGGAAACAACAAACATATGGAAGCTTCGTTTGCAATTAATGAAGCCCATTACATGGATCCCTTTGCTATGGGGAGTTATATGCGGAGCAGCAGCCAGTGGAAATTACCACTGGGAATTAAGCAACGTACTTGCTTCACTAAGTTGCATGATTATGAGTGGGCCACTTCTAACTGGCTACACCCAAACAATAAATGATTACTTTGATAGAGAAATAGACGCAATAAATGAACCTAATAGACCAATACCATCAGGGGCAATTTCCCTTTTTCAGGTCAAATGTCAAATATGGATTTTACTAATAGCAGGTCTTGGGGTTGCATACTTACTAGATTTGTGGGCTCATCACACAATCCCTTCAGTGCTTCTGCTTGCATTAGGAGGATCATTTGTAAGTTTTATTTATTCCGCACCACCTTTAAAGCTCAAACAAAATGGGTGGCTAGGAAATTATGCACTTGGTGCAAGTTACATAGCTCTTCCTTGGTGGGCTGGTCAGGCTCTTTTTGGGCATTTAACCTGGACAACAGCTTTACTTACCCTCGCCTATAGTTTGTCTGGATTGGGAATTGCAGTGATAAACGATTTTAAAAGCGTAGAAGGAGATAAAAGCCTTGGACTTGAATCACTTCCTGTTGTTTTTGGTATAAAGAATGCAAGTCGTATTAGCGCAGGAATGATAGATATTTTTCAATTAGCAATGGTGATCGTTTTAATAGCTATCGGACAACATTTTGCTTCTGTTATTCTCGTTTTACTTATAATCCCTCAAATAACATTTCAAGACATTTGGCTTTTACGTGATCCATTAAGTTTTGATGTTAAATATCAAGCTAGTGCTCAACCATTTTTAATTTTAGGGATGCTTGTTACTGCCATAGCAATAGGTCATAGCTCATTGATTAGTTTATAAATTTAGTTATAAACTATTTATGTATAATTAATGCCGTTTCTTTCATTTTACATTTTTCTTAAAACTGCAATATAAAAACCATCACCATTGTTTTCATCTCCAGGCCAAATTTGTTTCTCAAATTCTAATAAAAATTCTGTCTTAATTCCAAGGAACCTTTTGATCTGATTAAAATTCTCATCAGGATGAATAGTACAAGTTGAATAGACTAATTTGCCTCCACTTTTCAATAAAGGAGCTAATGATTTCAGTAGCTTACTTTGAACAAGAGCAAGCTCTTGGATATTATCTTTATTCATTCTCCATCTTGCATCAGGATGTCGAGAAAGAGTACCCAAGCCAGAACAAGGAGCATCAATTAATATTCGATGAAAAAAACATTCCCATTCAGGGTGCTTGGCTAACAACTCATTAGCATCAGCAACAACCGTTCGCAAACATGTAGTTCCAAGCCTCTGAGAGTTAGCTAATATTTTTTGTGATCTCCGAGATGATCGATCAACAGCCCAAAGTTCGCCCTGATTATTGATTAATTCAGCAATATGTGTTGATTTACCACCTGGTGCCGCACAAGCGTCAAGGATCTTTTCACCAGGCAAAGGATCCAGGAATGGAGCAATTAATTGCGAAGATCTATCTTGCACGCACCATTTCCCTTCTGCATAACCAGGCCATTTCTTAGGTTCACCAACACCAGCAGGTACTTCTAATCCGGAAGGACAGCTGGGAATAAATTTATTTTTAATGCCGCAGGAATCAAAAGTTTCTTTTACTTCTTTTAAATCTGCTCGCAATTTATTCACTCTTATATCAATTGGACTAATAGTATTAAATGCTTTGGCAATTTTATAGGCATCTTCTGCTCCCTTCCAAGCAATCAAATCATAAGCCAACCAAGCTGGTAAAGACTCGTTTTTTGCAAGCTCTAAGCTAGGATTTTTTAATTTAGGAAGAAGAGCACCTTTCTCTTGGCATCGAAGAGCAGAACGCAGTATTCCATTAACAACAGGTGCCAGTTTTGTCAGATGATTATTCTTAGCCAGCTCAACAGTTATGTTTATTGCTGCAGCTGGAGGTATTCTCTTCATTTTTAAAATTTGGTAAAGCCCAAGATGAAGAAGCCATCTCAATAGTGGAGGCTGTTTTTTGGCAGGAATTTTTCCAATATGATCAATCCAGCAGTCCAAAAAGTATCTTTGTCGAATAGCTCCATAGGACAATTCTGTAACCAAGGCTTTATCGACAGGTTCAAATGAATAAAGTTTAAAAACCCTTTCAAGTGCAACATCTGCGAATGCCCCTCCTCCAACTGCTTGGATAACCTCCCAAGCAGCCTTCCTTGTCTCCAGACCTTGAACAAGTGATAATTTTCTACTCAAAGCATGACATCGCAATGGCTACAAGGATAAAAGCACTGGCAAGACGATCTTAATCCATAGCAATCAAAACGTAGTGCACCATTAGCGACTGGAAGAATCAAGAAAAACGAAAATGGTTGTCATTTCACTAGGACAACCTGCAAGGTGTAACAAATGGTGCTTTCGCTACATTTTTCGGCAGTGTAAAATTTGATACATAAACTTTTTGTGTGAGGACACAATGAAGCTTTTTCAGCGCTTGCTGGTAGCTCCAGCTGCATTGGGCCTAATGGCTCCAGTAGCAGCTAATGCAGATACTGCATTTTCATCAACCACAACT
Organism: Prochlorococcus sp. AG-402-K14; assembly: GCA_003216815.1. GTDB lineage: Bacteria > Cyanobacteriota > Cyanobacteriia > PCC-6307 > Cyanobiaceae > Prochlorococcus_B. Next base: position 867 of record QCIG01000045.1, on the reverse strand, counting down.
CTTTCAGGTGGTGCATTTTTTACTGTTGGCTCTGTATCTGACGGTGGAAGTTTAGATAATCAAGAAGAGCTATATATGCAGTATGCATATGGCCTTGATTTAAATTCAAGCTTCACAGGTGAAGATCTTTTTTATGCAGGAATTGAAGCTGGTAATGCCAGTGGTCCACTTGCAGAGATGGATAGCGCTGTAGAAGGTGGTAATTCTTTAAATGTTCACTCTCTATACTACTCATTCCCTGTTGGCGATCTAGAAGTAACTGCTGGTCCTTTACTTGATCAGGATGACGTTCTAGCTGCTACTACATCTCAGTATTCTGGAACCTTCAGATTAGGCGCAATGCCTTTCTCAGAAGCAGGCGACGAGACTGGCGCTGGAGTTGCTGTTTCATACTCTAATGACACAGGATTCGTTGCTTCTGCAAGCTTGATTGCTGTTGATGGTGATGATTCAACAAAAGGAATCGGTGCTGATGATGGTGATGATGTAGCAACTTTCACTCTTGGCTATAACGGCGACGGATTTGGTGGTGGTCTTGTACTAGCTACTAATGATGGTGAAGGTGGAAACACTGGTTACGACACCTTTGGTGGCGGTATTTACTACAGCCCTGAGTCAATTGACGCAACAATCAGTGTTACTTACGACACAACTGATCCAGAAAATGGCAATGATCAAAGTGATTTGTTCGTTGGTATTGACTACCAAGTTGGTCCTGGAACATTAAGTGCTGCTTACAACGCAACTGATGTTGATGGCAATAGTGATGAGGATTCAACAGGATTTGAAGTTTCTTACTCTTATGCTGTAAACGATAACGTTACAATCACTCCTGGATTCTTCACAGTAGAAGATACAACTGCTGGT
>QCIG01000044.1 GCA_003216815.1 Prochlorococcus sp. AG-402-K14 | reverse complement strand
TTGAGATAATTCTTCTGTTTCTATATCCCATCCTAGATTTGTAATCTTAACGTTACTATTGTGTATTGGCCCTGCTACTCCAATGCAAGCATATTCAGGGAGTGATATATGATCTGGCAAATCTTTAATAAAATCTTCAAATATTGAGTAAAAAGATTTCCATTCTGACGAAATATAGTACTTTTCAAATAATTTTTTTGGATAGTTCTCGTTTGAATAAACAGCTAATATTGTTTTAGTCCCTCCAAGGTCTCCAGCAAGTAAATTCATTATTTATGAAAGTTCTTTAATTATGATTTACTCTCCACTAAACTCTTTTTGCTGATTGATTCATCCATTATAAGTTTGAACTTATCCAAAGTCATTTTGCCGAGATCTTTCCCCTCACGTGTCCTTACCGAGATTTCATTATTCTCTTCTTCTTTATCTCCAATAATTATCAAGAAAGGTATTCTTTGCATTGTGTGCTCTCTTATCTTAAAGCCAACTTTTTCATTCCTTGTATCAACAGTAGCTCTAAAACCATATTTTATTAATTTAGATTTAGTATCCAAGCATGCATCATTATTTCTGTCAGTTATCCCCATTACTACGATTTGAAGTGGGCATAACCATATTGGCAAGTTCCCAGAATAGTTCTCAATTAAAATACCAATAAATCTCTCAAATGAACCTAGAATTGCTCTATGCAACATGACAGGGGGTTGTTTCTTCCCATCAACATCTATGTAGCTTGAATTTAACCTTTCAGGCATTGAGAAATCTACTTGAATTGTTCCACATTGCCAGACTCTGTTAAGACAATCTTTGAGGGAGAATTCAATTTTTGGACCATAAAAAGCCCCTTCACCGGGTAGTAAAGACCAATCTAATCCTTTTGAATCTAGAGCATCTGAAAGAGCTTTTTCTGATTTGTCCCATACCTCATCGCTTCCAACTCTTTTCTCTGGTCTTGTTGAGAGTTTAATAAGAATTGAATTAAAACCAAAGGCTTTATAGACTTCAAAAACAAGATCAATAAAGCTTTGAACTTCTTCTTGTATTTGTTCATTAGTACAGAAAATATGTCCATCATCTTGTACAAAGTTTCTTACTCTCATTAATCCATGTAGAGCTCCAGATGGTTCATTCCTATGACAAGATCCAAACTCTGAAAGTCTTATTGGGAGATCACGATAGCTTTTTAAACCTTGATTAAATACTTGTACATGACATGGGCAATTCATTGGTTTTATAGCATATTCTTTATTCTCAGATGTAGTAGTAAACATGTCTTCCTTAAATTTATCCCAATGTCCAGATTTTTCCCATAAACTTCTACAAACGATCTGAGGTGATTTTAATTCTTGATAATCATATTTTGAAATCGTTTCCCGAATAAAATCTTGTAAAACTCTATAAATAGTCCAACCATTTGGATGCCAAAAAATCATTCCTGGTGCTTCTTCTTGAAAGTGGAAAAGTGATAGTTTTTTACCTAACTTTCTATGATCTCTTTTTTCTGCTTCTTCAATTCTATTAATGTATTCTTTTAATTCTTTAGAATTCTTCCAAGCTGTTCCATATATTCTTTGAAGCATTTCATTGTTAGAATCTCCTCGCCAATATGCACCAGAAACTTTCATTAATTTAAAGGCTCTTAGATGCCTTGTGTTTGGGACATGAGGTCCTCTGCACATATCAATATACTCTTCATGTTTATATAGTTTTATAATTTCATCTTTCGGTATATTTTTAATTATATCTAGCTTGAATATTTCACCTCTTTCTGAGAAAACTTGTGTTGCTTTTTCAGGAGAAACGACTTCTACATCTACATCATAATCTTTATTTATAAGTTCTTTTATCCTTTTTTCAATCTTCTCCAAATCTACTGGAGTAAATGTATCTTTGTATGAAATATCATAATAAAAACCATCCTCAATGACTGGGCCAATGGCCATTTTAGCCTCTGGATATAGCTGCTTTACTGCGTGACCGAGAAGGTGAGCGAATGAATGTCTAATGATTTCTAAACCTTCATTATCCTTTGATGTGATTATTTGTATTTTGGCATCATTCGTTATTGGAAGACATGTATCCAAAAGATTACCGTTGACCCTTCCCGCTAGTGCTGCTTTTGCTAAACCAGGACCAATATCTGTGGCTATTTTTTCAATGGTTACTGATGATTCATAGTTCTTTTCACTACCATCAGGTAAAGTAATTATTGGCATAATCGTCTATAGAGTTGAATAAAATCCAAGAGCATCTTTAACTCTCTTTAATGTTAACTTAGAAACCTCCTCGGCAGTAAGTTTGCCTTTATTTAGTATTCTTTTTAACTCTTCTGGATCATTCATTAGTTCTTTATATTTTTCTTGAATAGGTTTGAGAACGTTAATCATTGCCTCTGTAAATTCTGGTTTGAATTTACCCCAGCCCATCTCTGCGCAATATTCAGCTGCTTTTTCTCTGCCTAGGCCAGAAATTATAGAATAAATTGTTAAAAGATTATCAGCTTCAGGTCTTGAAGGATTCCCGAACTCTAATCCTAATTCTGAGTCGGTTTTTGCACGTTTTATTTTTTTATTAATTACATCTGGACTGTCTAATAAAGTAATCCTACTATTCTCATTTGGGTCGCTTTTACTCATTTTCTTTGTTCCATCTGTCAGGCTCATTACTTTGGAACACTCTTTTAAAATTAAAGGTTTTGGAACTTTAAGTATTGGATTTTCTTTTGTTCCGAATTTTGAATTAACTCGTTGAGAAGCAATATCTCTGGCAAGCTCTAGATGCTGCTTTTGATCTTCTCCAACAGGAACCAAATCAGCGTCATAAAGAAGAATATCCGCTGTCATAAGGACTGGATAATCTAATAATCCAATAGATACATTGTCACCTTGTTTAATTGACTTTTCCTTGAACTGAATCATTCTCTCCATCCAGTTTAAAGGAGTTAAGCAATTTAATATCCAGCAAAGTTCGCTATGGGCGCTTATCTGACTTTGAATAAATATTGAACATTTATCAGGATTCATCCCACAAGCGATATACAAAGCCGCAGTGGATAATGAATTTTGATAGAGAGATTTAGGGTCGTGCGGAGTTGTTATTGCATGAAGATCAACAACGCAAACAAAAGTTTCGTAATTTTCTTGTAATTCAACCCAATTTCTTATTGCTCCAAGCCAGTTACCAATATGAACATCTCCTGTGGGTTGAACACCAGATAAGACTCGCTTCTGATTCACTTATTCTTGCTCGCTTGTGTTTGTGGAATCATCTTCATTTGAACTTGCTTCTGTTGCTTGATCATTATCTTTTTCTAGAGGATCTTGAGTAACATTGATTACCTCATCAGCCTCAGTGTCATCTTGCTCTTTAGCTGGTTTTTCTGGCCTTGCAAAAGGGTTGGGCTTAGTGTCTATTGAGTTGTTATTTTCACCACCGTTGTAGTTTCCCCTGTTACCCCTGCCTCTTCTTTGGTCATTGGCGGGTGCTTGTGATCTGTATTCGTTAACTAAATTATCAAGACTTCCATCTTCAAGCATTTGCGCAAGAGTTCTTACTGCGAAACCTAGAACAGCAACAGTAGATCGAAGATTAAAGGCTTCTTGTAATGATCTAGCTGCACGCATTTCATTATCACTTAAGCGAATCCGGAAGCCGCCCTCTCTATTGTTCGGAGCTCGACCACCTCTGAAATTATTACGACCATTTTGTCTTTGGTTTTGGAAATCGCCACCACCTGACTGATTTTTGGTGTAAGAGTCACCCATGAACATATTTGCCAATAGGGGCAAGTGTGACGCATCGTCGGTACTTTTGCGACATATTTGAATATCTTGATTAGCACTTTCACATCTAATGATATTGATCCCAGCGGAATGATTTGATTTCTCTAGGCATAAATTTTTCTTCTTAAAAACGTAAAACCTTCTTTCTTTGCGGTTATTAAGGGAAAATTTGCTTTAAAATGAAAGTTAGCTAAGAAGAAACTGTATTTATTGAAATCGTGGAAAATCATTCATTATCAAAATCTCCTCTCTCCTTGCCTTCTTTTTCGATTCCGAAAATTAGTCTTTTTATTGGGTTAACTATTACAGGGCAATGGTTTTTGAGTGATGTGGCCCATATTCCTGGGGGTGGACTTGGATTGCTATTAGGACTTGGGTGTATTGTTTATTTTTTAAAGCCAGGAAAGGTTTCATTTGAGGCTCCCTCTACTGTTCAAGGATGGGTAAGAAGATGTCATGACGTTTTAGAGAATTTTGAGTACTTACTTGAGGATGGTGAGCAAAGTGAGAGAAAAAAAGAAAGAATAAATTCCTTACAAAAAATTATTGATAGAAGCGAAGATCAAAGCATTGGTTTCTTGAAAACAAAAGGCGTAAAATTACCAGATAAAGAGAATAAAAAATCAAATAAAAGTTTCTTTCCCACCAGCTCTTCCTGTAAGAGATCGAAATTGGATTTTGCCAGATTTAATCCAAGAACAAGATTTTATTGTTTATTCTTTGGCACTTCCAATGAGCGCAGCTGATCTTTTGTGGATTAAAAATATCCCTACAGATCAACCAGCCTGGCTAATGGTTGCCAGTAAAGAATCTACAGATTGGTCTGATGAGCGAAATGCATTAGAGGCTCAATTACCAGATAGATGGACTAACAGAGTATTGAAATGGGATGGATCTCAAACAGAAATGGCAACGGTTCTTTCTCCCATTAAGAAACTTCTTGAAAGTCCAAAGAAGAATACAGACATTACTAAGCAAAGACTTTTGTCTCGATTGCATACTTCTTGGCAAAAAGATTTAGAGAAATTAAGAAGGGAAAAATTCAAGGTTATTCAAACAAGATCTCAGTGGATAGTTGCTGGTATCGTTTTCGCTTCACCTGTTGCCTCAACTGATTTGCTTGCAGTAGCAGTTGTTAATGGCTTAATGATCAAAGAAATGTCCAAAATATGGGCATCAAAAATGAATCCAGAATTACTTGAAGCCGTTTCACGACAGCTAGCAATGGCTGCAATTGGTCAAGGAGTTGTCGAGTGGAGTGGACAGTCCTTGTTGAGCTTGGCAAAGCTTGATGGTTCCTCTTGGGTGGCAGCCGGAACAATTCAGGCCTTGAGTGCTGCTTACTTAACAAGAGTAGTTGGAAGGTCGATGGCTGATTGGATGGCTCTCAATAATGGAGTCACTCAGCCTGATTTAGAACTTATTAAGCAGCAAGCTCCTCAACTAGTATCCAATGCTGCTGAGATTGAAAGAGTAGATTGGGTCGCTTTTTT
>QCIG01000043.1 GCA_003216815.1 Prochlorococcus sp. AG-402-K14 | reverse complement strand
AGCAGCGCTAAATGTTCTCTCCCATGACTCTCCTGGGGCAAAAGCCAAGTCAGGATGGCTGAGCTCATCGTTGCCGTCAAATACAGCATTGTGAGGAGCCAGTTTGTTATTGACAAACTTAACTGTATCACCAGCACTTATGTTTAGCGTGCTTGGCTCAAAAGCAAGCATTCCTGCATCAGTGCCTAGCTTAACTTCAACAGTTGAAGCATTCACATTTGATACACCAATTACTAGGAATGCAAAGAAAGCAAACAATACAGATGTAATAGAACGAATCATGAAATTAATTCTTTTCTTTTTGAATTTTAGTACTTTAGCTTCTGGTTAGCATTTTTGTGTTTACTTAATCCAGAATTATGTAAAACTTGACTTAGATTTTTGGCATAACTTATACCTCCAAACGTTTCAGGCGAAGTGACGGGCTCATGTATGAAGTGTCTTTGTCTCAGGCTAAATCTGTCCCAGTTGGTAATTTGAATAGGTAGTAAAATAGTTAAAACCTCAACAAGCCAATTCCAAAGAGGGATTTGCGGTACCTTTTTCATTCCTTTCCATTTTAAAAGTGTCTGAATTGCAATATCAATACTGATGTGGGGTTGCCCTAGAACAAGCTTTTTTAATTTGCTTTTTGTAACCGGTAGTGTTGGCTCGAAATGAGAGGTAGCCAGATGTCCGCAGATAAAGGCAATATCTGCTGCGTGAATAAAATGAAATCTTGAGAAAACTTTTATCCATCTTGCTAGCCAGATCCATTTCAATGCATCTCTAAGGCCTTCGGTAAGATAACTTGTAGGAAATGTACTTTTGCCGTCTAAACGCCCGCCAAAAACTAGTGTGGGAAAAACAGCAATTATTTTTGTTGAGAGTTTATGAGCCTCAAGCTCTTTTAGGCATTGTGCTTTAGTTTGTATATATTCTGTTCCATAAGTAAAAGCTTCTGGTAACAAATTTAAGTTTCTATCAAGAACACTTGCGGTTGAAAAATAAATGATTTGTTTAATATTTGAAGGATTAAGCAAATTCAGTAGGTTCTTTACTGCATCAATATTTACTTCTTTGGCTCTTTTGGGATCACCCCAAGCAGTAGCTGTATGAATAACTCTGTTAACTTCAGCAATTTCTTTCTTGAACTTATGTGGTTGTCGCAAATCTCCAACTAAAATTTTAATCCTTGGATTTTCTAAATTTATTGAGGTTATTTTTTTTGGATCTCTAACCCATAAGAATAATTCTGAACATGAGTTTTCGATTAACCAATTGACTATGTATTGTCCAACACATCCACTCGCTCCAGTAACCAGAATAATTTCGTTTTTCAAGTTCAATCTTTTATAAGTTCATTAACATTCATGCCAGCCTCAAAAAATACTCTTGCATTTTCTTCGGGGGTTCCTGGAAGTATTCCATGGCCAAGATTAAGAATATGTTTTCTACCTTTTGCTTTTTTGACTACATCAACAATTCTTGATCTAATCGCATCTGGTGTGCCAAATAAAAGCCCTGGATCAACATTCCCTTGGACTCCAATATCTTGAGGCAGCCTTTTTAGACCATCAGCCATATCAACAGTCCAATCTAAAGAGACTATATCTACTCCGGTTCGCCCCATCCTCTCAAGGACTCCAGCGCTGCCAGAGATGTATAAAATCATCGGTGTGTCTGGATGCTTTTCTTTTACTAAATTGACTACTTTTTGTTGATAAGGTGCAGCAAATTCATCATAATCTTGTGGACTTAATTGTCCTGCCCAGGAATCAAACATTTGAACAACTTGGGCCCCAGATTCAATTTGGTAAGATAAATAGTTCGCAATTGATTCTGCAAAATGATTTAAAAGTTGATGTAGTAATTCGGGCTCTTGGAATGCCATTGCCTTAATAACTGCATAATTTTTGCTGCTTTTGCCTTCTACAACATATGCAGCAAGAGTCCAAGGAGCACCAACAAAACCTAGAACAGCAGCATTATTTCCAACGCTTTCCCTTAGTCTTCCTAAAACTTCGCCAACAAAAGACATGCTTTCTTCTGGTTGAAGAGGACTTAGATCTTTAACTTGCTTGAGGCTTCTTATTGGGTCATTGATTAATGGTCCTTTACTTTCAACGATGTCAAAGTTAATTCCCATTCCAGGAAGAGGTGTCAAGATATCTGAAAAAAGTATTACTCCATCAGGTTGAAAGGCCTTAAAAGGTTGCATTGAGATTTCATAAGAGAGATCTGGATTCTCAGATCTCTCCCTGAAGCTTGGATGGTTGTCACGCAGGTCACGATATACCTTCATGTAACGACCTGCTTGTCGCATCATCCAAACTGGTGGACGTTCAACATTTTCTCCGCGAGCTGCGCGAAGTAGTAGAGGCGAAGTCTCGTTCATTATTTAGTCCTTTTTAGCGAAAAACTTAAACTAAGCAGTACATGAAAAATCATGAAATACGTTCTTGAAGAAAGATCGTTATACCTTTTGAATTTTTACATCCAGACGACAGTTGAAATTAGGTTATGAGGCAAGGTTGAAACATTTCTATTCGCAGAGGCTTAATTATCCTTAGATTTATGCTTTAGAACTAGAACGCTAAGTGGAGGAAGACAAAGATCTACGGAATTTTCATAGCCGTGTATGTTGAACAAATCTGTTGATTTCCCCCCCATATTGCCTATATTTGACCCTCCGTATTGACTAGCGTCTGAATTAAAGATTTCTTTGTAGAATCCAGCAACAGGGACACCTATTCTATAATTAGAGTGGTTTTGAGGGGTGAAATTTGCCACTATTACTAACCATTCTCCATCAGTTTTCTCTCTTCTCATAAAACTAATTACTGAATTTTTATTGTCATCGCAATCAATCCACTGGAATCCATATTCGTCAAAGTCATTTCTCCACAAAGCGGGTTCTTTTTTGTATAACAAATTCAAATCATCTACTAATTTCTGTATACCTTTGTGAGGTTCGTAATTTAGAAGATCCCATTGCAAATCATCCCATACATTCCATTCTTGGCGCTGCCCGAATTCCATTCCCATGAATATTGTTTTTTTACCTGGATGTGTCCACATATATGCAAGTAAGGCACGTGTATTTGCGTACTTTTGCCAGTCATCACCAGGCATTTTATGTAGGAGATGACTTTTACCATGAACGACTTCATCATGGCTTAAAGCAAGCATAAAGTTTTCGGTAAAGTTATAACAAATTGAAAAAGTAATGTTGTTTTGATTGAATTGTCTAAACCATGGGTCGATTTCAAAGTAATCAAGCATATCGTGCATCCAACCCATGTTCCACTTGAGATTGAAACCGAGTCCATTCATGTCAGTTGGTTTAGTTACTCCACTCCATGTTGTTGATTCTTCAGCAATAGAAAGTGCACCAGGAAAATGTTGAAAAAGTACGTGATTAGCCTGTTGTAGAAATCTAACTGCCTCAAAATTTTCATTTCCTCCATCTTCGTTAGGTATCCACGCACCCTCTGGACGAAGATAATCTTTATAAAGCATTGAGGCGACTGCATCAACGCGTATCCCGTCGATATGGAATTGATCAAACCAGAAAATTAGATTTGCAACTAGAAAATTACGAACTTCATTTCTACTGTAATTAAAAATTAATGTTCCCCATTCTTTATGTTCTCCAATTCTGGGATCTGAATGCTCATATAGATGACTTCCATCAAAATAAGCAAGACCATGCTGGTCTTTAGGAAAGTGTCCTGGAACCCAATCAAGAATTATCCCTATCCCTTCTTTATGGCACGAATCAACGAAAGCACGAAACTCATCTGGTGAACCATATCTACTTGTGGGAGCATACCAACCAGTTACTTGATACCCCCATGAACCATCAAAAGGGTGTTCTGAAATCGGCATGAGCTCGATATGAGTAAAGCCTCTTTCTTTGACATAGGGAATGACTTTATTTGCTAACTCTTCGTATGTAAGCAATCTTGAGCCAGGTTTCATATCTGCCGCTGGAACGGGCGCTCTATGCTCTCCGTTTGAGTTAATAAAAAGATCTTCTGTGGAAGCATGCATCCAACTGCCTAAATGCATCTCGTAGACTGATATTGGTTGCTCTAGCGGATCTTTTTTATCCCGCTTGGACATCCAAGAATGATCATTCCATTGAAATGAATCGATTTTTGAGATGATTGAGCTTTTTGCGGGTCTTACTTCATGTTGAAAACCATAAGGGTCGGCTTTTTCATAGCAATGTCCTTTTTCAGTCCTAATTTCATATTTGTACAAGTCACCAACATTTAGACCTGGTATGAATAGTTCCCATATCCCTCCCAGACGTTTTTGCATAGGATGATGTCGACCATCCCATGAGTTGAGATCACCAATAATTGAGACACTTCTTGCATGAGGAGCCCATAAGCAAAACATAACTCCTTGCTTCTTTTCTATCTCTGTGAGGTGCGCACCCATCTTCCGCCAAATGTGATGATGATTTCCCTCTGCGAAAAGATGTCTATCAATTTCACCCATCCATTCTTGTCGGAAGCTCCAGGGATCATGTTGAATATGTTCAATGCCTCCTCGATTTACTTTTATTTGATAATCAGTACCAGGATCTTTTTCTAAAACTCCTTCAAAAATCCATTCATGGTTGGGATTTTGTAGCTGAATTTTCGTTTCTTTTATTATTAGTTCAACTCGATTTGCCTGAGGCATCCATATTCGAACTATCCATTTGTCTTTAAATGGTTGAGGACCAAGAATAGAAAATGGATTTTCATGTCTGCATTCAGAAAGTCTTTGACCGTCTTCTCTCAAAGAATCTAGAAGAATAGAAACGGTCATGACTTTTCGCTTAAATAGCTAGTTAGCTTAATCCTATGCAAGTAAATATTGAACCCCTAAGAGGAAATAAGTGATTCAAATTTAAGTTTTGAATTTGAAAGCAAGAGTGAAATTGTAGTTACTAGACAGTGAGGGCTAGGTCCCTCACATAAATATTGGATCTGTCCAGGATTTATTCCAATTGCTGGCCATCCAGATCCTGAGATTGAAATTCTTAAACGATCTCCTTTTTTAAGTGTTGCAAGTGTTGGTTGAAGTTTGATTTGTCTATCGCTTTTTTTATCTTGCTCAAAATGGGTGATTCTGAGTACCCCGGTAGAAATTTGAGTGACTAAATTTTCAACTTCATTTGGAATTATTGATAATGCAACGAAAAGATCAAAACTTTCCCTATCACATTTGGTTCCTAAGGAAAGAATTGGGATACCCTCAATTCTCAGATCTTTCGAAAAGGGAGCTGACGTGAATACTGCAACATCTGGGCGGATATCGAGCTTAAATCTATTTGCTTCTCCCGGA
>QCIG01000042.1 GCA_003216815.1 Prochlorococcus sp. AG-402-K14 | reverse complement strand
TTTTTGGTTAGGCCAGAGTTTATAGAAGCGGTTTTACAAGAAGGTATATGCATAACTATGAATTTTTTATTATATTAATCGGTCACTTTTTAGAAGATTCAATATATCTTTAAATCAATTTATTGTATTTAATAAATTATTATTTCATTTTTTGAAATTCTTTATTAGTAAAATATTAATTAATTGAAAACATCGATAGATTTTAACAAGAGCTCTCTTTTGGTATATATTTATCTTTAAGCAATTGAAAAAGGTATTTCATTGCTGAATTTAGGGAGAGGTGGCCGAGTGGTTGAAGGCGCAGCACTGGAAATGCTGTATAGGGGAAACCCTATCGAGGGTTCGAATCCCTCTCTCTCCGTCAATTAACTTACATTCCTTAATCTCTAAGTTTTAATTTATCCAAATTTTCCAGAAATATAGTCTTGAGTTGATTTTTGCTTTGGTGAATCAAACATATTTTTTGTTTTGCCAAACTCTACTAGGAAACCTACTTTTTCATTAAGAGTTTTTCCATTTTTTTCTGTATTGAAAAATGCAGTAAAATCACTTACTCTATTAGCTTGTTGCATGTTGTGAGTAACAATAATGATTGTATAATTTGTCTTTAATTCATGAATTGTCTCTTCAATTTTCAAGGTAGATAATGGATCAAGTGCTGAGCATGGTTCATCCATTAAAATCACATCAGGTTCGATTGCGATTGTCCTTGCGATACATAATCTTTGTTGTTGACCTCCCGATAATGAATAACCACTTTCATTTAATTTATCTTTGCATTCATCCCATACAGCTGCCTTGGTAAGTGATTCTTCAACTAATTGATCCATATCTCCTTTATATCCATTAACCCTTGCGCCAAAAGCAATATTTTCGTAAATGCTTTTTGGGAAAGGATTTGGTTGCTTAAATACCATTCCAATTCTCCTTCTGACTTCTACTGGATCTATATCTTCTGCATATATATCGGTACCTTCGAAAATCACACTACCTGATAATCTACAATCTTCAATTAAATCGTTCATACGATTGATTGCTCGAATAACGGTCGATTTGCCGCATCCTGATGGTCCTATAAATGATGTAACTTGTTTTTTTCTTATATCACAAAAGACATTTTTAACAGCAAATGAATTTCCATATTTTATCGAAACATTGTCTAATGAAACGGAAATAGCAGAGTCATTTATAGACCTTTTGTTTTTTGTACTTAATTTATTAATCATTTTATTATTTACTATGTCCATTATTGTACTTTGTTTTTAGAAATAGCACTATGTGTCCCTATCCATCTTGAAAGAATATTTAGACTTAAAAGTACAACAACTAAAATAAATGATGCTGACCAGGCCAATTGATTTTGTGCTTCATAGGGTTCAAGAGCAAAATTATATATTAATACTGATAATGATCCCATTTCATAAAAAAGATCGTCAAAAGTTGTTATGTAATATCTAGAAAATAATGCTGTAAATATCAATGGGGCTGTCTCGCCTGCAGCTCTAGCTAGAGCTAAAAGTATACCTGTTGATATTGAACTAAAAGCTGCTGGTAATGTAATAGTTGTTATCATTGTAAACTTAGATGCGCCTATTCCGAAGGCAGCTCTTCGCAAATTATCTGGAACTAATTTTAATGCTTCGTCAGTCGTTTTAATTATTGTTGGTAACATTAGAATTGAAAGAGAAATACCACCTGCAATACCGCTAAACATTGACCCAAATAAGATTTTTGTAGATACAATTATCGCGTATATAAATACTCCAGCAATTATTGATGGGACTCCTGCGAGGACATTAGATCCAAATCTAATAAACTTTGCAAATCTTCCAGATTTTGAATATTCACCCAGGTATATACCTCCGCCTACTCCTATAGGTATTGATATTATTAAAGCAATTACTGTCATTATGAAAGTACCAGCAATTGCTGGACCTATTCCACCAGCAGATAAGAGATCGTCGCCTGGTGGCTCTGGCTCAAGAATTAAAGTATCAAAATTAATATAGCTGCCACCCTTTATTAATATATAGCTTATAACTAGTATTAATGGAATCACAGAAATTACTGCAAATAATGTAGAAGTTAATGTTAATATTTTATTCCCTATATTTCTTTTTAGTGTGGGATTATAGGTTAAATTGTTTTGTGAGATTTTACTCATAACTATTGATATTTTAAGCTTAACTTTTTAACTATCCATTGGGCGAATACATTAACCATTAATGTTAGTATCATAAGGATAAATGCTGCATACATTAATGAAGACACTTGGCTTCCATCAGCCTCACCAAATTGATTTGCTAGCATTGATGAAATAGTATATGAAGGAGCGAAAATCGACCAACTAAAGTTATTAGAATTACCAATAATCATTGTTACTGCCATTGTCTCACCCATTGCTCTTCCAAGAGCAAGTAAAACACCTCCAGTTATACCAGAAATTGCTGCGGGAATAATGACTCGAATAATTGTTGTCCACCTTGTAGCTCCAATTCCATATGCTGCCTGTCTGAGATTAGTTGGAACTTGATTTAATGAGTCTTTTGAGATTGATGTAATTATAGGTAATATCATTACAACTAAAATTAATATTGCAGGTAACATTCCAGCTCCTAAAGGTTCAGTACCAAAAAATGGGATAAAACCAAATGTTTCGTAGATTATGTTCAAAAATGGCCTAATAAAAGGTTCCATAATGAAAACTGCCCATAGTCCTAAAACTACTGATGGAATTGAAGCTAAAAGCTCAACCATTATTCCAATTAATTCTCTGATGTATTTGGGAATTATATTTTCAGTAATAAATATTGCAGTGCCTACACCTAATGGAATAGCAATTATTAATGAAGCAATTGACGTAACAAGAGTTCCATATATAGCTGTGAACGCTCCATATTCATCTGTTACGGGATTCCAAGCAGCGGTAAAAAGAAACCTTAGTCCATATCTTGATATCGATTCAGTAGATTGAAGGTAAATAACTGCAAATATCGAGAAAAGTAGTACGGCTACCATTGAAGCCATTGCAAGAACAAAATTCCTAAATCCTATATCTACCAACTTCTCTGAAGTTGGTCTTGATCGTAGTTGAAATTTTGTTGTAGTTGCTTTGGTCACTCGTTAAAGCATTTACACTATGAATCTATATCTAATTTCATATTTTTCACTAAGAGAACATTAATGATTGGCTTTAAGTGTTGAAGGGTACATAATAAGTATTGAATACCTTTAAATGCTAGTTACTGTGGGGCTTAAATAAGTATTGCCATGGGGAGAATAGTTGGCATTGACTTGGGGACGACTAATTCCGTTGTAGCGGTGTTGGAGGCTGGTAGGCCTGTTGTTATTTCTAATGCTGAAGGTGCCAGGACAACCCCTTCAGTAGTTGGTTTTACAAAAGATTCAGAATTATTGGTAGGTCAATTAGCTAGAAGACAATTAGTACTCAACCCGAAAAACACTTTTTCAAATTTAAAAAGATTTGTAGGAAGAGCCTGGGATGAGCTTGATGAAAATAGCCTTTCAGTTCCTTATAACGTTCGTGCTAACGATCAGGGGAATGTTCGTATAACCTCGCCGATAACTAAAAGAGAGTATGCCCCTGAAGAATTGATTGGCAATATTATTAGGAAGTTAATAGATGATGCAGAAACCTATTTAGGAGAAAATGTTGATTCTGCTGTGATAACTGTTCCTGCTTATTTCAACGATTCACAAAGGCAAGCTACTCGTGATGCAGCTATTTTAGCTGGCATTAATGTTGAGAGGATACTTAATGAGCCCACCTCTGCAGCTCTCGCCTATGGATTTGATAAAAGTTCTTCCAGAAAAGTTTTGGTATTTGATTTAGGTGGTGGCACATTTGATGTCTCTTTAATGTCAATTTCTAATGGAGTTTTTGATGTAAAAGCAACTTCTGGTGATACTCAATTGGGGGGTAATGATTTTGATCAAAGAATTGTTGATTGGCTTGCTGATGATTTTTTAAAAAAAAATAAAATAGATCTTAGAAGAGATAGGCAATCTTTACAAAGACTTACCGAGGCTGCTGAGAAAGCTAAACAAGAGTTGTCTGGTGTTCAAACCACTCCAATTTCACTTCCATTTATTTCAACAGGTAGTGATGGCCCTTTGCATATTGAGGCCACTCTCTCAAGAAAATTGTATGAGAGTCTTTGCAACGATCTTTTAGATAAGTTATTTGACCCTGTGAATACTGTAATTGATGATTCTGGTTGGAATCCCGAGGAAATTGATGAAGTTGTTCTTGTTGGCGGAAGTACTCGAATGCCAATGGTAAAGCAATTAGTTAAAACATTAGTACCAAATCCTCCTTGCCAATCTGTTAATCCTGATGAGGTTGTAGCTATTGGTGCTGCTATTCAAGGCGGAATTATTTCTGGCGAACTTAGAGATCTTTTATTAAATGACGTTACTCCCCTTTCTCTTGGACTTGAAACAGTTGGAGGATTAATGAAAGTTTTGATTCCTCGTAATACCTCCATACCAGTCAGGCAATCAGATGTCTTTAGTACATCGACTGCTAATCAATCCTCTGTAGAAATTCATATTTGGCAAGGAGAAAGGCAAATGGCCTCCGATAACAAATCATTGGGAAAATTTAGATTATCTGGTATTCCTCCTGCACCAAGAGGTGTTCCTCAAGTCCAGGTAGCATTTGATATTGATGCAAACGGTTTATTAGAAGTAAGTGCAACAGATCGGACAACAGGCCGGAAGCAGTCTGTAACTGTTACTGGTGGATCAAACTTAAATCAAAATGAAGTTAATAAGTTAATTGAAGAGTCCAAAACAAAAGCTTCTGAGGATAGAAAAAAACGTGCTTCTATTGACCAAAAAAATAATGCTTTAACACTTGTTGCTCAAGCCGAGAGGAGACTAAGAGATGCATCTCTAGAACTAGGGCCTTATGGTGCTGAAAGACAGCAGAGGTCTGTAGAAGTTGCCATGAGGGACGTTGAAGATTTACTAGAGGAAAATGATTTGCAAGAGCTTGAATATGCAGTTGGCTCTCTCCAAGAAGCACTCTTTGGATTGAATCGACGTTTGTCTGCAGAAAGGAAAACCGAATCTAATCCAATCCAAGGTATCAGAAATACATTTGGATCATTGAAAGATGAATTGTTTTCAGATGATTACTGGGATGATGATCCTTGGGATTATTCTCCTCGAGGTCAAAATAGAAATGACGAAAATAGTTATGGAAGAAGAGATTTAGATCCTTGGGATAATGACTACTACCGTTGAACCAAATTATTGGTCTTTATTAGGTGTATCGCCTGAATGTGATCGTGATGAACTTAAGTCAGCCTTTAGGAAAGAGGCAAGAAAGTGGCATCCTGATT
>QCIG01000041.1 GCA_003216815.1 Prochlorococcus sp. AG-402-K14 | reverse complement strand
GAAATACTTACTCAAAAAAAATTTAATAGCATGCAGCAATTCTATAAGAGTCAAAGACAAAACCTAAATATCCTTATTGAAAAAGATGGTTCACCTACAGGGGGAGAATGGAGTTTTGACAAAATGAATAGAAAGAAGCTCCCAAAGTTAATCAATATTCCAAGGATCCCAACTATAAAAGCAAACAAGTTCTTAGAGAAAGCTAAGAAAGAAGTTTCTACAAATTATAATGATTATTATGGGACCATAGAAAAATTTAATTATCCTTTGTCTCATGCAGATGCTGAAGAATGGTTAAATAATTTTCTAATTGAAAGATTTAATTTATTTGGAGATTATGAAGATGCAATAAATTCAAATCATAGAATACTTTGGCACAGTGTTCTCTCACCATTATTAAATAATGGTTTACTTACACCAAAACAGATAATCGATAAAACATCTGATTTTTATGAATCAAATGATATTACAATTAATTCATATGAAGGATTCATAAGACAGGTTATTGGCTGGCGTGAATTTATCCTATTAATGTATAAACGAAATAGTTTAGAACTCAGAAATGGAAACTTCTGGGGTTTCGAGGATAAACCAATACCAGCTTGTTTTTACACTGGTCAGACAGGAATAAGACCTTTAGACGACTCAATACAAAATATTTTAGAAACTGGATATGCACATCATATAGAAAGACTAATGATAGTTGGAAATTTAATGCTTCTATGCAGATTCCACCCAAATCAAGTGTACAAATGGTTTATGGAATTATTTATAGATTCATATGATTGGGTTATGGTTCCAAATGTTTATGGAATGAGTCAATTCTCAGATGGAGGAATATTTACAACTAAACCATATATTTCAGGTTCAAATTATATTAAAAAAATGTCTAACTATAAATCTGAAGATTGGTGCTCAATTTGGGATGGTCTTTTTTGGACATTTATAGATGACTATAAAAATAAGTTCAAGGACCAATATCGATTATCAATGATTTTAAGAAATCTAGAAAAAATGGACCCTAACAAAAAATTGAACCACAGGCGTAATGCCAATGAATTCATGTCTAAGTTAACTTAATAATTTCAACTTAGTTACTTAGAATTATCAATTCCTATTATCTTTGTCTAGGTGCTGTTTTCACACCAAAAGAGTGCTCTCGAAAAAAAGCGAATTGATTATAATTAGATGTTTGATTTAAAAGAGTGTCACTAAAAATTGGTGATCAGATTCCATCTTTTTCTTTGAAAGATCAAAATGGAAATATCAGAACATCCGAAAAACGGAATAAGTCTCTAGTTTTGTTTTTTTACCCAAAAGACGATACTCCTGGTTGCACTATCGAGGCTTGCGGCTTCAGAGACAAATATGACCTTTTTAAAATTCTAGGTGCCGAGGTGTGGGGAATAAGTAATGGAAGTACACAAAGTCATCTTGAATTTGCGAATAAAAATAAACTTCAATATCCATTACTTTGCGATCAAAATAATATTCTTAGAGAAAAATTTGGTGTCCCAAAAAAGCTAGGATTCATCGAAGGAAGAGTAACATATATAATAAACTCTGAAGGAATGATCAAACATATATTCGAAGACCTTTTAAATGGCCCAGCTCATATAAAAGAAGCTATAAAAGCATTAAAAAAACTTCAATAATAAGACAATTATTAATATTAATACTTAGATGAATATTTTTGAAGAGGCTAATAATGTACTAGATAATTTTATTATCAATCA
Organism: Prochlorococcus sp. AG-402-K14; assembly: GCA_003216815.1. Taxonomy (GTDB): domain Bacteria; phylum Cyanobacteriota; class Cyanobacteriia; order PCC-6307; family Cyanobiaceae; genus Prochlorococcus_B. The sequence goes on along the minus strand of QCIG01000041.1, from coordinate 3,693 downwards.
CCTTGATTCATACCATCTATTAAGAAATTACGATTATGGGATCAAAAATAGGACGAATGTTTCTCAGATTTCTAAATATACATCTCATAGAATTCTTTACGAATACGAAATCATAGAAAAATTAAAAAAATCTGACAAGAAACATAAATATACTGATGAAATTATCTGGAGGATCTATTGGAAAGGTTACCTTGAAAATCACAAATCAATATGGTATGAATATATAAATTTTAAGGAAAATTCAAATAATTTAAACTTAATAAAATCTGCGATAGATGGCAAGACAGGTATAGATTGCTTTGATACATGGATAGAAGAACTTAGAGAAAATAACTATTTACATAATCATTCAAGAATGTGGTTTGCAAGTATATGGATTTTTACCTTGAGACTTCCATGGCAACTAGGAGCGAGACTTTTCATGAGACATCTATTTGATGGAGATGCTTCATCAAACACTCTTAGCTGGAGATGGGTAGCTGGCTTGCACACAAATAAGAAGCCTTACTTAGCATCTAAAGAAAACATCAATAGGTACACAGTTAATCGATTCATAAAAACGCAAATTAACATATCGAACAAAAAAAATTTTATAAAGATTAGCAAACATAAATCAAATAAACTTCCAGTTCAGAGAAGATTTCCTAATAGTAATATTCTAATAATGTTCGACAATGATATGAATATTTTAAACAGATCTAAGTTATTTAATTCATACTCGAAAGTTTATATATTGACTAATGGAGTCAAAAATAATGGATTTGAGCTAAGTGAGAAAGTAATTCAATTCAAGCTAGGTTTAATTAATAATCTTAATAAGTTAATTCCAAATTCAGAAGTATTAAACTCAACTGATATATTAATCTCTTTGAATAACAAGAGTTGTATTGATGTGATCTACCCAGGAGTTGGGCATAATTTTGATTTGATCAATAATTTCGCAAATCAAAATCAAATTATTATTAATTACATATACAGAGAAGATGATCTTAAATATTGGAATTATGCAAATTCAGGATTTTATAAATTTAAAACTTCATTTTATAGACTGAATAAGATCTAAAAACCAATCGATTCATGTTAAATCAATACAAAGAGGATAAGCCTCATTTACCACAATTAAATTAAATCATACTTATAATAAATATATATTTTAAGAAGATTATGGTTAAACCAAATGAAATTAAGATGCAAGATGGGAAAATATTCTTAATCACTGGAGCTAATAGCGGTCTTGGTTATGAAACATCAAAATTCCTCTTAGAAAGGGGGGCAACTGTAATCATGTGTTGCAGAGACTTACTCAAAGGAGAGAAAGCAAAACAAGAACTTTTCAAATTTAATTTTCCTGGAAAGATTGAACTAGTTGAATTAGATTTATCCGATTTAGTAAAAGTTAAAAGATTTTCTGAATCTATCAAAAATAAATTTGATTACTTAGATGTCTTAATCAACAATGCTGGAATAATGGCTCCCCCAAAAACTTTTAGCAAGCAAGGTTACGAAATACAGTTTGCTGTTAATCATCTTGCACACATGTTTTTAACATTGGAATTGCTACCCATACTTGAAGAAAAAAATAATTCTAGAGTTGTCACCGTAACCTCAGGCGTTCAATATTTTGGAAAAATTCAATGGAAGGATCTACAAGGAAATCTTAAATACGATCGTTGGGCTTCATATGCACAGAGCAAGCTTGCAAACGTAATGTTTGGTTTGGAACTCGATTCAAAACTTAAAGAAAGCAATTCAAAAACTTCTTCATTACTTGCTCATCCAGGATTTGCACGTACAAATTTGCAGCCAAAGTCAGTTGAGGCTAATCAATCATGGCAAGAAGGGCTTGCATATAAATTGATGGATCCCATGTTTCAAAGCGCGAAAATGGGTGCATTGCCTCAAATATCTGCCGCTACATTATCTAACGCTAAAGGAGGAGAACAATATGGACCTAAATTTAATTTCAGAGGTTTACCAAAAATATGTAGAAATGCTCCAAAAGCATTAAATCAAACTTCAAGAAAAAAATTGTGGGAGATAAGCGAAAAACTTATAAAAGATATTTAATATCCTATCAAAACAAAGCAAGTAATTCTTCTCCTTTATCACATATTTCTTGCTGTGAAGGACATTCTGTTTTTCCAGTCCAACTAATTAAGCCTTTTCTAATCGAACAATTACATTTATCTTTACCAGTTAATTCATTAAGTTCTTTACCGGTCCAAGGAGATGGCTTATCGCTAAGCATTATTTCTTTCAATCGATCAGAAAAAGGCTTGTTTAACTTATCAAAACCGTTTACTGCCTCCAGAAAGTCATCAAAGGCGTCAGATTTATCAACAAAATTTCTTTTTTCTAGTTCTTTATAAAAAACACCTCTCATAAAGTTTGTACAATTTATGGCTTCTGAATTAGTAAATGGTTTTAACTTTTGACTTATGTATTCTCTATTAGACACTATTGATTCTAGCGTCAATATTCTTTCTTCCAAATTCTTAATCCTATCAACTGAAGACAAATGAGTATTTTGAATATCATTTTCGGACAATGAGTTAGTAACTAAATCAGTAATATGCTCAGTTAAACTTTTCCCTGACATCATTGCCTGGCGCTTAACTCTAATCAATAAGTCTTTTGAGATTTTTATATTAAACTGACTTTTATTCATGTATTCATGAACATCACTGGGTAAACTATAATCAATTCTTTAATAATAACAAGAGCCTGTCAAATAAAAAATCCTCCTAGCGGAAGAAATATGATTACTATTTTTACTATTTCTACTAGGAAAAGTAGTAATCATATTTCTTACGCTTAAGTTCGCTTTTTATATTAAAAAGTCCAACAAAGCTCTCTCTTACTGGTGCTATCATTTCAGACTTATAATATGAAGTGAAAGCAACGTATTTATAATTAATTAGTCCACAACCGTTTGGATCAAAGCCTCTCCAGCTTAAACCATGTATAAAAATCATATCCATGCATGAAGTTCATATTTCTCAGGTGGTTTATCCATATGTTGACATCCACCAACAAAACGACTTGGTACACCCAAACATCTAGAAGTTTCCATGAACAATATTGTTAAATCCCTACAAGATTCAACTCTCTCAATCAGATTCATTCCAGAAGTCAATGCTGATCCAAGATACCTTTGAGTATATTTAACTCTATTTTGGATTAATTCAATTAGTGATATAAAAAAAATCAATACATTATTATTTAATCCAGATAAAGCCTCTTGGGGGATTTTAATAACTTCGGAATCATTTTTAAAATTATACATATCTGGATGAATATTAGTTTCTAGATCACTTTCTATATTAATAATAAAAGAATTTTTAGGATCAGTAAAAAAACTTTAAAAATATAATCTCCATTTTCTGAAAGTAGAGGGAAAATATAATATGAAGATGGAAAAGTCTTAAGGTCAAAGTTAAACAACTTCTGAAAAGTATTTGATCTAGGTTTAAGAAAAAATCAAATGCTCCTCAAATAATACTGTAGTTTCTTAAGAATAATCTATCTTTTATCCTTATCAATCAATCCTATGGTGGGCAAGGAAACTTATCGGATAAGAAATGTTTATTTAAACCCAAAGATTTACTAATTTCCATTAACAAGATCTTGGTGAGTTAACCCATCCTTTATCTCTGATTTAGGAGCTAAATTCCGTTTGTCAGGTTTTTTATC
>QCIG01000040.1 GCA_003216815.1 Prochlorococcus sp. AG-402-K14 | reverse complement strand
TTTTGCCATTTCTTTAATGCGGTCCTAAAAGAATGAAGTTGTTTTACTTTGCCTCTCCATGGACCAACAATAATTACTCCTAAAGAATATGGATCTAATTTGGGCAGTCTTAAAGATGAAACGTTTTTAACTAACTCATTCTTACTTATAAGATTTTCACCCCTTAAGAATCTTTCAAATACCCATCCTTCGAGTACTTTTTCCTGATCAAGCTCACCAGGATGCAAAGGTTCTTCATAAGCGAGATTTATATGCACTGGACCAGGCATTTTAGAAGCCATTTCGAATGATTTATTTAATAAAGATGTCAATCTCTCTTTTGAAATCAAATGAATTCCTTCTTTTGGAGATTCATCAAAATGTCTACAAACAGACTTCAGAAAATCCTGTTGATTAACTGCTTGATTTGCTCCACATTCTTTTAATCGCAATGGTCTATCTGCAGTCAAAAATAAAAGAGGATGGCATGATCTATCTGCTTCAACAGCCGCTGGCAGAAGATTTGCGACAGCACTTCCGGAAGTTGTAATAACAACACTTACTTGGCCACTTGCAGCGCTAATTCCCAGCGCAAGGAATGCAGCCGATCTTTCATCAATTGATGTTATGAGAGTTAATTCTTTTCTTTTAGAGAGACTTGCTGCTGCTAATGCAAGAGGGCCTGATCTACTACCAGGGCAAAGGACAAAATATTTCACTCCTTTTGCTACTAGAGTTTTAAGAAGCTCTAAGCTAATAAAAAAATTGTATCGTGCTAATGAAATTTCCAAAAGAAAAACTACTTTGATTTTTGTGAAAACCTTTTAAGCAAGAAACTAAAACAAAACAAGTTCATGTCATCAACTGGATCAAAAAAAGCTCAAAGCCAAACTAGTTGGAAAGGATTGTTAATTTGGATATTAATTGCGCTTTTATTAAGATGGCAAGCTGTTGAACCTAGATGGATCCCATCTGGATCAATGCTTCCAACCTTGCAAATTCAAGACAGAATATTAATAGAAAAAATAACCCCTAGACTTAATCAAAAACTAAATAAACATTTAGATTTAAATACGATTGTTATTTTTAAACCTCCAGAAATTCTTACAGATGCAGGTTACAGTGATGATTCAGCTCTAATAAAAAGAGTAGTTGGTTTACCTGGGGACAAAATAGAAGTTGCAAATGGGAAACTATATAGAAATGAAAAAGAAATAAATGAACCTTGGATTAAAGAACCCATTCAATATGAAATGGAACCAATAAAAGTACCTGATTATTCACTTTGGGTCTTAGGAGATAACCGAAACAACAGCTTAGACTCTCATATATGGGGAGCTCTCCCAGAAAAAAATCTTATAGGTACAGCACTTGCAAGGTACTGGCCATTAAAAAAAATAGGATCTATTCGGTTCCCATAACCTAAATTAAATTTTATTGGAGTACATTTTGCGATAGTGTGTACTTACATAGAAAAAAACTGGATGTTTAATCCTGAATTTTTAGCTACAGACAATAATGAAGGTCATGAAGCAAATGCTCTAATTCAATACTTACAAGAACAACCTGCAGATGTTCTGCAAAGAGTTGCAAAATCTGCTAGTCCAGAAATTCAAGAAATAATCAGACACAATGTCCAGGGTTTGCTGGGAATGCTACCTGGAGAACAATTTGAGGTTAAAGTAACTTCTAGTAAGGATAATTTAGCTAGTTTATTAGCTTCAGCTATGATGACTGGTTATTTTTTAAGACAAATGGAGCAAAGAAAACAGCTAGAGGAAACACTTTTATCTGATGAAGATATGTCAGTCGACCCAGATAAAATTTAATCTTTAAATTTTTCCATAGGATCTATAGGTACGACTCCAAGTTTTAATAACTTACGATCTAACCAACTTAAAAATCCAAAATCACCTTCTTTATTAGCCCAGTCTGATTTATTAATTTTATTTTTTAAAACTTTTACTTCGTATTTTGTGAACCTAACTTTTCCGCTGTAATGAGCAGAAATTAGCCAAGAAAGGCTTTGCAATGAATCGACTTTATTCAACCAAGATATAAAAGCTTTTTGTGCCCTAGGAAAAACTAGCCTTTCTATCACAGGAGCAATTTGTATTTGAGGAGTGTTTTTTCCAACAAGTTTTTTAGCAGACAACTCCCATCCCTTCTGCCAAGAAAAAGGATATATCCCAAAATGAGATCTTTTGTTTCTTAAATTTGCTTTAAATGAATTATCAAAAATTTCTTTTATATTTGGTATCTCCAATTTTTCTGGTCTTAGGTAAGAAGCAAAAAGAACCAAGCGAAGCCATCCCTTCCTTCTTGCAATCGGCGTATCAATAAGCTCTTCAGACCCTTTCTCTCTTGAATGAAACAATAGAGGTGTAGGGTCTAAATCAAAGAGCTCTGGAGGAGTCTCTTCAATACCCACAAGGGCATCAGTAACCAACAACGATTTTGATGGTTTATGAAAACAAGATATTTCTTGAAAGCGTCCTAGTCCAATATCAATTGGGCCCAATGGTATCCAGTCACAATAATCACTATGAGGAAATCCATCCGCCAATAGAATATTTGTTCTTTTAGATGGAATTCCCAACCAATCAAAAGGCAAATCAAATGGGAAACTCCATTGCCCTGGGCAAACCCATATTTTCGAATCAGGAAAAGCTCTAGCCAAAGCAGGAAGAGCAATTTTATGTTCCAAGCCAGAGGCCGTTGGTAAAACAATAGTTTTCACAGGGCCGATTTTATTTACAAGTTCATTTATGTCCCTTAGTAATTCTTCCGTCGGGGGTAGAGGGTTAATTATCATCAATTCATTTTTTATTCTTATGACTAATAGTCTGATAGGAACAGCAACATAATAAATTCCCTGAAGTTGTTCAAAACTCCAAATCTGATTAGGAACTAATTCCCTAAATATTGTTCTTTTTCTACCATAAGGATAGAGCGGGAAAAGTGGCCACCAACTCCATTTTTGTTCAGCAGAAGGATTACTCATCGTTTACTTAATTTAATTATTATTTAGATAAGTTTGGTTTTTAAATATTCCATATTTTGGGGCAAATAAGAACGCAATTAAAAAGATTAAAGTTTGCACTAAAACAATAGAACCTCCTGTTTCAATGTCTGACCAATAACTTATATAAACTCCTAAAACACTTGAAAAAGAGCTGCTAACCACTGCCAAAATAGTCATTCTGTCGAAACGATCAGTTAGCAGGTATGCTGTTGCGCCAGGAGTAATAAGCATTGCAACTACAAGGATAATACCAACAGTTTGCAACCCTACTACTGCGGATAAAGACAATAAAGTTAATAGCAAATAATGAAGCATTCCTGTATTTATCCCTATAGATCGAGCGTGTTTGGCATCGAAACAATAAAGCATTAAATCTTTTCTAAATAGAAGCAAAATAAATATAACTACAAAAGAAATTATCAAGGTTTGTTTAACATCAGCCTGAGAAATACCTAGAGGGCTTCCAAAGAGAATCTGCATAAGGTCAATATTACTTTTGATTTTTGAAACCAATACAATTCCTAATGCAAAAAATCCTGTAAAAACAAGACCTATTACAGTGTCTTCTTTAATTCTAGATTTCTGTTTAATAAATCCGATCAAAGCAACTGAACCAACTCCAAAAACAAAAGCACCTAAAGAGAAAGGGAGCCCTAATGCATAAGCAACTACTACTCCTGGCATGACAGCATGAGAAACCGCATCTCCCATCAAGGCCCATCCTTTTAATGTCATATAACAAGATAGAAGACCGCAAACACCTCCCACTAAGGCACTAACCATCAGAGCTCTCCTCATGAAGTCATGAGTTAATGGATCCAAAAGCCAATCAAATGGCGTAATGGAAATCAAAAGTTCACTCATTTACAAAATCTTTACTCGACTCTGGTCCTGATAAAGGATTTGGTGGAATTCCTCCAAATGTTTTATTGAGGTTTTCCGATGTAAAGACTTCCGAGGTCTCTCCATAGGCAAGAACTGTCTTATTGATGAGAACTACAAAATCACAAAAATCTCTCACGTGATTCAAGTCATGAGTAGAGATCAAAATAGTATGTCCTTCTTGTCGAAACTGAAGAAAAAGCTCTGCCATTAACTTTTCAGTGGGTACATCAACTCCAGAAAAAGGTTCATCTAAAAGAAGCACTGATGCCCTTTGAGCTATAGCTCTTGCTAGAAAAGCTCTTTTGCGCTGACCACCTGATAACGATCCAATTGGTCTATTTCGTAGATCTAAAAGATCAACTCTCTCCAAGGCATGAAAAACGGCTCTTCTATCTGACTCTCTTGGTATGCGAAAGATATTCATAGCACCATATCTACCCATCATCACAACATCCCAAACGCTTACAGGGAAGGCATAATCGATGCCTTCATTTTGCGGGACATAAGCTACTGTCTGATCCTTCTGGGCTTGATTAACTCTTAGTCCATTTAACCTTATTTTCCCCCTAGAGGGTCTAACAAAACCCATTAAAGCTTTAAAAAAAGTTGACTTCCCCGCGCCATTCATTCCGACCAGACCACATATTGATCCAGCTTTTAAATTCAGACTTGCGTCATAAAGGGCAACGGTACCGTTGTAATCAACACAAACTTGATCCGCCTCAATTCGCATAAAATCTTTTTCATGACTCTTAAAAATTGGATTCATTCTTTTTTATGTTTTTGGAATCAAGCCTTCAATAATTAATCGAACATTATGCCTGAGCAACTTTATGTAGGTTGGAGCTGGGCCATCTGGTCCTGAAAGTGAATCTACATAAAAAGTACCCCCAAAAACAGCCCCACTAGATTTTGCAACTTCCATTTGTGCTTTTGAACTAACAGTACTTTCACAAAAAATCGTTGGGATGTCATTCTCTTTGATCAGCTTTATGAGATCAACCATTCTCTTTGGAGTTACTTGGCTTTCAGCATTAACAGGCCACAAATATCCCTCGTTCATACCATAATCATTGGCAAGATAAGAAAAGGCTCCTTCACATGTCACTAAAAATCTTCTTTCTTTAGAAATAGAGGATAAAGAATCCCTTAGCTCTTTATCAAGCGATTCAAGCTTAGCTTTATAGATAGAAGCGTTAGTTCTGTATTCAAGAACTCCATCAGGATCAATCTTGATAAAAGCATCGACTATTTTATCGACATAATTCATAGCTCTTTTGGGAGACATCCAAGCATGAGGATTGGGCTTCCCTGCATAAACATCGCCATCTATCAATAGTGGTGTTATACCTTCTGTTAACTTCACCTTGGGAATCTCTGCCGTACTCATCATGAATTTCGAGATCCAAGCTTCAAGACCTAAACCATTTACAAGAATCAGTTTTGCTCCTTTTGTTTTAACAATATCACTAGGTGTAAATTTGTAACTATGGATTTCAGCACCTGGTTTTGTAATTGATTTAACTTCTAATCTTTCTCCAGCGACATTTCTAGCAAGATCTGCCAAAATCGTAAAAGTGGTCAAGACATAAGGCTTGTCATAGGTGGGTTTATACGCCTTTTTATTTACACATGCTGTCAAGCAT
>QCIG01000039.1 GCA_003216815.1 Prochlorococcus sp. AG-402-K14 | reverse complement strand
ATCGATTCTTGCCGAAGAAAGTGGTTATAAGTTAAAGGATGGAGAATTACAATGGTGTATTGACCCTCTTGATGGGACAACGAACTATGCTCATGGGTATCCGTTCTTCGCAACTTCAATAGGTTTAATTTGGAATAGCAATCCAATATTGGGAGCCATATCTGTACCTTCTTTAAATGAAATTTATTATGCCTCTCCAGAGCATGGATCATTTTGCAATGGCGAAAAAATAAATGTAACGGACACTGCTTCCTTATCTGATTCCCTTTTAGTTACTGGTTTTGCTTATGACAGACGTGAAGTATTAGATAATAATTACTCTGAATTTTGTTGGCTTACTCATCGAACTCACGGCGTCAGGAGAGGAGGAGCAGCCGCAGTAGATCTAGCATTTGTAGCAGCAGGGAAAGTTGATGGTTTCTGGGAACGCGGACTTGCAAAATGGGATATGGCAGCAGGAGTACCAATAGTTGAAATGGCAGGTGGGTTAGTTTCTAATTATCCTTCCGGAGAATTTGATCTTAATACCGGCAGAATTATTGCTTGCAATCCAAAGATAAGAAATGAGCTTATTAAAGAACTTAAAAAAATTAGACCATTAACTCCTGAATCTTATGGTGGAAAATAGTCCTAATTTATGTGATCCTATATAAATAAATAAAAAATAATGACATTGCAACCTGCCTCGGGTGCGCGCGACTTAAATCCTCAGCAAGTAAAAAAGAACCATCTTATTGCATCGAAACTTTCATCTTTATATCAACTATGGGGATATGAGCGAATATCACCGCCACATATTGAACGTATAGATACTCTTATGGCAGCTGGTGGAATATCCAATGATGAAATACTAAAAATCGTTTCTGACGAGCCCCTTGGGTTAAGACCTGAAATAACAGCATCAATTGTTCGGGCTGCTTCAACTAGATTTAAAGAATACGAAAGGCCACTTCGTTTTTGGTCAACAGGTACTTCATTTAAATGCAATCAAAACATTGATGGTGGTATTGATATTCAAGAGTCATTTCAAAGCGGAGTAGAATTAATAGGAACAAAGGCTATTAATGCAGAAATAGAGCTACTCTCTTTACTAATTGAATCATTAAAGATTATTGAAATTAATGAGAAATATAAAATGACATTGCTTATTGGAAATACATATTTATTAGAACTTATTTTAAGCTCATTTGATTCAAGCAGAATAGACCAGATAAAAAATATTCTTTGCGATCTTGATTACATAGCATTGGCAAAACTAGATTTAGATCATGAAAAGAGAATGCTTATAAAAAAGATAATGAATATGAGAGGAACACCAAATAAAATATTAACTAGTCTAAAAAATATATATGGTTCGAATTCTTATATTGATAATCTAAAGGAATTATTTACTATTATTGAACCATTAGCCAAAGAGAAAGGGATAGAAGTACAATTAGATCCTACATTAGGAACTAAATATAAATTATATAGTGGATTAACCTTTTCACTAGTTTCATCATCATCAAGTGCTCCTGTTATTATTGCTAAAGGTGGTAGATATGATGATTTAGTAAGGAAATTTAGTTCAAGCCATGATAATTGCTTCGGAATTGGATTTAGTATTAGTATTGATAAAGTAAGGGAATTAGCATCCACAAGTAGAGAAAGAGAAGTTAATAGTGAAAAAGTTTTAATCGCATATAAGCAAAGTTCAAGTCTATATAAGGCATTAAAACAGCAAAAAGAATGGCATAACAAAGGTATTATTTCAGTCATTTCTCATGAACCATTAAAAACCAATGATGCAACAAATCAACTGTTAAAATCGAATAGATGTACTAAAATAGAATGGATAGACTGATATTAATTCACTATATCTTTGTAATAATTGTCAGGGTTCGAAAACCAATTAGCTGTAATTAATAATACTTTTGCTTTTAACGCCAAATAGAAATTTGTATCGCTATGATGATAAAAATTTTAATAAGTCATGCCTGTTAAAGAAGAAGGAACAATTCTTATTCACACAGAAAATATATTTCCAATAATAAAAAAAGCAGTCTACTCAGATCATGAAATATTTATTAGAGAGCTTATAAGTAACTCCGTAGACGCAATCAAGAAAAGAAAAATGGCCGCCTTTGCAGGAGATTGTATCGCAGCTGACGATGAAAAAATAAAAATCTCAATTGATAGAGAGCATAAGACATTGACAATTAGTGACAATGGAATAGGAATGTCTAGTGATGAAATCAAGAAATATATTAATCAAGTAGCTTTCTCAAGTGCAGAAGAATTTCTTGAAAAATACAAACAACCTGATGATGGATTTATTGGTCATTTTGGACTTGGTTTTTATTCAAGTTTTATGGTTGCAGAAGAGGTCGAAATAATAACTAAATCAGCAAAGAATGATTCACAAGCTATCAAATGGAAATGTAATGGATCACCTCAATATTCACTTGATGAATCAGAAAAAGAAGAAATAGGTACAGATATAATTTTACATTTAATGGAAGAAGAAATGGAATATATTGAACCAAGCAGGATTAAAACATTAATAAAAAAATATTGCGATTTCATGCCTATTGAAATCTCGCTTGAAGAAGAAGTAATCAACAAAATGAATCCACCGTGGAGAGAAAGCAAACAATATCTAAAAGACGAAGATTATATTGAACTTTATAAATATCTCTATCCTTTTCAAGGCGATCCTCTTTTATGGGTTCACCTAAACACTGACTATCCATATAATTTGCAAGGGATATTATATTTTCCAAAGATAAGTGGAAGAGCCGATTGGGAAAGTGGCGAAATCAAACTATTCTGTAATCAAGTATTTGTTAGCGACTCTATTAAAGAAATTGTTCCTAGATACTTATTACCTTTGAGGGGAGTAATAGATTCACCAGACATTCCCTTAAATGTAAGCAGAAGCGCATTACAATCAGACAGAAGAGTTAAATCTATCGGCAACTTTATTGCAAAGAAATTAGCCGATAAACTTAAAACATTAAAAAAGGATGAAACCCAATTCTATGCTGATATTTGGGACTCCATATCACCCTTTATAAAAATAGGAGCTATGGAAGATGAGAAATTTGCCGAGCAAGTAAAAGAAATAATTTTATATTCAACAACAAAAAACAGTTCAGCAGATAATGAAGACACTAATGAACTCATAAAATCTGGTTCAAAGACTTTTACCACACTTGATGGTTATAAGAATAGGCTAACTGATGATAACAAGAAGGTTTTATATTCAACAGATGAAGTCTCTCAATCAACAGCTCTCAAAATGTGGACATCGCAAGGCAAAGAAGTTTTAAAACTGGATACTGTTATTGATACCCAATTTATTCCTTGGTTAGAAGAAAAAAATAAAGAAATAAATTTCGTCAGAGTTGACTCCGAACTTGATGAAAGTATTAAAGATAATTCGCCTGAAATCGCAGATAAAGATGGAAATACAAAGTCAGAAACACTTAAAAAGATAATTAGTTCAGCTCTAAACAATGAAAAAGTGACCGTACAAGTGCAAAGCCTTAAAGGTGAAAATTCTCCACCTTCATTAATATTATTACCAGAACAAATGAGAAGAATTAATGATATAACAGCATTAATGGAACAGAAACTTCCTGGCCTACCTGAATATCACAATTTAATCGTCAATTCGAACCATCCACTTATTCAAGGATTGCTCAAGTTAAATTCCAACCCAATACTTATTGAGGGATCTAGCAAATCAGAGGAAGGGCAATTAGCCAGTGACATAGCTGTCCATGTTTATGAGATGGCAAAACTGTCAATTGGAGGTCTTGAGAACAAAGATATCGCAGCTTTTCAATCTAGAAATGCTGAGGTGTTAGGGAAATTAATGCAAAAATTCATTTAATCTCAACCTCATTTGATAGAATATAAAAACGATTAAGTTTGAAAAATGTCTAGGGTTTGCCAACTTACAGGTACAAGAGCTAACAACGGAATGTCAGTCAGCCATTCCCATATTAGAACCAAAAAATTGCAGCAAGCAAATTTGCAACACCGAAGGTTATGGTGGGAAGAAGAAAACAAATGGATCAATATAAGAGTATCAACAAGAGCACTAAAAACTATTCAGAAGAAGGGATTAGGAAAGTATGCCAAATCATTAGGTGTAGACTTAAACAAACTTTAAATTTGATTTGTTAATCAAGTGAAAAGAAGACGATTCATAAAATCTTTTATATTGTTTTCAAGTATTTTATTTGTGAAGCCTTCAAGATTATTTGCAAGTATAAATTTGGTAAGGCTCGGTCAAAAAGCACCTGATTTTTCATTAAATGGTTTCAACAAAAACAATCCAAATCAAAAGGAATGGTCTCTAGATGATTTTTCAGGTGAATGGTTAATTATATATTTTTATCCTAAAGATTTCTCAAGTGGCTGTACATTAGAAGCCAAAGCATTTCAAGATAATCTATCTAAGTTTAAAAATCTTAATGCCTTCGTAGTTGGAATCTCTGCTGACAATAAAGAAGAGCATGAATCATTTTGCACATCCGCAAAACTTGGATACACCCTGCTTTCAGATACAACAGGAGAAATAAGTAAATCATATGATTCATGGATGGATCCCTATTCAAAAAGAAATACATTTATGATCAATCCAAAGGGTATAGTTGTTTATAAATGGATAGGAGTAAGACCCATAGGACATGCTGACGAAGTTTTAGAAGAGCTTATTAAACAAAAGAAAATATATGCATGAACTTTCCTTAGGAACATGGTTTATCCATATTGCAACCCTATTTGAGTGGGGGACTGCAATATTAATAATTGACTATATTTCATCAATATCCAATAACAAGCCTTTAGGTTATTTTGCCTTAGCAATGTTGCCAAATCTAGCTAGCGCAATGGCCGCAATCACTTGGCATATATTTGACAACAGTATTGAATTAAAAGGATTAGTTGTACTACAAGCAGCTCTTACCACTGTAGGGAATATATGTCTTGCATTTGCTGCGTGGAACTTGTTTAGATCTGAGTCATCACAAACAAACCAATGAATATTTCAATTCTTAGTCTTGAGTCAATTGCTCGAATTGATCCTAGTCCATTCTTCATCCTTTCACTAATTCCTTATATAGTATTCCTGCGTTACGCTGGCAAAACAAAAGCGATACCAAAAATATCATTTTTAGGTTTTAAGTTAACTCTCTTATTTGTATTCATGACGATAGTATTTGCAATAATCGCACAAATTTATTTTGGGGATGAATTAACAAATGTGGATGTACTGCACGGACTAGCTGAATCGTTTTTAACGATTAGCGATGCATTTGTTGTATATGGTTTTGTTTTGATGCTGCAGTCATTCAAAACCAAAACGGAAGTAAAAAACTCTTAAGAGGTGAGTAACATTTGACGCAAAAGCATTCTTTATGGTCGATAATGAAATTAATCAATAGGGATAAAAGATGTTCACAACATTACTAGCTGCTGCTGATCCAGTGACATTTCAGTGGTCTCCAAAATGTGCCGTTGTGATGATCATTTGCAATTTACTTGCTTATGCCATAGCTAGATCAAATATTGAAAAGCCAAACGAAGGTTTTCCTATGCCTAATGCTCAGTTTTATGGCGGACTAAGTCATGGTTCTTTTGTTGCTGCAAACTGCTTAGGTCATGTTTTGGGAATAGGTTCAATTTTGGGTCTA
>QCIG01000038.1 GCA_003216815.1 Prochlorococcus sp. AG-402-K14 | reverse complement strand
TTCACTTTTAAAAGGTTTAAAAAGATATAGCAGCCGAATTACTGCAATAGTAACCGTCGCAGATGATGGAGGAAGTAGTGGAGTCCTTAGAAGAGAACTTGGTGTTCAGCCTCCAGGAGATATAAGAAATTGTTTAGCAGCCTTAGCGACTGAAGAGCCACTAATAAAGGGACTTTTTCAGTATCGCTTTTCTTCAGGCAGTGGCCTTGAGGGACATAGTTTTGGAAATCTTTTTCTTTCAGCATTAACTGCCATAACTGGAAGCTTAGAAACAGCAATTACAGCTTCAAGTAAGGTTCTTTCTGTTCAAGGTCAAGTCGTGCCAGCAACTAATGTAGATGTCCGATTGTGGGCGGAACTTGAAAATGGAGAAAGAATAGATGGTGAATCAGCTATTGGTAAGGCCAGATTACCAATAATCAGAATAGGTTGCTATCCTCCAAAACCACCAGCTTTGCCAAGGGCTCTTGAAGCTATAAGAAATGCAGAAATTATTTTGATAGGTCCAGGAAGCTTGTATACCTCTATTCTTCCAAACTTACTTGTGCCTGAAATAGTTAAAGAAATAGAGAGAAGTAAAGCTCCTAAATTGTACATATGTAATTTAATGACTCAACCAGGGGAGACCGATGGGCTTGATGTCACTGGCCACGTTAGAGCGATTGAGGCTCAATTAGCATCAAGGGGAATAACTAGAAAAATATTTAGTTCCATCCTTGCTCAAAATGAATTAGAACCTTCCCCGTTAGTTGATTACTACAAATCAAAAGGAGCTGAACCAGTTATCTGTAATAAAATTGATCTTTTATCAAGAGGGTATAAGGTTTATCTTGCTTCACTGCAAGGTTCTAAAGCTACTCCAACTTTGAGACATGATCCTAGAAGTCTTGCTTTGGCAATAATGAGGTTTTACAGAAGATACAAAAAAAAGAAATAAATTTAGTATGCATCTTGCATTTCATAAAAATCTGGCTGAATATAATCTTTTCTCTATGGCCAGCCTTTCCAATCTTCAGGCATTAATAATCTTTTAGGATGTGGGTGACCTATGAAATTAACACCATACATATCGAAAGTTTCTCTTTCTTGCCAGTCGGCACCCCTGAAAAGACTGTACAAGCTAGGAACTTTTAGGTCGCCGTCTCTACTTAAAAATACTTTTAATCTTACCTCGCGAGGAGAAATATCTTTTTTCAATTCCCCAATTTCTATTAAATTATAAAAACAAACAATATTTAAGCCAGGACCTTCATCATATCCACCTTGGCATTGAAGATAATTAAAACCTTCATTTTTTAAAACTTCAGCAATTGACAAGAGATTGCTGGGATTAACTTTAATTACTTCAATCCCCAAATGATCTTCTTTGAGAGAAATATTTTCAAACCCATTTTTAGAAAGCCATTGACTTATTGGACCTGTACTTTTTTCTTTGGTTAAAATTTCAGATTCATTTGTCATGGTTTTTAGAAAGTTTTAGTTACTAGAAATTTCTTCAGATATTTTCTGAACCTCTTTTAAAGATTGGTCAAAATCTTCTGATAGAGATGGGTTTAATGCTATCAATTGTGTTTTTGCATTTAAGTATTGCCCATTAACTTTTGGCTCCACTCTTTTCATTTTATGAGGAATAGTTAAATACCTATGAGTTTGAGTGATCTTTGACCTCTCTGAAATTGATTCATTGGCAACTTTCTTTCTTAATTTTATTACTGCATCAAATATTGCCTCTGGTCTTGGAGGGCATCCAGGTAGATAAAGATCAACTGGTATTAACTTGTCAACACCTCTAACTGCTGTAGTTGAATCTGCACTGAACATGCCTCCAGTAATAGTGCAAGCTCCCATTGCAATTACATATTTTGGATCTGGCATTTGCTCATAAAGCCTTACAAGTGCAGGTGCCATTTTCATTGTGACAGTGCCAGCAACTATTAGTAAATCTGCTTGCCTAGGCGAACTCCTTGGTACTAATCCAAATCTGTCAAAATCAAATCTAGATCCAATCAGAGCAGCAAATTCAATAAAACAACAAGCTGTTCCATAAAGCAGAGGCCATAAGCTGCTTAATCTTGCCCAATTATGCAGATCTTCAAGGCTTGTGAGAATTATGTTTTCGCTTAAATCGTTTGTTACAGATGGTGCACCTACAGGACCGCAAGAAGCCTCTCTAAGATTTCTTATGGCTTCTGTTGAGGGAGATTTTTTCAAGGGATTTAACTCCATTCAAGGGCTCCTTTTCTCCATGCATATGCTAATGCCACAACTAATATTGTGATAAAAACAAGAGCTTCTATGAATGCTAATAATCCAAGTCTGTGAAATGCAACCGCCCATGGGTAAAGGAACACCGTCTCCACGTCAAAGATAACGAAAACAAGAGCAAACATATAGTAACGAATATTAAATTGGATCCATGCTCCCCCAATTGGTTCCATTCCTGATTCATATGTAAGTTGTCTCTCTCCAGCTTTGCTTTTAGGAGCAATTAACTTATTTGTAGTAAGCGCAAGAATAGGAACTGCTCCAGAAATAAGAAGAAATCCTAAAAAATACTCATAGCCCTGAAGGGAAAACATGAATGGATTACTGATTTAAATATCAGTCTGACAGTCATTTTCTAGATTAGTGCCATACAGTTGTTATATGTGAATGTGAAAATTGTGAGTGAAAACACCAAAACCACATCAAATTCTTTAGATGATTTGAATTCTGAGGGGAATCAAAATCAAGTTTTGTCTCCTGAGACACAAAACTCAACCAAGGAATTTGATCCAAAACTAAATCGCTTCGAGTGCATGAGTTGTGGTTTTATTTATGATCCTGATGAAGGTATAAAAAAGCTGAATATTAAACAAGGAACTTCATTCCTAGACTTAGATAAAGAGAAGTTTAGATGTCCTGTCTGTCGAGTAGGATTTGGAGGATATAAAGATATTGGACCTAAATCAAAGCCTAGTGGATTTGAAGAAAACCTAACTTATGGCTTTGGATTTAATAAACTGCCCTCAGGCCAGAAAAACGTACTTATTTTTGGAAGCCTTGCTTTAGCTGCTGCCTGTTTTCTCTCTCTTTATTCCTTGAAATGAAACGCCTGTTTTCAAATGTCATTAATTTGACCCTTGTCTTAATTGTTGGCTTATCTCTTAGTGGTTGTACTGTTAGCAATGCTGCCATGGGTTCATCAAGTCCTTGGTCATCAGTCGACCTCGATACTGAGGCAAATCCATTAGATATTGACTTTGTAGATGAAACAAATGGTTTTTTAGTTGGAACAGACAGGTTGATTCTTGAGACAAATGATGGTGGCATTACTTGGAAAGAAAGAAATTTGGATATTCCAAGCGAAGGCAACTTTCGTTTGATAAGCATTGATTTTGAAGGCCAAGAAGGGTGGATTGCTGGCCAACCAGGATTGATTCTTCATACAACTGATGGCGGGAAAAACTGGGTTCGTCTCGACTTGGGAAATAAGTTGCCAGGGGATCCATATTTAATTACTACAATTAGTCCTGATTCTGCTGAATTAGCAACTACTGCTGGAGCAATTTATAAGACGACAGATGGTGGAACGAATTGGGAAGCGATAGTTGTTGATACTTCTGGCTCTGGGGGTATTAGAGAATTAAGACGAACAAATAATGGTGGTTATTTAAGTGTTAGTAGTCTGGGGAACTTTTTCTCAGTTTTAAATCCCGATCAAGAGACTTGGAGTCCCCATCAAAGAGCTAGTAGCAAGAGAGTTCAAAGTGTTGGTGAACAACCAAATGGAGACTTGTGGATGCTTTCCAGGGGGGCTGAGATCAGATTTAATGCAGACCCAGATGATATTGATTCATGGTCAAAGCCCATTATTCCAATTGTCAATGGTTATAACTATCAAGACCTTGTTTGGGGGCCTTCTGATTCTCTTTGGGCAGCTGGAGGTAACGGAACTTTATTAGTAAGTAATGATAATGGAAAAAATTGGGAACAAGATCCTGTAGGCGATTCTGTGCCGACCAATTTCATAAGAATTCTCTTCGTGGACGATTTTAATAGTGGCAGTCCAAAAGGTTTTGTTTTTGGTGAAAGGGGGAATTTATTGAGATGGCAGGGTTGAAATTATCAATTTTTGATGATTTCCATGACTCTGTGTAACCAGCTTGCAACAGAGATCCAATCTTTTGATTTTCGCTTGATAAGATCACTGAGCTGATTAAGTGAGGCTATGGCTGCCGGCTCTACCGGGGAACGCCCGTTTTTTGAGATCATTACTAGTGTCCGCTATTGGATTATCCATGCTGTGGCACTACCTGCGATCTTCGTTGCAGGATTTCTATTTGTGTCTTCTGGGCTTGCCTACGACGCTTTTGGGACTCCTAGACCAGATACGTATTTTCAGGCTGGAGAAAGCAAAGCTCCTGTTGTTGTTCAGCGCTTTGATTCCAAGGCTGAACTTGACACGCGTCTGAAATAACCAAATTTCATCTGATTGCTTTTTTATCCATGCAAGTCAATCCAAATCCAAATAAGGTTCCGGTTGAACTAAACCGAACAAGTCTTTATCTTGGACTCTTACTTGTTTTTGTAATGGGAATTCTTTTTTCCAGCTACTTCTTTAACTAAATCTCTTTATCATGAGCAAATTAAAAGGACCTGATGGACGAGTAGGAGATCGTCTACCCGATGGCCGTCCTGCAATCTCCTGGGAAAGACGGTGGACAGAAGGGGCACTTCCTTTATGGTTAGTAGCAACTGCTGGCGGAACAGCAGTAATTTTTGTTCTTGGTATTTTCTTTTACGGTTCATATACTGGTATTGGTAACGCTGGTTAAGTTTTAACTAGATAAATACTATTGACTTGAAATGAATTCATAAACCAACTGACATTTTTGTCAGTTGGTTTTTTATTAAAGCCAATATTTATTAGTAAATAAGTTGATTTTGCTTTTAGTCTTATCTGGCACATGATCTTTAGGAGTTACAAGAGCATCTTTTAATGCATTGTGAAAAGAGCTTGATGGTCTAGATGAAGATATTCTTTTAGCAGCAGCAGAGATTATTGATTTTGCAAAATTTGCATTTTCTTGAAGATTTTTAATAACCATATCTACTGATACACTTTCGCAATTTTGATTCCAACAATCATAATCAGTAACCATAGATAGGCTTGAGTAAGCTATTTCTGCTTCTTTTGCCAATCTTGCTTCTGTATGGTTTGTCATTCCTATTATTGAGCATCCCCAATCTCTATATAAGTTGGACTCTGCCCGAGTTGAAAAAGCTGGTCCTTCCATGGCAAGGTATGTACCACCTATATGCAATTTTTTTTCTTTCGTTAAAAGTTTTTCTATTTCCTGTGAAAGTATTTGAGACAAAATTTCGCAAAAAGGATTTGCCATGCTTATGTGAGCTACAACTCCATTTGTGAAGAAACTCAATGGTCTTTGATGTGTTCGATCGATAAATTGATCTGGTATAACAATGTCGCAAGGCTTGATATTCTCTTTTAATGACCCCACTGCTGATGCTGATATTAACCATCTAACATTTAGAGAGCGTAAAGCCCAGATATTTGCTTTGTATGGAATTTCGCTTGGATTTAAAGTATGGTTTTCTCCATGGCGAGCTAGAAAAACAACTTCTATTCCAAATAAATTACCCATCAGTAATTTATTAGAGGGGTTTCCATAGGGAGTTTCTAAGCTTAATTCGACTATGTTTTCTAAATTATCGATCCTGTATAGTCCGCTTCCTCCAATAAGACCTAATCTTGCTTTTTTGAAATCATAGGCATCTGATTTTGTTCCAGAAATATTCAAAAAATCATGTTGAGTAATCATCTTGTCCTAGCTGGTGGTGGTCATACTCATGCCCTTCTTTTATTGAGATGGGCAATGAACTCAAATTTGAAGCCTGCTGGAATGATTACTTTAGTAAGTAAAGCAAGTACAACTATTTATTCTGGGATGTTTCCAGGTGTTGTAGCAGGTAAATACAAAATTGATGAAATACTAATTGATTTGAGGAACCTTGCCTCAAAAGCAGGTGTTTCATTTGTGATGGCAG
Organism: Prochlorococcus sp. AG-402-K14; assembly: GCA_003216815.1. GTDB lineage: Bacteria > Cyanobacteriota > Cyanobacteriia > PCC-6307 > Cyanobiaceae > Prochlorococcus_B. Next base: position 442 of record QCIG01000038.1, on the reverse strand, counting down.
AAATTGAGGGAATCGATCTTAAGAAAAAAAAATTACTTTTAGCAGGACGGCCAGAAATTGAATATTCTTTACTATCCCTGAATATAGGAACAAAAACTAACTTAAATTCTAAACCTTACATTAGAGGGGATAAAGATTTAGCTGTTTCAATTAAACCTTTTTCTGAATCATATAAATTTATTATCAATCAGGATATACATAAGGATAATTCTTCGGAAAAACCATTTGTTGTAATTGGTGGTGGATTCGCTGGGATAGAAATAGCATTTTCTTTAAGAAAAAGATGGCCCAAAAGATCTATTCTTTTAAAAGTTCAGTCTGAAAAAACAATTAATAGAAACCTATTAAGAAATTTAAAGGCTTTAAGTATTGATATTACACAAAAGAATCCATCTATTTTATATCCAACATTAATATGTACCGGTAATCAATCATTTGATTG
>QCIG01000037.1 GCA_003216815.1 Prochlorococcus sp. AG-402-K14 | reverse complement strand
TCCTATAGAAAGATGATGAGGATGAATTGGAAGAATTTTATTTAAATCGCCATAAAAAATCATTCCATTGAGAGGACCAGTTTGATAAGAATTAAAACCATCATGAGTAAGAACTATTGATTGATCAGATTTACAGTTATAAAAAGCAGATGCTGCATGCGCTAAATGATGTTGAATAATAACACCAGGTATATTTCGACCCTTTAAAGTAATACGCATTGGGAAATGAAAAAGATCTTGTATTTGTTCTTTTTCATTTAATAAATTCAGAATATTTATATGAGGGATATCTTTTAATCCATGTGCTTGATTCCAAAAACCTAATTGGGCAAAATCTTGCAAGGATTTTGTTATTCCTAAATCTTCTTTGTTAATATTTTTATATTCAGGAAATAAATTCCTATATTCAGAAAATAAATTATTAAAGCTATCGTTTTTAGTGCTTGAATAAATCCTTTCTATAAAACCGCCATCTACGAAATATCTTTTATAATTATTAAGGCCTTTAGTGCGAATTTTATCGTAAAGAATTGATTTGAATTTTTTATTAGGATGTTCACCATATTCAATTTTTAATTCTTTAGGTCGATCAACTACTACCAGTTCAATTGACTGAGTAGAAGTAATAGCAATCATATCAATATCTTCTACTGTTACTTTTGCATCTAATAAAGCATCTTCAATATGATCAACATTTATTCCAAATGAATGCTTAGCTCTATTATATCTCTCTCTTATTAAATTACATTTAGGTATACCATCTATCAAAATAGATACACCTGCATCGTGTCCAAAGTGAAGCCCTAATGTTACAACTTGATTATTATTCATGATTATAAGTACTTAAAATCTTTTAGTAGTTTTCACGATTTATATACGCAAATATCAAGTCAGGATTAATTTCAGGTGCCTTGCGAGTAGACAGTTCTGCTTCTTGTAAACTAACTAGATCTTTAAATATGATTCCCATGTGGTTATTAGCCCCCTATGGTGCATATCATGGCGCATAAGTGCTTATTTAACCACTATCAAGTGCTATCAAGTAAACAAGCTGATTTTTAAATCCTCCAAACTGCTTGATATTAATGCCGTTTCATACGCTTGGGGCCATGGCTCAGTTGGTATAGCACCTTCATGGCATGGAGAAGGTTGTATCTCTCAAACTCATTGCAATCGCTAGATTATCTGGTTAAGTAATGAATAATTACGCACAAATTACCGCAGAACTATAAAAATTGATTAATTAATTTACTATGCATAAGAAAATAATGTTAGTTATGTAAAAACTCTTGGATATCAATTTGTTGAGAGGTTTGCCTGGATGGAAAACTTTGCACCCATTTCTCCTATATACATATACAATTAAACATTTTTATTGGCAATTAGTATATGCAAATAATAATTTCCTTAGATGATTATTGTAAAGCTTATAATCTTCAGATTGGTATTTATAGTCCACTCTCTTATTTTGTGGGACTTTCTGATCTTATTAGTATCTCAAAAGAGTTTAAGCTTAAAGATGGAACTTTTTATCCACTACCTATCTATATGCCATTACGTGACCAGAATTTGTCAGCTCATATTATGGGGAAGAAAGTTGACCTTATTTATCAGAATGATTTAGTTGGTTGCATGGAGGTCTCTGAGGTGTATGAACCAGATAAAGAGAATATATGCATTAGTATATTTGGTACGAAAGATATTAATCATCCAGGAGTTAAATACTTTTTAAGTGAACCTAAATACTTCATTGCAGGGAAAACTAATATTTTTAAAGTACCAATTTTTGCTAAAGAGAAGTATTTTATGTCTCCAGATGAGGTGAAATCAGAAAAACTAAAAAAAGGTATGAAATCACTAGCAGGATTTCAAACTCGAAATATTCCACATAGAGCACATGAACATCTTCAAAGAACCGCTTTAGAAACTTGTGATGGAATATTAATTCATCCATTGGTTGGATGGAAAAAACCAGGAGATTTCAGTCAGGAATCAATAGTAAGAGCCTATAAAATATTAATCGAAAACTTTTATCCAAAAGATAATATTATATTCTCATTGTTCTATTCTCCAATGTTTTATGCAGGACCTCGAGAAGCATTATTTCATGCACTTGTGAGAAAGAATTTTGGATGTACACATTTTATTGTCGGACGCGATCATGCTGGAGTTGGTGATTTTTATGAATTATATGAAGCTCATCAATTAGTAACTAAATTTGCTAATTCAATTGATATCGAATTTCTTCTTTTTAGAGGCCCTTATTATTGTAAAATATGTGGGACTATTGTTACTGATAGGCATTGTGGTCATTCTAATTCAGATTCGATTTTTAAAATAAGTGGTACCACTGTTAGGTCATCTATAATAAATGGAAAAGATATGCCTGATTGGTTAATTAGACCACAAATAGCTAAGTCTTTATCAAAAGAAGATTTAATTTAATTAAAATGAGTAACGTAATAGCGACTATTGGACCTAGAACAGAATCTAAAGAGAGGATAAGAGAGTTAAGTAAATTAGGTGTGAAAATATTCAGGTTAAACCTCTCTCACAATACTATTGAATGGCATGTAAAGGTTATAAATAATATAAGAGAAGTTTCACTATCAAGTTCTATCCTGGCTGATATTCCAGGAAGGAAGATTAGAACAACATTTAATGTGAGCAAACGAAAATTTAAGAAAGGTCAAATAATATATTTGGTTTCCCATGATTTCATCAAGGATTCCTTGAAATCAAATTTTATCTACGAAGTCAATAATAATGTTTTATTTAATATGGCTAAGAAGGGAATGAAAATATATGCCGACGATGGGAGACTTTCATTTTATGTAGAAAATGTAAGTGATGATTGTATGACTCTGATTCCAAAATGTGATGGTATTCTTAATGAATGTAAAGGTATTAATATTCCAGAATCTTGTTTCTTTAGCGATGAATTAACAGATAAAGATAAATTCTACTTAGACTTTTGTTGTGAGCATAAAATCGACTTTGCTGGAATTAGCTTTGTTGATAAAGCAGATTATCTGATAAAAATTCAAGATTATATTGGAAATCGGCATCCCAAGCCAATCGCCAAAATTGAAAATGCTTGTGCCATAAATAATTTATCAGAAATCCTCAAAATATCATATGCAATAATGATAGACAGGGGTGACTTATCGGTAGAAACCAATCCAAATAATATCGGTATTCTTCAAAAAAATATTTTATTTGAAGCTAATAAGTATGGAGTCCCAGTTATTGTTGCCACTGAAATGCTTCATAGCATGCAAGAGTCAATTCATCCTACAAAAGCTGAATGTAATGATATTACTAATTCTGTATTAGATGGTGCTTCTTGTTTGATGCTGTCTGGTGAGACAGCTGTTGGTAATAATCCAAATGAATCCATAAAAACTATTAGATCCATTATTGATTTGAGCCAAAAATATATTTTAGAAAAGAACAAAATTCCTTTAGAATATATAGATCAAAGCCAACAAATCCAGGCAGATGTTATGGCAGCAGGTGTCAGTTTAATCGCTGCATCTAATATATCTAAAGGATTAGTATGTATTAGCAAAACGGGAGTAGGCGTTCGCTTTCTTTCGAGATATGTCAATAAAGATTTTTATTGCATAACAGATTCTATTGAGACGCTAAGACATTTGAATGTTTTCAAGAATGTTAGGCCAATATTATCAAATACAGTGTTCAAAAAAACTGATAGGTTTCATATTTATTCCATTGCAAGACAGCTGATTGATAATGGATGGAATCCTGAGGATCTCTATACATTTATATATGTTAGTGAAGGTGGCTCTGGCCTTAGGTTGAATACTATTCAAGTAAATTATCTAAAATCATTAGCTAGTTTTTAATATGATTATATGGATAACAGGACTTCCGGGCTCAGGAAAAACTACTCTTGCTAGAAAACTAAAATCTATATTGGAACAAAAAATATCTAATAATATAGTGCTTTTAGATGGAGACAATATTAGAAGTATATTACCTTACGAAATATCTTACTCTAATGAAGATAGAATAAAGTTAGCACTATTTTATAGTGAATTAGCTTTGTTAATAGAACGAAGTAATTGCATCGTAGTTTGTTCTTTTGTGGCATTATTTAACAATGTTCAAGAGCATACACGATTAACTGCAAATGATTATTTCGAAATATTCCTGGATCCTTCTTTAGATGAATTAGTTAAGAAGAATAAAAAGGGACTTTATTCCGAAAAATCAGAGTATATGTTAAATCAATTTAATAAGCATGAATTCCCTCTCAATCCAGAATTAAGACTTAATACTATTGTAAATGGAGTTTACCAAGATCATTTGAGTGAAATCAAGCATAAACTCTTTAGAAGGCTTAAACTTTCTGATTAATTTGTTTAACTAAACACAGTAAAATTTATTAAATAAAAAATATATATAGTATTAATTATTAAGATCATTAATACTATATATTAGATATAAAAGTTATTACCCAGAATGAAAAAGATTCTCTACATCGATATGGATAATGTCCTTGTTGATTTTGCTTCTGGCATTTCTATGATTCCTGAACATCTCCAAATGGAATTTAATGGAAGAATAGATGAAGTCCCTGGAATCTTTTCTTTGATGAAGCCATTAAGTGGTGCAATTAGTTCATTTGCAAGGCTATCGAATAAATATGACACCTACATTCTTTCAACAGCCCCTTGGGAGAATTCTAGTGCTTGGAGTGATAAGAACCTATGGGTAAGAAAATACCTAGGTGAAATTGCATATAAAAGGCTTATTTTGACTCATCATAAGAATTTAAATTCTGGGGATTTCTTAATAGATGATCGAACTTCAAATGGTGCATCTCACTTTCACGGTCAACATATATTGTTTGGGTCTAGTGAATATCCTAATTGGGATACTGTTTGTAATTATTTATTAGGTTAACTGAAGACCTGAGGTTCTTATTAGAGTATGAAAATGGCTAGTATTATAAGTGAAAAAAGGATTGATGAAATAGTAATTTGTTAAGAAACTATCTTAGAATTATTATATATTATTGCTAAAAAAAGTCATCCTATCCAATCATCTGAATTCAAAAGTTCGTATGCTCTTTTGGAACTTTTGCCTTGAAAGCTTGTATTGAAAAACTCTTTTCTTAATGAGTTCAAGATAGATTTAGATGGAGGATTTTTTAAACAATAGTTACAAATAGATTTTATATTTTCTGGATTGGCTATTCTCTCAGGAAAGAAAGATTTTAGATAATCTTCGCTAGAAAAATCTCCCAAATATTCATTATTTTTTGATTTTAATTTCATATCCAAAAATGCAAAGTTTTTGTTTAAATATAGTGAACCAAACATTGAACCTCCATAATCAAAAAGCATTAGGTCTGCAAGTGAATATAGTGGAACATTGTCATCATCACTTCCATCAATATAGTTAAAATCTACATTGAAAAGTTTCTTATAATTTTCTGGGTCATCCTTTTTCATGGTTGGATGAGGTCTTACGACTATATTGTAATTACTTCTTAATTCTGATATTGATTTAAGGTACTTATTTACTGATGATAAATCCGTCCAAGTTGCAAGCCAAACAATAGTTTTCTTTCTGGGATCACATTTAAACTTTTTATTTAGATAATCTTTTTTAAATCCTGGACTAAAGTACTTATCAAATCTTGGATAACCCATCTGAGATGTAGCTATATTGTGCCTTATCCTGAATCTGTCTTCGTGGTATGGTCCAAAGCATAAAATTCCATCATAATATTTATTCCAATAAGAAGATATAGTATATTTATTTTTTCCCGCAGTATACATAAATCTTATATTCTTCTTGCCAATTAATTTGATAGTCGGTACTTCTAGTTTTCTCTGTGTATTGTTATTATAATCAATAACTTCGCTTAATTGATCTCCTCGAACCGATACAAGTTTTTCGAAAATTATTTTATTTTCAAAAAGTTCTTTTACTGATCTTATTCTGATATCTTTGTTATTTAAATCATTACGTATTTTCATTATCACATCATTTTTTATATTATTTGAAACTATTATTTCAAATAAGCTAGGATTTATTTCTATAATTCCTCTGAAATGATTAAATATAGTGTAACTAAACACATAGAATGCAGTTTTATTTATTAAATTTGAATTTTCCAGGTAAGATTTTATAAAATCAGATGACCTATTTAATTTAATAGCATTCCATTCGCAAATACTCGCTTCTTCTGGTTTCCCCAGGTTGAATAATATTTCACCAAGACTTAAATGATCTTGTACTGAATTAGGCCTAATTTTAATTACTTTTAGATATGATTCTTCTGCTTCTTTTAATCTGCCAAGATCTCTTTGTATGCTTCCCAGAGTGGAAAGAGCATCAGGGAAATCAGGATTGAGTTCAATAGCTTTGCGAGTGGAGGTCTCAGCTTCTTTTAGTTTGCCAAGATCTTTCAATATGATTCCCAGATTGGAGTGTGCCATTGCGAGATCAGGATTAAGTTTAATTGCTTTGCGAGTGAAGGTCTCAGCTGCTTTTAGTTGACCAAACTCTTTTAATAGTGCTCC
>QCIG01000036.1 GCA_003216815.1 Prochlorococcus sp. AG-402-K14 | reverse complement strand
GAGAGATCTTGGCAAATTACAAGACGCAGAGATATTCACTCGCAAAGCCATTGAACTTAATCCGAACTTCGCAATTGCTCATTCAAATCTTGGAAACATTTTAAGAGATCTTGACAAATTACAAGACGCAGCGATATCTACTCGCAAAGCTATTGAACTTAATCCTGATTTTGCAGAGGCTTACTCAAATATGGGTACCATTATGAGTGATCTTGGAAACTTAAAAGAAGCCGAAATCACATACCGAAAAGCTCTTGAACTTCAACCTAATTTCGCAAATGGGCATTTCAATCTAGGAAATATATTGAGAAATCTCGGCAAATTAAAAGAAGCAGAAGTATCTACTCGAAAAGCTATTGAACTTGAACCTGACTTCGCGCAGGCTCATTCCAATCTCGGATCAATATTGAAAGATCTTGGCAATTTCGGTGATGCTATGAATCACTTCAAACAAGCATTAAAATTGGATAATCAATTATCAATTACGAAGGCTGCTTTAATTGAAATCAAAGGAATTATCTGCGATTGGAGTGATCAAGATATACAAACTACTTGGCTAAAGAATCTCGGAATTGAAGGATCTTCAGTTTTACCATTTGTTTTATTTTATTATGAAGATAATCCCTTAAAGAGTTTAAAAAGATCTGAAAAATTTTCTAAGGAAAACTATAGTCGACAAACAAAAAAAATTATATCTTCCAAAAAAAACATAATTCATATAGGTTATTTCTCTGCTGATTTCCGGACTCACCCTGTAATGCAATTAATTGCTCCTATACTTGAGCTTCACGATAAATCTAGGTTTAAAATATATTTATATTCATTTGTGCGAAAAGAAGATGAATATACTGAAAGGGCAAGAAAGTCTGGATGTATATTTAGAGACATAAGTAAATTAAATGATATCGAAGCTGTAGCTTTAGCAAGGGATGATCAAATTGATATTGCTGTAGATCTGATGGGTTATACCAAACATAATAGATTTTCTATACTTTCTTACAGAGTCGCACCTATCCAAATAAACTATTTGGGTTATCCTGGTTCTGTTGGATCTGATGTTATTGATTATATTCTCGCAGATAAAATTGTAATTCCAGATAGTCATGAGAAATTCTATTCAGAGAGGGTACTAACTATGCCCAATTGTTATCTATGTAATGATGATAAAATAGAAATAAACAAGGACCCTATTTCCCGGAAAGATTTCAACCTACCTGAGCAAGGGTTTATATTTACCTGCTTTAATAATAATAAAAAGATCACTCCAAATGAGTTTAATATTTGGATGAGATTGCTTAAAGAAATAAAAGGAAGTGTACTTTGGTTGAAAAAGCCAAATAAATTAGCGATTGAGAATTTATATAGAGAAGCAGAGAAAAGGAACATAGATCCAAAACGATTAATCTTCGCAAATAAAGTTCCATTTAGTTTGCATTTAGCAAGACACTCTCTTGGAGACCTGGGACTTGATACTTTTAACTTTAATGGTCATAAAACTACCTTTGATGGATTATATGCAGGATTGCCAATCTTAACAAAATCAGGAGAAAGCTTTGCTGCAAGAGTTTCATCCAGTCTATTAACTTCAATAGGCATGCCAGAACTAATTACATATGATGAAACCAAATATGAAGAAACAGCCTTAAGACTAGCTAATAATCATAATGAACTTTTTGAGTTAAAATCTAAATTAGAAAAACTAAAGAATAAATCGTCACTTTTCAATTCAAAATTATATACTAAAGACCTTGAAAATATTTATCTTAATCTGGTTCAAAAATAACCTAAAAAAATAGTATTTTCAGTTAAATAGCACATCCTACTTAGTTTAGGATTTATTATTAAGAATGCCTTTGGTCGCTATTTTTTATATTATTGAGCAGAAGTTATTAAAAACATAAAGTGAGCTAATAAAAGTTCCAGACTGAAGAGTTTAAATAAATAGCTAATATATCAATTCTGCGCCTAAAAATGTCCCACTTAAATATATTTTTCTAAATTTTCTAGTGGCAGACTGTGTGTTTAAAACCAAATCAACTTCCTTCTAAGCAGTGGGACGCAAATTCGGATCTTGCAGGGAACGTACTCAAACTAAATTGATACCAAGAGATCTCAGTAATTCTGCGAAGAGCTATTGCTTAAACTGCTATTGATAGATAGATATAGCCATATATTGCTAACATGAGCTTACATGCGCTCACATGCGCACTCTAAAACCATTGCAGGCACTATATGAAAGCAAATTGGTATAAAAATCTGCGCACAATTTTAAAAATGCTGGTAAAGACGTGTACTTCTTACGACGTTGCCATTCTTGGAATAATTACTATGCCTGATATAGAAACTAATGAGTTAGCTAGTTAAGCAAAGACTTATATAGAATCAAATGCTTATCTTGAAATAAAAAGAAGTTTATTTATTTATTTATTTTAACTAATAAAAATCGAAACTTAATGAGCACTCAAATTAGGAAAGCAATTGATGAAACTAAACCAGAATTATTTTTAATTTCAGGTTCTTGGGGTAGCGGAACTTCAGCTTTTACTGGTGTCCTAAAAAACCTTGGTCTATACATTCCAGGATCTTATTTCATGTCTAATGATCCAAAAACTCCTAATACTTTCGAAACAAAAAGTTTTAGGAATACTGTTTTAGAGGTATGTGATGAAGGCACGATAAGTAGGATTGAAAATAGTTCCATTATTTACAATAAATTAAACGAATTTAAGTCTAAAATAGTACTAGATGAAAAGATTCGTGAAGGCAAGTCATTTGGCTTGAAATTACCTATTTCAGCTCTATTAATAGATGAACTAAATAAAATATTTAAATTAAAATTAATAATATGTATCCGTCCATTTGAGGAAATTGAAAAGAGTAGGCTCCGTAGGGAATGGCCAGCTAATTTTGGGAAGATTGGTGCTCAAGTAATATATAGTACTATTTTTAATCAAATTATAAATTCAAAAATACCTTTTTGTATTATTAGATATTCAGAACTTACATCTAATAAAGAATGCTTGAATTGCATTAAAAAATTGACATGTTTTTGCGATATAAATCCTACTCATCAACAAGTCGAGAGTGCTTTAGAGTTTATAACTAACAAATCAACAGACAGAATTGAGTAAACTTTGAAGAGAACTATCTAAATAAAGTTTGAAGATTTTATCAATTCAGGTTTTGTAAAACTAACAATTGAGCACATACTAGATTATTCAAACTTGATTGTTATATGAGTAATCAGAAATGAATAGGATAAATGAAATTATTTATCTTGCGAAGTAAGTAAAGCTGCTTTATTGATGATTAAATCTTCAACCCAACCCAATTCCTCTAGCCATAAGCGTCGCTAAAAAAGGAATGGAAGCAAATCCAATTAACTCAATATTAATTATCAAACGTAATCTTGAAACAAGGTTTTGAGTAACTTCAGGAAGAGTACCCTTGCTTAAAGGAATTGCCCATAGAACATATGTAATAGTTGGATAAAGTGATAAAGATCCAACAAGAGCAAAAATAATTATCTTCGTCCAAAAAACAGGATTTTCAGTATAAAATTCTGCCCCTTGACCAAATTTTATAACCCTATAAATCCCACTTACTAAAAGAGCAATACCTGCAATACCATAAATAATATCTGCAATAACCATAGTTATTGCCTCATTCCTATTTGGATTAGGCTTCAATGTGACTCTTTCAAAGAGCAATGCTCCAAAACAAATCATGAAACTCAGATAATGAATATAAGCAACTGATGCAGATTTCAATAAGTCAACGGGGAGAGCAAACCCAAACACAATTTCTTCAAATCTATCAATTAATACAATAGCAAAACTCATCAATCACATGGTCAAAAGCTAGCCGCAGCGCTCCAAGAAATAGATTTATAAAAATAATACCACAACCATTACATATAAACTTTGTTTATATGTAATGGTTGTGGTATTGGCCCGTAATATCCACGAAAACTATTTACTTGTTTTCAGCAAACCATTGCTTCAATTAATTTAATAACAATCCTAAAGGAATATAAGAAACTAATTTAAGATATGCTCAAAAGAAAAAGTCAAGAAAATGTTTTTTCGACTATTAACATTTATCTTAATAATTACTACAACATTAATCGGCGTCAATATCGAATCCTTGTCGGCCGCAGAGATTGACTCTACTGATCTTATTAACAAAGTATCTAAAAGCTATACAAAGAAATTTTGCAATGCTATTGGATTTGGTCTCTCAAAAGATAGTGCTATGAAATTTTCAAAAGAAGAAAACAAACAAGTATTTAAAAAAAGAAAAGATATAGACAATATAGATAAAAATTTACTAGCAGAAGAAATAGCAATATCAGTTGTAGAAAAATGTGGATACCCAATCAATTTAAATGGAGACAAAGGTGTTCAGGAATTTAAAAATTATTATCTATCAAATGATAATTAATATTACTATTGAATAAAAGATAGTAGAAAATAATAAAATCCTTAGCCTTATAAATGACCATAAAGCAAATCTATGAAAATAATTTTTAATTGTCATAATTTTCTTTATTATAAATCTTCTATAAAATCAGAAAAAGCAACAGTGATATTATTAAATATCAAACTTTTTGGATAAATTTATTTTTATATTTTCCTCTATGGATTTAATTTTATCCAATCTAAAATTAATCAAAGCGTCAATAATATCTTTATTAGAATTATAATTTTCCTGATTAGCTTCAGAGTCTAAAAAATTACATATATATAAGTATTCTACATTTTCCTTGGGTTTACTAACTCTTTGCTTTGGAAGTAAAATGCTGTCCTCTTGAATTTTCATAACAGTTTCAGTATTTAAATAATTCTCAAGTAATAATTTCCCAGGGAAACCTTTCAGGAAATCCTCAAAAGAAACAAGTCTTGATAAACCGGTTATTTTTTTACTAAATAAATCAAATCTTTCCTTTAAGGCAAATACGAATATCCAATCATAAAACTTATTTGAAGCCTTAAAATATCCATAATTTAAAATATATTCGTAAATTTCATTTAAATTAAAACAAAAGCCTTGAGTAGCTAACTCTGAGTAAAGAGACAAAAGGTAATCATATGGATTCCTTCGAACAAAAACCCACTCAATACAAGTAAATCCAGAGTCCTTAGCTATTAATTCTGTAATTTCATGCATAGAAGAATCAATTAAAGCATTTTCAAAATCCTCTCCACTTAAAAGAACAGATCTACATCTTAATTTCTTAGCATCAATTGAGAATCTCTTAAATAAAGAAGTTACTAGCTCTAATTGTCTAGATTGAATCATCCAAGCTAAATAGCTATGATTATCAAGAGATTTAGAAGAAAAATTAATTTTGTTATAGATTATATCCCCTAAATATTCTTTACTTGATTGAACAATAGGATAATATAAACCATTATTTTTCAATAAATCGATATTTTTCCCACATAAATATTGAAATGTAGTTGTTGCAGTTTTATGAGTCCCAGAATGAATTATTAATTTCACTATTTATTAATATAAAAAGCTATTAGATGCAAAGTTACATTCTCATAATAGCAATTTATGACTACGTCTGGCCATATCAGGCAATATCATATTCTTCATTTTACAAAGTACATCCTTCAAAATCATTTGCTTTGACTGAAAAAATAAAATGGAGCCAAGCGGACTCGAACCGCTGACCCCCTGCATGCCATGCAGGTGCTCTACCAGCTGAGCTATGGCCCCAAAGTGTGTGAAATAGCAGTAATATCAAGCAGTTTGGAAGATTTAGAAAAATCAGCTGCTTTACTTGATAGCACTGGATAGTGGTTAAATAAACAGATAAGCGCCATGACATGCGCCATGGGGAGCTAATAACCACATGGGATCTCGGCAAGAATGGCCCAAAATTATGAGCCAAACCATCAAACTCGAAAATGGAGATGGATGGTCAGTTCCATGGCAGAGAAAGAAGGGGAATGAATAAAACCCAAGTGACTTATCGTTTCCAAGATGGTCTTGGAATGAAAAATCCTAGGTCTGCTGTCTTCCTTCCTTATGACTGGAACAGCCGAAACCAAAGTAAGATTATCACCGCAGTTGCAGATCTAAAAAGACTTGTTGATGAAAGAAACCTATCTCTTAAAGAAGCTGCCAAGTTCATGCTTGAGCCTGTAGCAAATGGTCAAGCTCCAGAGGTGGAAAATTCCCAAACGCCATTATTTGCAACAGGTTTGAACTAATTGCTTCCTTTGGTAGGGAGATGCTCCCCTAATAATTACAGGGGGAAAATCTTTTCAAAGTTAAAACTTCAGTGCAAGTTATAATCCCAATCAATAGATCCTTTATAAAACAAATAGATGTGACAGCGAGAAAGGCAGATCAAAAGCAAGAAGGATCTGAGGTAAAAGCAGTCCCAGTTCCATTTGCTTTAGGAGAGATTAAAGAAAATATTAATATCAACCTGAATGCAGCCAATAAACCTTCTAAAGAGCAAATAATTAATCAAAAACTACAGCAAGGAATCGCAGCACATAAAGAAGGCAAGCTTCAGGAAGCCGAGCGTCTTTATAGAGCTATCTTGCAATCTCAGCCTTTGAACCCTAATGCCAACCATAATCTGGGCGTATTAGCAGTCTCCGCAAATAAAACTGATGCGGCATTGCCACTGTTTAAAACTGCTCTCGCAGCTAACCCAAAAATACAACAGTTTTGGGTTAGCTACATTGATGCACTTATCAAAGGAAAGCAGCATGAAATAGCAAAGCAAGTGCTTGAACAAGCAAAGAAACAAGGCATCAATGAAGAGAGATTAAATGCGTTAAAGATGCAGCTAAAAGAAACAGATACAGAAGAGATTCAGTGGAAACCAACAGATAAAGAATTAAATAAACTTTTGCTGGCATATCAAAACAGACAATTTGATGAAGCCGAGAAATTGGCCGTATCCCTATCAGAAAGGTTTCCCAAGCATCCATTGTCTTGGAAAGTACTTGGGGCTTTACTCAAACAGGCTGGCAGAATTATTGAGTCGTTAGTTCCTATGCAAAAATCTGTAGAACTGGCGCCGCAAGATGCCGTAGTCCATAACAACTTGGGTAATACGCTAAAAGAGCTGGGTAGAATCGAAGAAGCTCAAGCAAGCTATAAGCAAGCGATAGCGTTAAAGCCTGACCT
>QCIG01000035.1 GCA_003216815.1 Prochlorococcus sp. AG-402-K14 | reverse complement strand
ACTAAGCATATATTTTTTTTCCAGGAATTAAATGACTCTGAGGAATCAGGAACTAAGCCATGAAGAGGTGGAGGAGATGTATATATATCTCCAGTTCCTATTGGCCTTAGTCTTGATTGGCTGTCTTTTACTTGTTTCCCAAGAGTAATTACTTTTTTGGCTTTATCTAAAAGTAAAATATTGCTATATCTTCCCATTAATTCGACTACCAATTCTTTTTCAGTTTCTTCGCCAGGTCTACTAGAGAATTTTAACTTTATTACTCTTTCAAAGCCCTTTTGTTCTATTTCTACTAAGGCTAAATTGCTGAGTAAATGTTTTAGTTGCTTCGCTAATGTACTATTCTCGCCATTTTTTTTGGGAGGGGGTATTTCTACAATTCTTGGAGACTCTGCCATCCAGCTAATTTCTACCCATATAAGATTATCTAGTGTTCTAAAGCCTAATTGAATAGTATTTGAATCAATTTGTTGTGCTTTCTCAAATCGACTTGGAACTATATCTTTCTTAAGTTCAAATACAACCGCTTTAAGGGTTGTTAAGTCCATAATTTGAATTGGAACTTTATTCATCTATCATCCTTATGTCTTCATGAATAATGCAATAACCTTTGGCAGGCAAATTAAACAGGATTAAGTTATGCCATCTTTAGGAAATCTTACTGTCCTTACTGGCCCGAGCGGCGTAGGAAAAGGAACAATTGTTAGGAAAATCCTTGATAATCATAGTGATGTGTGGCTTTCTATTTCTGCTACGACTCGTCAGCCTAGAGCTGGCGAAATTGATGGGGAGCATTATTTGTTCATAGAAAAGAAAGAGTTTCAGAAAATAATTGATAAAGAGGGATTTCTCGAGTGGGCTTCGTTTTCTAATAATTTTTATGGTACTCCAAGAAAAATAGTTAACGAAAAACTTGAACAGGGTACTAATGTCCTTCTTGAAATTGAATTAGAGGGTGCTAGACAAATTCGAAAATCTTTCCCTGAAGCTTTACAAATATTTTTAGCTCCACCTAATTTATCGGAGCTTGAAAAAAGGATTAGGGGGCGAGGAACTGAAACAGAAGATGCTATTAAAAATAGATTAGCAATAGCTCACAAAGAAATTATTGCTAAAAAAGAGTTTGACGCTGTAGTTATTAATGAAAATATAGACAAAGCATTCAGAGAGATTGAAGACTTAATGGGATTAAAATCTAACTAAAATTCTAATGTATATTAAAAATTAAAAGGACATTGGGTGAAAAAGCAAGTCTGGAACGAATCTATTAAATTCAACAATAATACTTGCTGTAATAGTGATCCAAATAGCAGCTACTACTGGCGCTGATCTAAACCATTTAGTGCGGAATAATTGAAACATGATTGAAAAGATTAAGAGATTTTTTTGTAAAGCTGGGAAGGATTTTTAGCCTCTTGGACCATTAAGAGTCACATTATTATCTTTTTCTCTGAGCTCTCCGTTTTTACCTTCTCGATTAGCTTGTAAAGGCCATGCAGCTCCTCTTTTTAAACATTGCCAAGCTAAATCGGTATCTATAATAATTTCGTATTCTGCAGCATTCTTTTTGCCTCTAACGGCTCTTACATATTCCCTTCCTGACCAACCAATAATTCCCGCAATGTAGATAAACATTACTCCAGGAATAAGTAAGTCGCCTTCATGACCTCTGTTAAACCATGCACCCCAAGGTTCTATGGGAGGTCCAATAATTAAATGAGGAAGTCCGTCATCTCCGCATAATGCCTTGCCATATCTTTCAAATCTTTTTACAGCTTGATCAGTCGAAGCAGTGCTTGCTCTTTCTTGAAAACGAGCATTTTCAGCGCAGGTAGCTAGAGCGGAAGCTGTAAAATCTGTAGGAGCCCTATCGGCATTTAGAGCGGGGCCAGGTCTTGCGTTTGCTATTGGAGCTATTCCTAAGAAAAGGAATGCTGAAAGCAGAATTGATAAAAGACGACTCATGAGTTCTGATTTCTTCCTGTTGTCCTGTTTTAATAGGATTTCAGTATTAAACTTAGTTGATAACTAGCTAGATATGTCAATAATTTTATCCCTCGAAACAAGTTGTGACGAGTCCGCTGCTGCTCTGGTTTCTAATGACAAGGGAAAAATTGAATTGTTAGCTAATGAAATAGCTTCGCAAATCGAAGAACATGCTAATTGGGGTGGGGTCGTTCCAGAAATTGCTTCAAGAAGACATTTGGAAAATCTTCCATTTTTAATTGAAGAAGTTTTTACAAAATCAAAATTACAGATAAAAGATGTAGATGCCGTTGCTGCAACTGTTACGCCAGGGTTGGCAGGTTCACTTTTAGTTGGATCAATTACCGCAAGAACTTTGTCTAATTTGCATCAAATCCCATTTTTAGGAATTCATCATTTGGAGGGACACCTTGCATCAGTTTTTTTGTCGGAAAAGCATCCAAAACCTCCTTTTCTAGTTTTGCTTGTAAGTGGAGGTCACACAGAATTGATAAAAGTTGATGTTCAACATAGCTATGAACGTCTTGGTAGAAGCCATGATGATGCAGCTGGTGAAGCTTTTGATAAAGTTGCAAGATTGCTTGGACTTACTTATCCAGGAGGTCCAGCAATTCAGAAAATAGCTAAATCTGGAGATCCAAAAAAATTCTCTTTCCCAAAAGGAAGAGTTTCTAAGCCTGGAGGCGGTTTTTATCCATATGACTTTTCTTTTAGTGGTTTGAAAACCGCTGTCTTCCGACAAATAGAAAAACTAAGGGAAGAAAATGAAAAATTGCCTATACAAGATATTGCCGCAAGCTTTGAAAACGTAGTAGCTGAAGTATTAGTAGAGAGGAGTTTGCGTTGCGCGCTTGAGCAAGGGCTAGATACTCTTGTCTTGGTTGGAGGCGTTGCCGCTAATGAGAGATTAAGGACAATGATGCTTGAAAAAGCATCTGAAAAATCAATTAACCTCGCTCTTGCGCCAATGGAATTTTGCACTGATAATGCGGCAATGATTGGGGCTGCAGCTTTGCTAAGATTATCCTCTAACTATATTCAAAGCTCAATGGAATTAGGTGTCGCAGCTCGATGGCCTTTAGAAAAAAGTGATTTGCTCTACGCTCCTAATCCTCCTTTTTAATTAATATTTTGATTCAGTTAACTTTTTTATTATGTCTATGAAGCAAGGAAATGAATCGAATGAATATACTAGGCCTGCCAGTTCAGGTGAACTTAATTCTTGGAAAAGAGGATTCACTCCCCAAGCTGAGATATGGAATGGAAGAATTGCAATAGCAGGTTTAATAGTCGGTTTATCTATTCTTTTAGTGTCAAATTTTATTTTCCCTGGCTAAGAGAATATATCTAATTTTATAATAATGATTAGCTATAATTTCTTGGTTGGAATTTTGCTTGTTTAGTGAATGCAGGTCTTATCGATGGATCTTAAAAAGAGAATTAGTAAGTGGTCAAAAGTCGATTGTTTTTATTGGCTTGAATCCGTCAAAAGCGAATTCAGTAGATAACGATAGGACTCTTGTAAGGATAATTAATTTTTGTTCGAAATTTTATTATAAAAATGTCTATGTAATTAATCTTTTTGCATTGATTTCAAAATCTCCTTTGCAATTATCAAGAAGTAAAGATCCAGTTGGGAAAAAAAATGATTTCATTACTTTAAAAGTATTAGAATTTTGGAATCAAAATAGTAATTGTGATTTGTGGTTGGGATGGGGTGATAAAGGTCAATTAAATAACCGTGATCTTAAAGTTCTAAAATTAATTGAAAATCTTTCAAATTTGAATTCAAGTGAAAATAATCACTCCAAACGTGTTTTAAGTTTGGGCCTCAGCAAAAAAGGTAACCCTCGTCATCCTCTTTATATGCCTAATGAATCTTTTTTAAGACCATTTCATCAGTAATTTTTCAAATTAGAATGTATAAATAATATTCGGATTGAAAGGGTTGCTATTGTAGATATCTATGTAAGTAAAATTAGTTCATTAACTTATTTCTTTTCTTAGGTAGATTTAATGGATACTCCCTTATGTCTTCATGGCTAGTTATTTATGACTCCTGAGAGGCTGGGCTTGCTCTGGGGTATCACAGTTTTTTCTGGAGCTGGAGCAAGATTATTATCAGTGCTAACAGGACTCCCTGGGGTGGTTTTATTGCTGCTATCAGGTTTATTGATTGGAAGATCAGGCCTTGGATTAGTTGAACCTTTAGATCTGGGTAAGGGATTGGAGACAATAGTTGGTCTTTTAGTAAGTCTTGTTTTATTTGATGGTGGTTTAAACCTTCGATTCCCTGGAGGGACAATCAAATCAATAGTTCTAAGAATTTCTTCAATTAGATTAATTATTTCACTTGCCGCAGGATTCCTTGCTGCCCATTGGTTCGCAGGACTTGGTTGGTCCGTAGCAGGTGTTTACAGCGCTATTGTTCTTGCTACTGGGCCAACTGTAGTAACTCCATTAGTTAGACAAATTCGACTAGCTTCGCCATTAAGTGATGTGCTTGAAGCTGAAGGTTTGATACTTGAACCTATTGGAGCCGTATTAGCACTTTTGTTGTTAGAGCTAGTTGTAGGAGATTTGCATGGTTGGAAAGAATTATTGCTTGGTCTCCTTTCAAGACTTGGCGGTGGAGTTTTAATTGGTTCAATTGCAGGTCTATTGCTTTCAGAAGGATTGAAGCGTTTACGTACAGAACCTTATATAGGTCTCAGATTGCAATTGACTCTTGGGGTGGTTTTTTTGCTTTTTGGCGTATGCGAATGGTTATTACCCGAATCGGGATTACCAGCTTCTGTGGCAGCGGGATTTGTTGTTGGGCAAAGACCGTCTACTCAGGCTAATGAGTTGGATAAATTAATTAGAGAATTAGCTCAGTTAGCCATAACTATGCTTTTCCCATTACTTGCAGCAGATGTTTCGTGGGGAGAACTAAGTCCTTTGGGTTGGGGTGGTATAACTTGTGTACTTTTTTTAATGATCGTAGTGAGACCACTGGCTGTCTCCATAGCTACTTATGGTTTGCCTCTGGATAACAAACAAAGACTGTTTCTTGGATGGTTGGCTCCACGTGGAATAGTTACTGCAGCAGTGGCTTCTTTATTTTCTATTAGATTGGAGCAGGCTGGTGTACTAGGAGCAGGAAAACTTCAGGGATTAGTGTTCTTAACAATTTTGATGACAGTAGGGATTCAAGGTTTAACAGCTCAACCTTTAGCAAAAATGTTAGGGTTGCTGGATGAAGATGAAAATCTAGATAAACCTACTGATTCGAGCTCTATCTTTACTGAATCCTGATAACAAAACCCAACTTTGAATCAAATCAGGTCCATTGAGAGTTCCAAAAAGTGAAGCTCTAAGACTCTTCATAACAAGACCTTTTTTTAAATTTAAAGTTTTTGTCGTTTGATTTAATAAATCTTTAGCTTGTTGTTCAGTAATAAATGAAGATGGAATTTCTTCTAATTCGTCAAGAATAAACTGTAAAATTTTCTTTGCTTCTTTTATTTCTAATTGCTTTTTTCCGTCATTATTTAATGTTGGCTCCTCGAAAAAAGGTTTAGCTTGTTCTAGTCCATCGTTCATTAGAATCATGGATGGACCAATTAAATTTACAAGTTTTAATCCCAATTCTTGACTTGGGAGATTCCATCCATTTTTTTTAAATAAAGGATCTAAATTTTGTAGAAGGGTTTTGGGTGACATTTCATGAATTACTTGAGAATTCAGCCAGTTCAATTTATCCCAATCAAATTTTGCTGAAGCTTTATTGACTTTTTCAAAACTGAATACTTCTGAAATATCTGAAATTTTAAATCTTTCATTCATCCCTTCAGGAACTGACCAGCCAAGAAGAGTCATATAGTTTGCCATCGCTTCTGATGTGTAACCCATTTTTTTGAATTCAGAAATTGAGGTAACCCCATCCCTTTTTGAAAGTTTTTTACCTTCAGAATTAAGGATTAAAGGTGTATGAGCGAAGACTGGAATATTGAGATCAAGAGCCTGGTACAAAAGAATTTGTTTTGCTGTATTCGCTAGATGATCTTCTCCTCTTATTACATGGGAGATTTTCATTTCTGAATCATCTGCCACAACAACTAAGTTATATAAGGGATCGCCGATTGAATCTGCTGGGGCTTTTCTCGCAATGACCATATCTCCCCCTAAATCCTTTCCGCTCCAGCTCATTTGCCCTCGAATTAAGTCATTCCATGTAATTGTTTGTTCATCATTGATTTTGAATCTAATAACTGGATTTCTACCCGACTCTATAAATTTTGATTCTTGCTCCGGAGTTAAAACTCTATGCCTATTGTCATATCTTGGAGGTAAACCATTCTTCTTTTGATGTTCTCTCATTTCTTCTAGTTCAGATTCCGATGCATAGCATCTGTAAGCAAATCCTTTATCAAGAAGAGTCTTTATAAATTCTTTGTGTTTGCTTGCTCTTTCGCTTTGAATGATTGGAGGTTCATTCCATTTAATACCAAGCCACTGAAGTCCATCATATATATTTTTTATGTATTCTTCTTTTGATCTTTCAAGGTCTGTATCCTCAATTCTTAAAAGAAAAGTGCCACCTTCTTTTTTGGCAAATAACCAGTTAAAAAGCGCTGTTCTCGCTGTTCCTATATGAAGTGTTCCTGTTGGACTTGGTGCCAATCTGACCCTAACTTTCAAAGCTCTAATCAATTTAGATACGGGACCGACGGGATTCGAACCCGCAACTTCCGCCGTGACAGGGCGGTGCTCTAACCAGTTGAACTACGGTCCCAGTTTTAGCTCTTTAAAAGGACTTTATCCTTCGCAAGAAATCTTGAGTATAGACCCAAAGAGTATCAACCTATAAATGCCTTCTAGTCAACTAAGGATTAATATTGTTGACTTAAAAACTCTTTGTAAATTTTTTCAAAAGCTGAAACTCTCATAAAGAGTTCGCAGCTTATGAAATAAAACTAAATAAGTTGATGCTTATTTAAGGACGGAAACCAGCCGGCTCAATAAGCCTAACTTGATTCCCACGAGCGGTGAACTCGCGGCCTTGGTCGCTTTGGACCACTACACGACCACCTGATTTTACCCGAATAACTCGTGCCCTGACCCAGCCTAATGCGGCTGACTCGAGAACTTTTACGACATCGCCAGGTTGAAGATCCAACTCCATTCTTTAAAATAGTAACTGCAGAAAGGGTTTTCGAACGCGCCGTGGAGGACTTGAACCCCCGACATCAGGTTTTGGAGACCTGCGTTCTACCAACTGAACTAACGGCGCATTTTATATACCCTTTAGTCATTGTTAGACAATGACTGTTGATTGAGGAGGCCGAGACCTCAGCGGTCGAAGCGCTGCTTTACGCGTGTGGCTTTGCCCACCCGCTCCCGCAGATAGAAAAGCTTCGCTCTTCTTACTTTACCTCGGCGTTCAACCTTAATCGATGCGACTTGAGGACTGTGAACGAGAAAAATCCTTTCAACACCTATCCCTTGAAAAATTCGCCTAACTGTGATCGTTTGATTAAGCCCTCCATGCCTCTTTGCAATTACAACTCCTTCGTAAGGCTGCACCCTTTCTTTATTTCCCTCACTTATCCGCACACCAACACGAACTGTATCTCCAACATAAATTTCGGGAAGTTTTTTGTTTTGTTGTGCTTCTTCAAAAGTCTTTATTATTTCTGCAGGGGATAGCTTTTTACTTGAAATTCGATTCCCTGTAGATTTTGATACATTTTTCTCCCCAGACCCCTCTGAA
>QCIG01000034.1 GCA_003216815.1 Prochlorococcus sp. AG-402-K14 | reverse complement strand
AATTGATGAAGATAATGATTATATAAAAAGGGAGTAATTTTTAATTAAATATTTTACCCAATCAAAAGCCCCATCAATTTGATGAGGCTTTTGATTGAAATTTGAGTTTGAATCTACTAACTCTCTGTAGTTGCCAGCGAGGCTACTGATCCAACAACACGACGGAAATCAAATCCCATAGCTCTAAGAGCATGCCAGATATGACCTTGAATAAAGAAAAATCCAAAGTAATAGTGAACATTTGACAAAGCGGCTCTAGTTGTATGGCCTAAAAATGCAGTGCTATCAGAGACATCTCCTGTGTCTACCCAGTAAGGAGAAATTCCAAATTTCAAAGCTAAAGGCTCTCCATACCAATCAATTGGATAAACAGTTGTATTTTGTGCACACCAGAATGCAGCAACAATTGCCATCCAGCCAATACCAGCAAGAGACCATGAAAGTACTGCTTCAGCTGAAAGCAATCCTTTACCTTTGAATTCAGTGTATTCACCAAGCTGTTTGGTAGCTATGTGCCATGCACCACCACTTATTTGAACGAATGCCAAGAATGCATGTCCGCTCATTACTTCTTCGAGGCTGTCAATGGTTAGGAAGTCGAACTGATGACCGTAAACCATTCCAAAATCCCCATATCCAGGGAAAATTGTTCTGATTTCACTTATGGCAGGGTCGTAAATTCCGTGCCACCTAGCCCACTCCACGAACCAAATATTTGCGACACCAAAGAAAATCAAATGATGTCCAAGAATGAAGGTCAAATTATCTGGGTTGTCCCATTCAAGTTTGAACTTCTTAGTGGTAGGGACTGGACCATCTTTCAAGTCCGGATCAAATAAAAGTGAATGAGCTAATCCAGCTGTTCCATATACAGCTGAGAAAATCAAATGAAAAATAGCAATTGTGGCTACACCTGCACCAGTCCAGACTCCTGCTTCATCAAAACCAATTCCAAGAGAGGCTAAATGAGCAAGAAAAATAGAACTTTGGTGACCCATTGGTATCTCTGGGTTGTAGCGAGCAAGCTCCCAAAGGGTGCTTCCACCAGCCGCAAAGCAAATCAAGCCTGTATGGCCGATATGTGACCCTATGAATCGACCTGCGCGATTGGTCACCACAGAATTGCCAACCCACCACCCGTAGGTGACGTCTGGGTTTCCGTAGGTCTGCATAATTAAGGAATTAAAGTCGAAATTTTGGTTACATTACACTTATTAGAATTGTTTTTACCAGAATAGTTAGAGGTCTTTATAGGTCTATCTCATTTTTTACGAAAAAATGGTCATTTAACTAAAAAATAGACAAAAAAATACCCCCCAGAAGGAGGGATATTTTTTCTTATTGAATTAAATTTATCTTGGTGCTCTTCCGTTAAAGCCTGCGCCTTCAACTCTAACAGTTGCTCCTTGATTGTTACCAATAGCATCAGCAACTTTCTTAAAGTCAAATCCTAAAGCACGAAGAGCATGCCAAAAATGACCTTGCAAAAAGAAGAAACCGAAGTAATAGTGAACATTTACTAGAGCAGCTCTAGTTGAGTGACCAAAGAAAGCAGTGGAATCAGAAAGATCTCCAGTATCTACCCAGTATGGTGCTACTGAGAACTGTAATTTCAATGGTTCGCCAAACCACTCCGTGGGATAAACGGTTGTATTAGATGCAGCCCAGAAAGCAGCAACAATTGCCATCCAGCCAATACCAGCTAGTGACCATGAAAGAACAGCTTCTGCTGAGAGCAATTCAGATCCTTTGAATTTACTCCATTCGCCAAGTCTCTTATTTTCCCATTGAGTTGAACCGGCCACCATATGAATAGTTGCTCCAGTTAATTCAGCAAAAGCTAGAAAAGCATGTCCACCCATAACATCTTCAAGACTATCGATTTCAATGAAATCGAATTGTCGATTCCAAATCATTGTCAAATCTAAATTGTAATTAACCTGACGAACAGCTCCTATTGCAGGATCATATATGCCATGTATCCGTGCCCATTCAACAAACCATATACATGCGACACCAAAGAAAAACAAATGATGTCCAAGTATAAAAGTTTGATTGTCGGGGTTTTCCCATTCAAGTTTGAATTTTCTAGCGCGAGGAACTTCACTTTCTTCGACATCAGCCTCGAAATAGACTGCATGTAAGAGAGCGCCTCCTCCATAAACCATTGACAAGACCAAATGAACAATAGCTATTGCAGCTACTCCTACACCTGTCCATGCCCCTGCCTCATCGAAACCAATTCCTATAGAAGCTAAATGAGCCAGAAATAGTGAACTCTGATGTCCCATCGGAACCTCAGGGTTGTATCTAGCAAGCTCCCAAAGTGTGCTTCCACCAGCCGCAAACGCGATCAAGCCTGTATGCCCAATATGGGAGGCTATAAATCGGCCTGAGCGGTTGGTGACCACAGAATTACCAGCCCACCAATCATAGGTAACATCTGGATTTCCATAGCTCTGCATAATTTTTTAAGCGATACAGGCGAAATATGCGTGCAGATTACACGCTGCTGAAATGATATGTGCAAAATAGTTAGAGGTCGTTATTTAGTTTGACTTTTTTTGCCCATTGCGAAGGTAAGAACGATTTTTGGAAAGCTGAAATATTATCTACAGGAAACAGTAGAAATCTTCCAAAGTCTAGTTATAGCTTAATTTTAAAATGCAGAATTCTCGACAAATTATTCAAAAAAGCTAAATGCAGAAGATCTAACAATATTTGATAGGAAATTTCAACAATGTAAAACGAATTAATTTTTTTGAAACCCGATCAAAAATTAAAGAAAAAAATTTGAAAAAAAAAAGAGGAGATTTCTCTCCTCTTTAAAAACATTTTGTTTTTTTAATCAATAAAGCTGAGCTGGAAGAGGCTCTTTAAGAACTTTCTTAAAGTCAAATCCCATAGCCCTTAAAGCATGCCATAAATGACCTTGAAGGAAAAAGAAACCAAAGTAATAATGAACATTTGAAAGAGCAGCTCTAGTTGTGTGACCAAAGAAAGCTGGGCCTCCAGAAAGATCAACACTATCGATCCAATAAGGAGCAATTCCAAACTTCAATATCAATGCTTCTCCATACCAAGCCTCAGGGTAAACAGTCGTATTCTGGGCACACCAGAAAGCTGCTACAACAGCCATCCAACCTATACCTGCTAATGAGAAGGAAAGAATTGCTTCAGCAGAGAGAAGACCAGCTCCTTTAAACTTCGTATACTCACCAACTTGCTTGGTAGCGATATGGAAAGCACCACCTGTGATTTCTATGAAAGCCAAGAAGGCGTGCCCACCTAATACATCCTCAAGACTATCAATGGCTAAGAAATCAAACTGATGATTCCAAATATTAGTCAAATTCAGGTTGTATTCGACTTGTCGAACAGCTCCTAATGCAGGGTCATAAATCCCATGAATTCTGGCCCACTCTACAAACCATATACATGCAACACCAAAGAAAAGTAAATGGTGGCCAAGTATAAAAGTCTGATTATCTGGGTTATCCCATTCAAGCTTGAACTTTCTAGCCTGAGGAACCTGTGAATCTTGCATGTCACCAACAAATAGCACTGAGTGCAATAATCCGCCGGCTCCATACACCATGGAAAGAACCAAATGCACGATGGCAATAGAGGCGACACCTGCACCTGTCCAAGCACCAGCCTCATCAAAGCCGATACCAATTGAAGCTAAATGAGCAAGAAAGATAGAACTCTGATGGCCCATTGGGATTTCAGGGTTGTATCTTGCTAGTTCCCATAGAGTGCTTCCACCTGCTGCAAAGGCTATTAGCCCAGTATGAGCAATGTGAGCAGCAATGAATTTACCAGATTTGTTAGTAACCCCAGCATTTCCAGCCCACCAACCATAGGTGACATCCGGGTTTCCGTAGGTCTGCATGATTTAAGATTTTTGGCGTAATACGGTGAGCACACCTTACAGGCAGCTCAATTCAAAAACTACTAATAGTAATAAGGTCTTATACAGAAGTAGTAAAGTTTTTTTTCTTCAAATTGCCTTAACCCGCAACTAAACTAGGTTTTCATGGAAATACTAAAGAAAAATTTAAATATCAAAAAATGAAATCGGCTTTACAACTTGAATTGCAAGACCTTCATGGACTGCCATATTTTGCAGGAATCATATGGTTGGTACTTCTTGGTATTTGTCTAATAGCAATAGTTTTTTATCTTTTTCAAAAAAATCACAAATCTAAAGGACTAATTGAAAATACTGACACCTCTAAGAAAAAATCACGACCCAAAGGGTTTTAAATGACTAAGAAAATTTTGTATCTCTCTCTTAGTTCTCAAATTAATGTAATATCCACAAACACGGGTTTGGCATAGTGGCCACCTGGGTTATCAATAAAAACAATTTTTTTACTCAATGATTGATTTTTCTCACCTTCTTGATTTTGCCACTCAACTTCCGCACCCATCAGATATTGGTTTAATCAAACCATCAGGTGGTTTTAATGTAGCAGCTGCTCTATGTGGATTAGGGGCAGTGTTTGGAGCATCTCAATTCTTTTATTATTCTGATGACTCCAAAAGGATCGACCCTTGGGCAAAGCCTGAAAACTATAAAAACTAAAGAAAATTAAAAACTAATTTATTTTTTTCACAAAAAAAAGAGTCCCGTCTGCTGACGAGACTCTTTTTTTATGGAATCTTAAAAACCAATAATTAATCAGAAAGGGTAACCCTAGCGCTATCAAGATTACTAATTGAATCAGTAACCTTCTTAAAATCAAAGCCTAAAGCACGAATTGCATGCCAAAGGTGACCTTGAATAAAGAAGAAACCAAGATAGTAATGAACATTTGTAAGCCAAGCTCTTGAAGTATGGCCACTAACTACTCCAGTCATATCAGCAGTATCAATCCAATAAGGAGAGATGCCAAATTTAAGAGCTAATGTTTCTCCATACCAAGCCTCTGGGTAAACAGTAGTATTTGTTGCACACCAGAAAGCAGCAATAATTGCCATCCAGCCAATACCAGCAAGAGACCATGAAAGAACTGCTTCAGCAGAAAGAATATTCTTTCCTTTGAATTCTGTGTATTCTCCAACTTGCTTAGTAGCAATATGGAAAGCTCCACCTGTGATCTCAACAAATGCTAAAAATGCATGACCACCCATAACATCTTCAAGACTATCGATAGACAAGAAATCAAACTGATGGTTCCAAATGTTAGTCAAGTTCAGGTTGTACTCAACTTGTCGAACAGCTCCTATTGCAGGGTCGTAAATCCCATGAATTCTGGCCCACTCAACAAACCATATGCATGCAACACCAAAGAAAATTAAATGGTGACCAAGGATAAAAGTCTGATTATCTGGGTTATCCCATTCAAGTTTGTATCGTGCGGCTTGACGATGTTCAGGACGATCATCAGCAAACAAACCTGAACTGTTTTGAGTGTCTTCGCTAAAAATTAAAGAGTGTAAAAGACCGGCACCCGCATAAACCATTGAACAAATCAGATGGAATACGCCGATAAAAGCAATCGACGTACCGTCGAAGACTGTTCCAGTTGGATCAAAACCAATACCAATAGAAGCCAGATGAGGGATACTTACCATTCCTTGGTGTCCCATTGGAATATCTGGGTTGTATCTAGCGAGCTCCCAAAGTGTGTTTGCACCAGCTGCGAAACAAATCAATCCTGTATGAGCAACATGCGAGCCAATAAATCGGCTTGACTTATTTGTTACGACAGAATTACCAACCCACCACCCGTAAGTGACGTCTGGGTTTCCGTAGGACTGCATAATTGAGGAAATTGAAGTCGAAATTCGCCCTACCTTACATTTAGTGCAATAAATTTGCTTGAAATCGTAAAAGGTCTTTATTTAATGTACAAATCTAATTAACAGAATAACTGTGATTATTCATTGATTTTCCCTAGAAAAGCAGTGAAATATGGGATTTGAGAATAACTAATTAATATCAGTCAAGTTTTTTTTAAATTTAAAAAGCCCCGAAAAAAATTACGGGGCTTTTTGGGAGTATCCAATAATTAAATCAATTAGCCATTAAGAGTAACTTTTGCGGTATCCAAACTCGCAACAGCATTTGTAACTCTCCTAAAGTCAAAGCCCAATGCACGGATTGCATGCCATAAATGACCTTGTAAAAAGAAAAATCCAAAATAATAATGGACATTAGTTAAGGCAGCACGTGTGGTATGACCTGCAAATGCCGTGCTATCACTCACATCTACCGTATCAATCCAATAGGGAGAAATTCCAAATTTCAAAGCTAAAGGCTCCCCATACCAAGCTTCAGGATAAACAGTTGTATTTGTTGCACACCAGAAAGCTGCAACAATAGCCATCCAACCAATACCGGCCAAAGAGAAAGATAGTACAGCTTCAGCAGAAAGAATATTCTTGCCTTTAAATTCTGTGTATTCTCCAACCTGCTTAGTAGCAATGTGGAAAGCACCACCTGTGATCTCAACGAATGCAAGGAATGCATGCCCCCCTAGAACATCTTCAAGACTATCGATAGATAAAAAATCAAACTGATGGTTCCAAATATTGGTCAAGTTAAGGTTGTACTCAACTTGTCGAACAGCTCCTATAGAAGGATCGTAAATTCCGTGGATCCTTGCCCATTCAACAAAAGCAATGCAAGCGACTCCAAAGAAAATCAGATGGTGTCCAAGAATAAATGTCAAGTTATCAGGATTATCCCATTCAAGCTTAAATTTCTGAGTAGTAGGTCCAGGTCCATCAGCCAAATCACCGTCGAAAAGAAGAGAGTGAGAAAGAGCCCCTCCTGCGTATACAAGCGAAGCAATAATATGGACTATTGCTACAGAAGCAACATTTGCTCCAGTCCAAACACCTGCATCATCAAATCCAATTCCAATAGAAGCAAGATGAGCAAGAAAGATAGAACTTTGATGCCCCATAGCTAAAGAAGGATCAAACCTGGCTAACTCCCAAAGAGTGCTAGCTCCTGCAGCAAATGAAATCAGGCCAGTGTGACCTGCATGAGCTGCAATAAACTTTCCAGCGCGGTTAGTAACCCTTGAATTACCAGCCCACCACCCGTAGGTGACATCTGGATTTCCATAGGTCTGCATACGAATTCAGGGTAAATATATATTTTCCAGACTACAAGTTAGTAGACTTATTAACTATCTAAAACTCAAAGAAACTGCCAATGATTAATAATCAAATATCATTTAATACACGCACATAAGTAAAACTTAACAATCCTATTAGTATCTATTCATACAAAACAAATATCGAGATAAGTTAAATATTTTTATTCATGATTATAGATAAGTTCTGCTTAACTATGAATAGATTTTTTATTACATGGAAGAGCGCAAGCACTCTTCCAGCGTTGACAGAGAAACGAACTTCGACTTCAATTCCTATCAACATCAACTGTCATAACAAAAAACAATCCTGAGTGCGAGGACAAATAATTCATTTCATATATCCAAAACAAATTAATACGCAATGACGTTTTTTTAAATCAAATAGAAACCTGAGGGATATACGTACCTATGCATTCACAAACTTCTTGTAAGTTAATTTTGAATTGGTTAAAAAAATCTTACTCAAAAAGTTAAATTCAGCTGAAATTGACCGCATTGTCGAAATGGCATGGGAGGATAGAACCCCTTTTGCCGCAATCAACTTTCAATTCAACCTAAAAGAAAAAGAAGTTATTCAGTTAATGCGCTCAAATTTAAAACCATCTTCTTTTAAGATATGGAGAAAAAGAGTTACTGGAAGGAAATCAAAGCATTTTTTTCCTAATCACAAGGCTAGATTCAGGTCACCAAAACAAAAGTGAAAAATCAAATTGATAAAAAAAGTTGTCCAACCTGCCTAAGAGACTTTCAATGGAGAAAGAAATGGGCTAAAAATTGGGAAAGTGTCGTTTACTGCTCAGAAAGATGTAGA
>QCIG01000033.1 GCA_003216815.1 Prochlorococcus sp. AG-402-K14 | reverse complement strand
AATTCAGCTTCTTTTAATTTACCAAGTTCTCGTAATATGGTTCCGAGATTATAATATGCATTAGCGAAATCAGGTTTGAGATCAATTGCTTTTCGAGCAGACAATTCAGCTTCTTTTAATTTACCAAGTTCTCGTAATATGGTTCCGAGATTATTATGTGCATTAGCGAAATTAGGTTGGAAATTAATTGCTTGTCGAGTAGACAATTCAGCTTCTTTTAATTTGCCAAGATCTCTTAATATCCCTCCTAGATTTGAATGAGCATTAGCAAACTTAGGCTCAATTTTAATTGCTTTGCTTAGTGATATAGATGCTTCTTTTAATTTGCCAAGGTCTTTCAATATGCATCCAAGATTATAATGTGCAGTTGCATAATTAGGCTTCAGTTCAATTGCTTTTCGAGTAGATAATTCGGCTTCTTTTAATTGGTAAGAGTTTCTTAATATGATTCCATAATTAGTAAAAAGCCTGTGATCCCTGAACCCTTGCTTTATGAGATTTTGATAATATTTTGATGCTTGTGCTATCTTTCCTTGTGAGTGATATTTAAATGCTTGATTAAGTATTTGTTCTTTAGCTGGTTCCTTATTGGTCTTAGTGAAAATAGAAATATTCTCTTGAATTTCTCCTAAAGAGACCTGAACTGGGAATATTGTTACTTCAGAGACTTTCTTTTCTCCTGGTTCTGTTTGATTAGATTCTTTCATATATGCTTTGATTCTTAGTATTTTACTACTGATTTAAAGTTTATAAAATGCTTTCTAACATTATTTTAAACCTGTATAGAGAGATGAATAAAATGTACTTTTCTATTATCTATCTATAGAGAGATGTAGGAGCAGAGGACAACATTAATATTGCGAAATAAGATTTAATATTATTTTTCAATCTCTAAAATAATGTTTCAGACCTAAAAATAAATTTAAAGATATTTGTATGCTTTTCCACAGTGATGATAAGAATTGAGGGAAAATTGTTGAGTCCCGGATTGAGATTATCAAAAACATTTTGAGGTGAAGTTATCGAGTGTAGTATTATCGACTACTAAAAATAGTTATTGTCTTTAATAATCTTTTGATTACAACAAGTACATCCCTTACTGATTGTATGACCTTGCTTTATTAATTAGGACTGCTTGAGTTGGAATATCTTAGTACTAAGAAACTATGTGTTCTATTTGGGTTGTAAAGTATTAAGAGGAAAATTCATCAGGAATTGAATGGTTTCATTGAGTGCAATCGATGCCAATTCCGAAATGACATGGAAAGGTTTTTATATTTTTTATCGATCAGCAAATTACAAGAAGAATGAGATGATTTTTGGAAAATCACAAGGTATAAGCAAGGGTGGAGTAGATTTCTCTTGCTCTCTGTAAGTTAAGTACTTGAATAATTGCAATTTTTATGAGTTTTCTTCTAGCCTGTTCGGTCGTTTTTTTGAACGTTACATTCCACTATGCAAATTAATTGTGGCGAGTCTTCGTAAAAAGCGTGATTATTTTAATGTGAGATATTTCCGATCTAATGTCATTTGAAGTTACTTACAATGGGGATATTCAATACATCAAGGTTTTCTATTCAACTGAAAAAACTAGAGCGGGAAAATACTATGGTGAGTTTTATAAAAAAATGGATGTACTAGCGAGTGACTTAAAACGTTTGAAACATGAACTTGATGAAGATAGTGAGAAAGCAGCGAAGATGGCTAAAGATGCTGCTAACATGGCTCTTGCTGAAAGATTTGGTTCATTAAGATACATTATTGATGAGCGTCACTGGGATGAAGACATTATTATCAGCAAGATGCTTGATGACAGAAAAGAAGAGATGTTGTCACTAGCACAGAAGACTTTTAATAATGAAGTTCTTCTTGAAGAGGATGGAGCAGAGGAATATAAAATCCATTTAGATGAAGGAGGAATCGAAGTTGATGGAGAGAGTGTAGAGACATCAGTGATGGAGTTTTTTGATTCTGCTGAATACCACGAATGGAATGAAGCAAAACTAGAAAGATTGGAAAACCTTGATTGGTTTATTCTTTGGTCGAGAACAGAGGCAGGAGAATTCAAGACAGAGGGTGGATTGCACGATGGAAATTATTCATCGCAGGAATTAAAAATGGAAAATTGTTTGCTTACTTATAGAAACTTACCCCTCATTGTTCCCTCCAAGGGCACGGACATATTTAGTAATGAACTTGAAATGCATTTTGTAGATGAAACTAGGGCGTCCCTTGAAATGAAGGATGCTTAAGCAGAATCCCTCATCAATTTCATGCTCAACTAATGAATTGCCTACTTGAATCAAGAAAGGCACTTCGTCTCATTGGTGACTTTGAGTGCCTTTCTTCGAATACAGAACTATGTGTGAGGAGTTATTCTGTATTCCTATTTGCTCCATATTTGAATGGATAAGAATCGGTATAAATTCCTGTTACATGTGCATACCACTAAAATATGTTTTTCTTTTCTCATATAAATATTTGCTTTATAAGATGTTCCCCGTGATTTCTTATATTTAAGAAACCCAAGCATAATAGTTTTTATACTTCATACATTGTTTTACCTGGTCAGCAAGACTAACGAAAACGTCTAACTTTTAGTGATAATTTTTTTTTACGGTTATATCTTATAAGAAATATATAGTTCAAAATAGGTATTTAATGTGTCCTTTTTATGAGTTATATTTTAATTTTATTTCTTCTTGTAGTGCACTTGTTACTCTTATCATGACTTCATTCCAATCATGTCGTTTTTTTTGTCGGAATAGTCTCATAGATGGATACCAAAACGTTGTGTCTCCTACTAGCCCCCAAGTCCAATAAGGTATATCTCTTAATAATAACCAAACTGTTTTTCCCATTCCTCCAGCTAAATGAGCAATTGAAGTATCACAAGTAATAATTAAATCACAGTTTTGAATTATGGCAGCATTTTCCAGAAAATCCCAAGTGGAATTTATTTGAGGTTGGCATTTTACAAACTGATTTTGAAATGAGTAATCTTCTAATTGCTCCGAACCAAAACCTTTTTGCAGAGAAAGCATTGTAATTTTATTTTTATTAGTTAAAGCTGCGAACTCTTTTAAACCAATTGAGCGTCCCTGATAATGACGCTTTTCCATCTTGGGATTTCCTTGCCAATTAATACCAACGATAGGTCTTTTCTCTTTAGAGAGGAGGTTTTGCCATTTCTTGTTTAATTCATGTGTTGAAAAAATATAGGGTTTGGTAACTATTGGATTCTTCGGACTTACCTTGAGATATTTCGCTAAAGATAACAGTGGTATCCATTGACCTTCTGAGATTTGTTTTGCTTCCTTTGGACTGTATGGATTTGGATCAATAGCAGATGCTTGGATTAATGTATGTAGTTTTTCTAAAGTACAAAAAGAAATATCAAAACCTTGATTTCGTAGATATGGTATGTAACGCATATATTGAAAAATATCTCCTATGCCTTGCTCACTAATGACTAAAAGTTTCTCTCCTTTTTGTAATTGTTGATTATTGACAATTTTGCTTTTTGGCTTGCTATGAGGAATAACGGGTTGCTTTTTCTTAAATCTAAACTCATAGTTTTCTAGACCAGATTGATAATCTCCTTTTAGAAGATCTATTAATGTAAGGTTGAAATAAGCATCTGCGAAATCAGGCTTAAGTTTAATGGCCTTGCGAAGTGAGATTTCTGCTTCTTTTAATTGTCCTAGATTATTCAATATGCTTCCAAGATTTGAATAAGCCTCTGCGAAGTTAGGATTAAGTTCAATTGCTTTACGAGTAGATAATTCTGCTTCTTGTAATTGGCCCATTTCACTTAATAAAAGCCCAAGATTTGAATGAGCTTTTGCGTAGTTAGGGTTAAGTTGAATTGCTTTTAGTTGATATAATTTTGCTTCTTGCAATTTGCCAATTTCATTAAATAAAAGCCCTAGATTTGAATGTGCTTCTGTGAAATCAGGATTAAGTTGAATTGCTTTTAGTTGATACAATTTTGCTTCTTGTAATTTTCCAAGATCTTTTAAAGTGTTTCCTAAATTGTAATGAGCCTCTGCAGAAAAAGGATTGAGTTGAATTGCTTTTAGTTGATATAATTTTGCTTCTTGTAATTTTCCAAGATCTTTTAAGATGCTGCCATAATTAGAAAAAAGTCTTGGATCATTAAAACCTTGATTTATTAAATATTGGTAGTATTTGCTTGCTTCGGAAATATTACCTTGTGAATGATACTTAAATGCCTGCGCGACTATTTCTGCTTTTGAAAGTTTAGTATTTATTTGAGAAGTATAAGTAATATTTTCTTTACTTTCTCCTAATGCTAATGGCACTGGGAATGTTTTTACTTTAGTGACTTTCTGTTTTTCTTTTGCTTGCTTACTAGATTCGTCCATTTATGCTTTTCAATACTGTAATTTTTGATATTTTACTACTAATCTTAATCCTATATGGATTCCTCCAAGCATCTTTTTTGATATTAGAATCAGCTTTAGAAGTTTGTTTGCTTCTTATCATCAACCTAATAGTTCCTTTAAAGATCTAATTAATAATCAAAATATACAACCCATTTATCTAGATATTTATGACAATCTTCAAAGTATTTCTCATAGTTTTTCCATTTTCGGATTGATGTTTTGTAGAGGGGTTGAACAACTTGGGAAAATGATGGGGTATTTATTGTGCCTCTAGCTAATGCTGTTTTTCTATAGTTCTTAACATTATCATCCCATCCCAGTCCTAGAAAATCTAATATTTTCAAGGTATGATTATCAAAGTCTTCAATAAGATTTTCATATTTTGATGTTATAAAATTAAACTTAAGATTCTTTTGAAAAATATTCCAAGCATCCATCACTTGATCATACATTATTGATGATAATTTAAGACTTACTAGATTTGCCATTGCTTCATTTGGCTCAAAGGTTTGTTGAAAGCAAGAAAGAACTGTGTCGTAGGGATGCCTATGAGTAAATATTATTTTAGAGTTAGGGAATAGAAGATTAATCAATGGAAGTGAAACAGTATTCAATGGTAATTTATCTATTATTAGATTAACATCCTTACTTTTATATTTGTTTAATGATTTAACGTATTTTTGTCTAAGAAAATGTATTTCATCTGGTGAAATATTAAATAGATTTTCAGGGTTTGCATTAAATTTTTCTTTAATTGATTTCTCAATCGATTTAATTAAAGGTTTTTCTTCTATTACTTCAATATGAGGATGACTTCTAAGAATACTATCTAATAGAGTTGTTCCCGATCGAGGAAAACCTATTAAGAATCCAAGATTCGAATCTTCAAAATTATCATTGAACTTTTTAATAATAGGCTTTTTGTTCATTACACTTTTTTTATAAGAACTAATGAATTTTAAGAATGAAAGCTTACTAATTCTTGTATATGATGAATCCTCTTGACTCTTTTTAAAGCAAGAGTAGGCAATATCATAATTGCCTATTTTTTCCTCTATAAATGCTTTATAACTCCAAAATATTATTTGTTTGCGATTAATACTTTTTTCTATCCATTCAGGAGAGATATTATCAATGAGTTTTTTAGCATTTTTATATTCCTTATTTCTAAAATTTAATCTAGCTCGGAATAGAAATAGTTCATTTTTAATAATAGCTATATTACTAAACTCTTTTAAACATTCTTTGAGTTTATCTAGATTATTTATTTGTTCATAATGGCGAAATAGATTGAAATGAGCATCAGTGAAATCAGGCTTAAGATGAATTGCTTTATTTAGTGATGCTTCAGCTTCTTCTAATTTACCAAGATCACTCAAGATCACTCCAAGATTTGAATAAGCCTGTTCTAAATCAGGCTTAAGATGAATTGCTTTATTGAGAGATGCTTCAGCTTCTTCTAATTTACCAAGATCACTAAATATATTTCCCAGATTTAAATAAGCCTGTGCGAAGTCAGGATTTATTTCAATTGCTTTTTGTATTGAGACTTCTGCTTCTTGTAATTTTCCAAGATCTCTTAATACATTTCCTAAATTGTAATATCCCTGTGCGAAGTCAGGATTTATTTCAATTGCTTTTAGTTGATATGATTTTGCTTCTTGTAATTTTCCAAGTGATTTTAAGATTGATCCATAATTCGAAAAAACTATGTGATCCTTAAATCCTTCATTTATGAAATGTT
The DNA here is from genome assembly GCA_003216815.1 of Prochlorococcus sp. AG-402-K14. Lineage (GTDB taxonomy): Bacteria > Cyanobacteriota > Cyanobacteriia > PCC-6307 > Cyanobiaceae > Prochlorococcus_B. The sequence continues at coordinate 1,809 of QCIG01000033.1, read as the reverse complement.
GATAGTATGTTACTGCTTTTTGTATGTCTCCCTTTGAATGGAACTGAATGGCTTGCTTCATTATGTGTTCCTTAGCAAGCTTTGATCGAGTCTTAGTAGTAATATTTATATTTTCTTTGATTTCTTCTAAATTAAATGGAATTGTAAATGTAGTTACTTTATTCATTGCTAGTCTTCCTTTATCTTTTGTGTTGTGCCTATCCATATTTTTCTTTTCTAGCTTCTTATTCTTAAGATTTTACTACTAATTCCAATCATTTTTAGACTTTTGAAAATATTGTTCTTAAGTATTCAGAGCAATAAGATAAACCTGATTTTATTTTACCTCTCTAGGTCTTGATGGCTAAGAAGACCGAATATTTTGGTCAAATAATATTTATTTTGATTGACCTGATCTCTAAGCTTATTTTTCATGACGAAAAGTCAGTAAGCTAAAATGTTCTAAAAATGTTTTAAAATATAACTATAGAAATCACTTATTTTAGTGAAATAGATTGTTTGGAGTATTGCAGAATTTCACGATTGACCCGGTGATATTTTTTTGATGAAGTTTATTGATAACTTGATTTATATAGTTATTTCTGTAGAGAGAAATGAAATTATTTAATTAGAAGCTTGATATATAGATTTTGTCTTAAAATTTTTACTGTCTATATTAAGAATTAGTAGATGGACTCATATCACATAGAAGTTAACTACTATAACAACTCTATCTTTTTTACCATTATAATATACTGAATGTAATCTAGATGCTGGGAAGATAACTAACATTCCCTCTCTAGGCAAAAATTCTTTTGTTGGTTCATGAAATTTTAACGTACCTTGATCTTTACAATTTTGGTCTCCTATAGATAAATAATAAACTAAGCTAAATTTCTGCCTTGCTATATTAAGTTCTGGGATTTTGTCTACTTCATTGAGATGATTATGGATTTTATTACCCCCTCCCTGACCATTCTTTGGTTGAATGATATTAAAAAAGGATTCAGTAATATAGATTTCTGATTCAAAATAGTCACCTAGTATTTGATTTAAATCTTCCTGAAAAGATTGAATTATTGGTATCTCATGCTTAAATAATTCATAGTTTGATCCTTTTACATTTCCATAAATGGGTCGTGGAAATTTATTCTGATTTGATGCTTCTTCAGCTTTCATTTTATATAATACATTAATTAGATCTTTTTCTACAACTCGATTCAATATAAGTGGATCCCAATCAGCTCTATCTTCAGATTGATTATTTATTATATTTTCTACTCGTAGATTTTTAGGTTTTTTTCTATTTCTCACCTGAAGAATTTCTCTTAAGGTATTAATAACTATATCATTGGAATCAATTCTATATGCTAATTCAAGTGTTTCCAATGATGACTTTATATCTCCTAGAGCAAATTGACAGATTCCTAAGTTTAATTTTAATTTTGATGATTGAGGATCAAGTGTAATTGCTTTACGTGTAGATAACTTTGCTTCTTTATATTTACCAAGATCTCTCATAATATTTCCCAGATTGGCATGGGCTAAAGCACAAGTATGATCCAGTTCAATTGCTTTAAGTGTAGCTAATTCTGCTTCTTGTAAGTTACCAAGATCTCTCAAAATGCTACCGAGATTGGAATACGCTAGTGCAAAGTTAGGGTCAATTTCAATTGCTTTACGTGTAGCCAACTCTGCTTCCTTATATTTACCAAGGTCTCTCATAATATTTCCTAGATTGAGATGGGCCAATATACAATCAGGATAAATTTTGATTGCTTGATGTGTAGCCAACTCTGCTTCTTTTAAGTTGCCAAGATCTCTCAAAAT
>QCIG01000032.1 GCA_003216815.1 Prochlorococcus sp. AG-402-K14 | reverse complement strand
TGGCCTTGGAATGATTGCTAGATGGAAATTGGATGATCCAACAAATAGAACCCATTCACTTAAGAAAATTTTAAAAAAAATGGATAGTGACAAATCAGCTTTTATAGATTTACCAGCACTCGTATGGGAAAAAGCAAATAACGGTGACAAATTAATGTCTGAAGCTTTACAACTATGGCTCAATGCCTATGGATCTGCAGCTGGAGACCTTGCTTTACAAGAACTTTGCTCTTCTGGATTATGGATTGCAGGGGGGACTGCAATAAAAAACCTCAATGGAATAAACTCTTCAAACTTCCTTGATGCATTTAGTAATAAAGGTCGATTTCAATCTTATCTAAAGGACATTCCATTGATTGTTCTAAAAGATCCAGAAGCGACATTATTCAGTTCAGCTTGCAGAGCACACTTAAGTGCCGAATCAAATGGGAGACTTAGTTAAAGGAAAAAAACATGGGGCCGCCAAAAATAGGACAAACTGTCGTAGTAGAAGTTCCCTCTACTACAGCCAATATTGGACCAGGGTTTGATTGCCTTGGAGCCGCATTAGATCTCTCAAACCACTTCACTATCAGAAGAATTGAAGGTAATGGAGAAAGATTTGAATTAATAATGGAAAGTACTGAGGGAAATCATTTAAGAGGTGGCCCTGAGAACCTTTTTTATCGAGCTGCTCAAAGAGTTTGGAGAACTGCAGGTATAGAGCCTGTTGCCCTTGAAGCGAGAGTAAAACTAGCTGTTCCTCCTGCAAGGGGACTTGGAAGCAGCGCTACAGCAATTGTGGCTGGCCTCGTTGGAGCAAATGCTCTAGCAGGATATCCTTTGCCTAAAGAAAAGTTATTGGAACTAGCTATTGATATAGAGGGACATCCAGATAATGTCGTTCCATCATTAATTGGTGGTCTTTGCGTAACAGCCAAAACATCAAATGATAGGTGGCGCGTAGTTCGATGTGATTGGGATCAATCAATTAAAGCGGTAGTTGCCATACCATCAATACGCCTAAGCACCAGCGAAGCAAGACGGGTCATGCCTGAAAACATCCCTGTAAATGATGCAGTAATTAATTTAGGCGCACTTACTCTTCTTCTTCAGGGACTAAGGACTGGAAATGAGGATTTAATTGCAGATGGTATGCATGACAAGCTTCATGAGCCATACAGATGGGGCTTAATTAAAGGTGGATTAGAGGTAAGAGAGGCAGCAAAGGCTGCTGGAGCTTTAGGATGTGCAATAAGTGGAGCAGGACCAAGCATTCTTGCCTTGTGCAAAGCGTCTAAAGGAAGAGAGGTCAGCGTTGCGATGGTCAAAGCTTGGGAAACCGCTGGCGTAGCTAGTCGTGCTCCATTAATGAGTGTTCAACTAAGAGGCAGCGAATGCATTTCAAACACTATTGGGTAGTTCTACTCATGAAAACGAACAAAAACTGATAACTTTATGGCTGACCTGCCTCAAATCATGGATGCCAATCTACCAATGAGCATGGATTCTCAGACGGTATTCCCATGGCTTTCACTCATTGTGCTCCTTCCAGCTTTTGGAGCATTGATAATGCCATTTCTTCCAACGAAAGAAAGTAAAAATTCTAATCTTCCAAGAAATATATCTTTGGTCATTTTATTAGCCGACTTTTTAATCATATTGGGAGCGTTTGCAAATCTTTTTGATCCAGGTAGCGAAAGTCTTCAATTGATTGAACGACTTCAGTGGCTTCCTTCTATTGGACTCGAATGGTCATTAGGTGTTGATGGCATATCCGCCCCGCTTGTTGTACTAAGCGGTCTAATCACTCTTTTGTCCGCAGCAGCTAGTTGGAAAGTAAAACAAAAAACACGATTATATTTTGCTTTATTACTCATACAAGCTTCTGCCCAAGCTTTAGTTTTTTTATCACAAGATTTCTTACTCTTCTTTTTAGCTTGGGAGCTAGAACTAGTTCCTGTATATCTATTGATTGCTATTTGGGGAGGGAAAAGAAAACTATATGCAGCTACAAAATTTATCCTTTATACAGCTTTAGCATCTCTTTTAATTTTAATCAGTGGGCTTGCTTTAGCACTTTCTGGAGATCAATTTACCTTTAATTTAAGTGAAATTGCATCCAAATCTTTTTCTGGGAATTTTGGGATATTTTGTTATTTAGGTTTTTTAATTGGTTTTGGAGTAAAGCTTCCTATCTTTCCACTACATACCTGGTTGCCCGATGCTCATGGGGAGGCAAATGCACCTGTCTCAATGCTATTGGCTGGTGTTTTACTAAAAATGGGAGGTTATGCTCTCATAAGATTTAACGTTCAAATCCTGCCAGATACTCATTTAATACTAGCTCCAGCTCTGATTATCATTGGGATAGTAAATATTATTTATGGAGCCCTAAATGCCTTTGCTCAAGACAATGTAAAAAGACGCATAGCCTGCAGTTCTGTAAGTCATATGGGTTTTGTTCTTGTTGGAATTGGTGCGGTTAATGCACTGGGAATAAGTGGGGCGATGCTCCAAATGATTAGCCATGGATTAATTGCAGCAGCAATGTTTTTTGTTACTGGAAGTTTTTATGAAAGAACTAATACCCTTTCAATTCCCAACATGGGTGGTCTAGCAAAGGCTTTGCCAATTACTTTTGCATTCTTCTTAACTAGCTCTCTGGCATCTCTTGCCTTACCAGGGATGAGTGGATTTATCAGTGAAATCACTGTTTTTCTAGGTGTAACGAGTCAAGAAGGATTCACTTCTTTATTTAGAGCGATAACTATCCTTTTAGCAGCTATTGGTCTGGTTTTAACACCCATATACCTCCTCTCAATGTGTAGAAGAGTTTTCTTTGGCCCTAGGATACCGGCGTTATCAATCGTCAAAGAAATGGACGCAAGAGAGCTTTCAATAGGTTTAAGCCTCTTAGTCCCTACATTAGTAATCGGTTTTTGGCCAAGAATAGCAATTGATTTATATGAGGTATCAACAAATGCTCTCGCACAATCATTAATTACCAATAACCTTGTACCAATTAGTTAGTTTTTGAATCTAAAAAATGACCTTACATAAGCCATCAGCATTATTAAAAGGTGAGGGTTTGCCTAATTACGCTAAAATCACCCCTAAAGAGATCACTGAAAACATACCCAAACTTATAGAAGATCTAAATGAGAAATTAAAAAACCTAGAAGAACAACTCGATAAAAAATTATCAACTAAAAGTTCTCTAAGTTGGGAAGATGTAATGCCTCAACTGTATGAAATAGGTGAAAAGCTGAGGTGGAGCTGGGGAGTGGTAAGTCATCTTAATGCTGTATGCAATTCCTCAGAGTTACGTGAAGTACATTCAAATCAACAACCAAAAATCGTTAGATTTAGTAATCAGCTTGCCCAAAACGAAGTCGTTTTCAAAGCGCTCTCAAATTTAAAAGAGCATGGAAATATAAAAGATGAAACGCAACTAAGAATAATTGACACTGAACTAATAGCTATGAAAAATAAAGGCATTGGTCTAGAGGCCGATGAAAAGACGCTATTTAATTCGCGCAGTGAACGATTAGCTGAATTATCAACTACTTTTAGCAACAACGTATTAGATGCAACTAAGAATTGGAGTCTTTTATTAGAACATCACTCGGAAGTTGAGGGCCTTCCTCAAAGAGCTCTTGAAACATTAGCCCTTGCTGCAAAGGAAGCTGGTGATAAAGCCAAAGGAGAAAATGATCCATCAGCTTCTAATGGGCCATGGAGAGTTGGTTTGGATTTACCTAGGTATATACCCTTTCAAACCTATGCAAAAAACAGATCAGTCAGAGAGAAAGTTTATAGAGCCTTTGTAAGTAGAGCTAGCGATGGAGCACTTAACAACAAAAAAATAATAGAGGAGATTTTAGATCTTAGAAATAAGCAGGCAAAACAATTAGGCTATAAAAACTGGTGTGAAATTAGTTTATCCACTAAGATGGCCGATAATGAGGAAGCAGTTGAGACATTACTCGAAGAATTACGATTAGCTGCAATGTCTCATGCTGAAAAAGAAGTTATACATCTTCGTGAGTGTGCCAAAAGGAATGGAGAAAACGAAGATTTTGAGCTATCTCCATGGGATGTAAGTTTTTGGGCTGAAGTTCTACGCAAAGAGAAATACGATCTTGACCAAGAGAAACTCAGGCCATGGTTTCCTTTAGATCAAGTTCTTAAGGGTCTATTCAATTTGTGCAAAAGACTTTTTGAAATTGACATTGAAGAAGCAATTAATACAGCCCCTTTATGGCATGAAGATGTCCGTTTCTTTAATGTTAAAAATTTAGATGGTCAGAAAATTGCATCCTTCTATCTTGATCCCTTCAGTCGTCCTGCTACAAAAAGGGGAGGTGCCTGGATGGATGAATGTTTGTGCCGAAATCAAAAAACAAAGGATGATATTGTTCTCCCAGTAGCCTATTTAGTCTGCAATCAAACCCCTCCTATTGCGGACAAACCCAGTCTGATGAGTTTCGAAGAAGTAGAAACTCTCTTCCATGAATTTGGTCATGGGCTACAACATATGCTGACAACTGTAAATTACCCTCAAGCAGCTGGTATTAATAATGTTGAATGGGATGCTGTCGAATTAGCAAGCCAATTTATGGAAAATTGGTGTTTAGAGGATCAAACAATTTCTGAAATAGCAATACATTGGGAAACGAAAGAACCATTACCGAAGTCGGAAATCAATAAATTGAGGCTAAGCAGAACATTTAATTCTGGGCTTGCAACTCTAAGGCAAATACATTTTGCTCTTACTGATCTTAAACTCCATAGTCAATGGAGTGAAGATTTAGAAATTTCCCCAGATGAGTTACGACGAGAAATCGCAAAAAATACAACAGTCATGGATCCAATACCAGAAGACCAATTTCTCTGTGCCTTCAGTCACATTTTTGCTGGTGGCTATGCCGCTGGATACTACTCTTATAAATGGGCTGAGGTGCTCAGCTCAGATGCCTTTGCCGCATTTGAAGAAGCAGGCCTTGCTAATCAGGATGAAGTCCGAAAGATTGGTAAAAAATATCGCGATTCAATTCTTAGTCTTGGTGGTAGTCGTTCACCCAATAAGGTTTTCAAGCAATTTAGAGGTAGACATCCCTCTACTGATGCTCTAATAAGACATAGTGGTCTTAATTAGATATTATTAAAAATCTTTTGAGCTATAATATCTAAAGAAATTGAATTGGTTATCAATTCTTTATGAGTCAGAACTGGCAAGTGATAAGAATCACCAATAGAAAGTTTTGCTTGCCAACCTGGAAAAGACATCAAGTCCCATTTTGTAAAAAAGCTAGTACATTCAACCTTTTCTAAGGAAGTCAAGTCATTATTTAATTGAGATAATAAACTACTTCCTCTTTTCATCTCTGCGATACCTGGCATCAAAAATGAAGGGACGATTTGAGCTGTGTAAGTACCAAAATGAGGCGTACCAATACTAAAAAAACGTTTAGTTCTTACAAAACCATCATATTTTTGCAACCAACACCTACTAATTAAGCCCCCCATTGAAAAACCAACAATATCAATTTCGAGTTCAGGACCCACTAATTCCTCAATCTTAGAATCAAGATCTCGAGCCAAACGCCTAAGAGATGTTTTTCCATATTTATGTGGCAAATGCGGTCTATACAATTCATAATCATCTTCTTTTATTTTTTTAATTAATTTTTCAAATAATTTAGGATTGTTCCACAAACCATGAACAAGAAAAATTGGTCTTTTGTTTGTATCCAATTAATTAAATAGGAAATAAGAAATTCCTTTTTTTTTCGATTAGAACATTTCCAGTAAATCCATGTATTGGTGGCGAGCATTTTGTCAGCAGAATATGAATTGGAATTGGACCATATAGAGACTCAAGAAGATTCAGAATTTGATCACTAAAATATTCAATCGTTAAGCATTTGATTTCAAATGAAAGTTTTTTAACTGCTTTAATTGCTTCGCTATAGTCTATTGATTTATCTAATTGATCAAGTTTGGATGACTCATCCAAATCCAACCAAAAACTGATGTCAAGAAGAAAGCTTTGACCATGTATTCGCTCACTTTCTAAAACACCTACGTGGGCCCATAGATTTATATCTTTTAAATGAATTGCACTTAAATTCTTAAATTGACTCATAATGGGAGATCAACATGAGAAAAACTTCTATCTCCAGAAGCGAAATCCTTAACGAGATCACCATCACCTCTGAGATAATAGCGATAGGTAACTAAGCCTTCCAATCCAACTGGTCCTCTCGGTGGAAGAGTCTGAGTACTTATCCCAACTTCAGCTCCAAACCCATATCGGAAACCATCAGCAAAACGAGTAGAACAATTATGGTAAACACCTGCACTGTCAACCGAACTTAAAAATTTTTCAGCAACTTCCTTGTCATCAGTAACTATCGCCTCAGTATGACGAGAACTATATTTACGAATATGTTCAATAGCTTCGTCTATATTACGAACAATTTTTATTGAAAGAATTAAATCAAGATATTCTGTTGACCAGTCAACCTCATCAGCTTTGTTTTTTACCCCTAAAGATTGACTATTTGCATCTCCCTTAAGAATAACTCCTGCACTAGAAAAAATTGGCAAGCCTTTTTCCAAAAACATCTCGGCAACATCTTCATGAATTAATAATGTCTCAATTGCATTACAAGCAGCAGGATATTGAATCTTACTATCTAAAGCTATGCTTATAGCTTTATCAATATCGACAGAATTATCCACATATAGATGACAAATCCCATCAGCGTGCCCTAAGACAGGGATACGTGTATTTTCTTGAATAAATTGGACTAACTCATTGCTACCTCTGGGTATTATCAAATTCACAAACCGATCTAAACGAAGTAAGCCTAAACTTTCTTGACGTGTAGTGAGCAAAGACAATGCTCCTGAACCCACATTTGATTTACTTAACCCCTTATCAAGAGAATCCATTATTGCTTGATTTGTTGCTTTTGCTTCACTTCCGCCTTTTAATAAAGCTCCATTACCAGAACGAACAGCAAGAGATGCTATTTGTATCAATGCATCTGGCCTCGACTCAAATATCACTCCTAATACTCCTAATGGAACTGTCACTCTCTCAAGAATAAGGTTTTCATCCAATTTCCTATGAAGTTGTCTTTCACCTATTGGATCTACAAGATTTGAAACTTTTAGAACCCCGTCAATACATCCTTTGAGTTTAGTTTTTGTTAACTGAAGTCTTGATAAAAGTGATTTATTCAACCCTTCTTTTTCTGATCTTTCAAGATCTTGAATATTTGCTTTCAATATCTCATCTGCGTTATCATTCAAAGCATTTGCCATTTCAGTCAAAGATTCACACCTTTGTTCATTAGTAGATTGACCAAGCAAAATAGAAGCTTCTTTTGCTCTCTCTGCTACTTTTATTAGCTGGGGCGTAGGATGATCAGGAACTGAAAAGTTTGTACTCATTTGATTTAGATCAACTATTTAATCAAAGATAATTTTTCACTACCTTTAAAATATTCCTTTAATGGCGAATCAAGCAATAACAGAGATAAAAATCTATCTAACTGAGCATTTTTAATTAAGTCATTTTTTTCAACTATTCATTTATTTAATATCTAAAATAGAGTTGGAGCTGACTTTGCCAATTCCCATTTTTATCAAATGAGCCTAATAGACCTACATTGGGATTCATTTGAAAAGTAATATTTCCTTTAGGTGGAATATCTTCTCGATTTGGAGCAGCCTGAACTGAAAAATTAATTTTCTCACTAAGGTCAACACCAATTTCAGTGACCCATGCCTGTTGACCACGAAGACTCGTGTCTTCTTGGTCTGTACTTGTCGGACTACTCTCACTAGTATCATCATCCAAATCAGATCCACTTATATAGGCTGGATACAAAGATATTTGAAGCCTATCACTTAAAAACCCATTGATATTACCTTGAAGATATGAAGCAAAAGATCTATTCAACAAACTAGTGATAACATCTCCGTCCCCTCCACTACTTAATAAATTTGTAAGAGAGTTTCCTCCGATGAGCCCTAACAACTCGCTTCTTCCTAAAGCCGGAGAACTTCTTAATTGAAAGTTTTCACTAATTCGATCCGCAGGTCCAGAGGCTGTTACTTCGACATTTACAAAACGAGATCCTCCAATGCCAAATGATGCCATACCATTAGAGGAGAAATTACTTGCGTCTCTAACATTATCTGGGACACGACTTTTCAATGTCACATCAACATAGGGGACCAACCCCATAGAAGGGACAAAAACGGCTACATTAGGTTCACTTTGATCTAAACTAAAAGTAGTCGTAAAGAGATTAACGTAGCCACTAACAAGCTTAATAACTCCACTAACATCGAGGGTCTCATCAAAAGCGCCATTTAAAAACAAAAATCCATTCGTATCAAAACTTGCCAAAGGTTGAGAAACTAATCGCAATGAAGGTCCAAGTACTAGCTTTAAATTATCAA
>QCIG01000031.1 GCA_003216815.1 Prochlorococcus sp. AG-402-K14 | reverse complement strand
CAATCACTTTGACATTAACGATTTAGGGCCATAGCTCAGCGGTTCGAGTCCGCTTGGCTCCATTAGGTTTTTCTCTGTCAAAGCAATAGGTTTAGAAGTTTTCATATTTCTAATACTTTTTTTAGTAATTTTTTTTGTTCAATGTTTTCTTCAAGCATTTTATTTATTTGCTTTTCATCACCAGGCTCATTAACAGAGGGTAGGCTAGGCGACATAGGTACTGAATAAAGAGAGTAGTTATTAATTAAAATACCAATTTGTTCAATTGACTCGATTGACTCTATGTATGATTTTTCTTTCGATGATAAGTCTAATAAAATATCTTTTTTATATGCTATTACACCTAATATTTTTTTTATATAGGTTAATTGTGATTCTATTTTGCCGAAAGAAGGCGATCGCCTAAAGCAATATATTATTTTATTTTCTTCTGATATGCAACATTTAACAAATGATTTTTTATTTAGCTCGAACTCATTATCTAAATCAGCTGTAGCGTTCCATGCGTCTCTAGTGGGATGATTTTTTATTGCCTTGATCATTGATTTTAGATGTTGCGGCAGCATTAAGGGTTCATCACCCTGTAATAGGACAACATGATCACAATCTATTCTCTCTACTGCTTCAGCAACTCTTGAAGTTCCTGATGCATGATCTTTTAATGTTCTAATAACTTTACCTCCTTTTGATTTTATTAAATCTTCAATTAATACATCACCAGTTGCTACAAAAATATCATCAAAGATGTCTGAGATAAGAGCTCTTCTTCTTACATGTTCTATCATCTCTAGACCTTTAAATTTAATTAGAACTTTTCTTTTAAGTCTTATTGAATCTAAATGGGCAGGTATTACAGCAATTATTTTCATTGAGGAAAAACACCGCAGTCAACATTAATACACTGTCCTGTTATTGCTTTTGCAGATGAAGATGCTAAGAAAAGAACCATTTCTGCAATGTCATTGACTTCAGGCAATCTATTTAGTGCAGAGTTGTTTAATTTGAATTTTTCTATGAAAGTTAATGAATCCTTATTACCAGGTGCAGATTTGCGACCAAGTGCTTCAATTAAGCCTTCAGTTTTTACAAGTACAGGACAGATTGCATTTACGCGAATTCCCCTTGCCCCAACTTCCTTCGCTAATGATTGTGTTAATCCATTGATGCCAAACTTTGTTGCCGCATAAGCACTGTTATTAGAACTTCCTCTTTTACCAGCAATGCTTGAAATGTTTATTATTGTGCTGGATTCTTTCATGTAAGGCAATGCTGCTTTGCATCCCCAAAAAGCTCCAAATAAATTTACTGCAAAGATACGAGATAAGAACTCCTTTGAAATGTTTTCAATTGGTCTCCATTCAGAGAAACCTGCATTATTAACATAGAGATTGATGTAATCATTTTTTTCTAAAGCCTTAGAAACTAATAAATCATGAAATTCAGGATTACTTACATCTCCTTGAATGAATCTGCATTTATTGGATTCACCTATGTGGGTTAATTTTGTCTTTCCCCCAATTATTACAAAGTAACCAGAGTTAATTAGTTTTTTAGTAATTCCTAGTCCAATTCCTTTATTTCCTCCGGTTACTATAGCAATTTTATGTTTTTGATTATCCATGTTAAATGGTCATGCAAGAGAAACCACCATCAATTTTAATTTCTGCACCAGTAACAAAGGATGAAGCATTAGAACCTAGCCATATTGCTGCGCCAACAAGTTCTTGGGGTGATCCATATCTTCCCATAGGTGTATGTCTTAATATGTTTTTCTCTCTTTCCTTAGTTATAAAATTTTTTCGATTCCATTCAGTTGGAAAGAAACCTGGCCTGATGGCATTTACCCTTACACCCTTAGTTCCCCATTCTCTTGCAAGATTCATAGTCAGATTTTTTATACCTGCTTTAGCAACCGAATAAGCAAAAGCCTTTGATAGAGGAGGACCAGCAGATGCAGAAGAGATATTGATGATAGAACCAAAACCTTGAGTTAACATTTTCCTTCCAAAAACTTGGCAACTTAGCATCGTTCCAGTTATTTGTGAGTCCATCACTTCTTGCCATTGATTTAATTCTATTTCTAAAAAAGGAGTTGGATCATTTATACCTGCTCCATTAACAACTATATCTATACTTTTATGTATGTTTGAAATATTATCTAAGGCTTCTTGAAGACTAAATTTATTTGAAACATCTACAGAAAAGTAACTAGGTTTTCTATTTGTTTCCAAGTAGATTTCATCAGCTACTGATCTGGCTTTCTTAATTTTAATGTCCAATATTACTACATTTGCTCCGCTGCATGCATAACCTCTTGCGATCTCACTACAAAGATAACCTCCACCTCCTATGACAAGAGCAACCTTATTGTTCAAATCGAACATATTTATTGGGTAATTTATATTTTTAATCATTTTCTCTTTTCATTTTGAATTAATTCTTTCATTTCTTCAACCCATTTCCATAAAATAAAAAGATCCGATCCAAGTATTGAAAATGTATACCCTTGATTAAAGAGCTCTTTAACTGATTGAGCACTTGGGTGAGAGATTTGAGTGCCGCAACTTTTATGGTTTTTTACGCATGAATTTATTATTTTTTGAGTTGCATCTTTAACAATATGATTATTAATGTCTCCTGGGAAACCATATGAACCAGAAAGATCATATGGTCCAACCATTACTCCATCAATCTCATCTAACGACAAAATCTTATCTATATTATTTACACCTTCTTTTGATTCAATTTGAATAATAAGTGATGAGCTATTATTCCATTCATTAATATAATTGTTAAACTCTATTCCATATGAATGAGCTCTATTTACTCCATATGTTCTATTTCCATTCGGTGGATACTTTAGATTTTTTATGATTTCCTTGGCTTCATCATAAGTATTTACCATTTGAACAATTAAGCCATCACATCCAGAATCTAGAAGAGGCTTGATAATATCATTTGAATGAGAGACTGGCCTAGGTAAACATGCTACTTGATTAGCTTGGATTCTAGAAAATAAATTCTGAGCTGATTCAAGGGATATTGGAGCATGTTCCATATCTATACTTATGAAATCGAAGTTTGCAAAAGAGAATATCTCTGCGATTGATGGGTGGTCAAAGGATATCCATCCTCCAAAAAGTTTTTCTCTATTTCTTAAACGTTTTTTTAAATTTAATCTATATTGATTCATAATAAAAAGAATTAAAAAACTTTGATTGATGTTCTAAGAAGGATGATAAGGCTTAATGCAGATGAAGTAAGCCTTCAGTTTAATTTAGATGCAAAGAGAAGTGAATCTTGAAGTGTAAGTTTTTCATTGAGTTAAACACAGAGCGGCGTTTTTTTTCTTTATTGATAATCTTTGTGTGTAAATGTATATCATTACTATCACAATAAAAACATTTCATATATTTCAATTAGTTATTATCAACATTTTTGGATGAATTTATTAAGTATTTGATTGCAGGATGTAGATGAAGTAATCCTTTAAGTTTAAAATCAGAATCGATTACTGGTAAATCCCAAACTTTTAGTTTTTCCATTAATGTTACAGCCTTAAATAATGTTTCGTTCTCGTGAACAGATTTAAATGCTCTAATACTGTGATCTGTTACATCATCTACAAAAAAAGCTGATATAGATTGTTGATTTTTAATTATTGTTCTTCTAATATCACCATCACAAAATACACTTTTGAGAATCATATGTTCTGAAACTACGCAAGCAATACCTATACTAAATTTATTCATTTGATCTAGGGTTTCTTTTATTAGAGTTCTTGAATTAACAATTGGGAACTTATCTTTTGATAACATCACGTCCTTAACTAAAACTTTATGTATTTGGGTGTACATTGTCTTCACCATAGATTTTTGTTTGTTCTAAACGGAGCTCATGCAATTCTTTGGCCTGTTTAAGAATAAGTTCTAAATACCTTATATCCAGTACCGTATTTGAATCAGATAAGGCTTCAGTTGGATTGTTATGAACTTCCATAAAAAGCGCATCTATACCACAAGCGACAGCTGATCTAACTAAACATGGAATAAATTCTCTTTGACCTCCTGAAATATCACCCATTGATGTGGGGAGTTGAATTGAATGTGTTGCATCGAAACAGACTGGATATCCATTTTTCTTCATTATGGGAAAACATGTCATGTCATTCACAAGGTGGTTATAACCAAAAAATGTACCTCTATCGGTAATAAGTATTTTATTGCAGCCGAATGATTCTAATTTTCTCACTGAATTTTTCATATTCCATGGACTCATAAATTGCCCTTTTTTTAGATGGACGGGTTTTCCAGTTTGTGCTGCTGCACGAAGAATTGATGATTGACGACATAAATAAGCCGGAACTTGTATTAGATCACATACCTCTCCTGTTGATTCTGCCCACTTAACATCTGAGAAATCTGAAACAACAGGGATATTAAATCTTATTCGAATATCTTTTAAGATTTCAAGTCCTTCTTTTAAGCCGATCCCATGAAAGCTATTTGGTGATGATCTGCAATCTTTGTCATAGCAAGATTTAAAGATCCATTTAATCCCAACTTTCTTGCATACTTCAGAAATTAATTTAGCCATTAAGTATGTATGCTCATAAGATTCAATCGCGCAAGGACCCCCTATAAAAACTAAGGGGTGAGAATGGCCAATAGTTACTGGTTGAATGTCCCCATTGCCTATAGATATACTTGTGTGGGATGTACTCATCGTTCGATTTTACATTGATGAGTTAGTTAGGTAATTTAAAAGATAAGTTTATACTCAGTTTATGGATTATTAATTTAATAATTGTTAAATACTTACCTGAGTGAAAAGTTTATGAGGATCCTGGCCTAAGGATTCTAAAAATAAATCGGTAAATTCCCTAAAGAAGCCCTCTCCTCCTTTACATGTTCCAATCCAATTTGCATTTTGGAGACATGCTTGGTGGGCATCGCAAGGTGCTAAGAATAGTTTAACTACAGGTAATACAATTAAATCATTAATATCATCACCTAGGAAAATTGTTTGAGAAGGTGTTATCCCGATTTGTTCTTGAAGTTTACTTATTGCCTTAAACTTATTAGTAACTCCTGTTAATATATGTTTTATACCTAATGAATTTGCACGTTGATTTATAGAAGCGCTATCTGATCCTGAAATAAAAGCAATTTCTAATCTATTCTGTTGTAAAAGCTTTATCCCCATTCCATCTCTAGAATTAAACTTTTTCATCTGATTACCAAAATTGTCAAAATAAACACCTCCATCAGTAAGTACACCATCAACATCCACTCCTATTAATTTTATTTCTGAGGAAATCCCTAGAAATGGATAGATTCTATTAGAGGTTTGATTCCTTAAATTCATAATTTTATTTTGATTTTAGCAAAATATAAACTATTTATTAGTATCTTCTTTCATTAAACTATTAATCAATTTGGCATTAAGTCAAAAGCAATGACTATTCGATCTGTATCTGTAGAGAAGGGTATAGTTCTATGGTGAAGAGAAGAAGGGAAAAAAACTATATCTCCTACTTCTGGATGATGTATTAATTGTGGAGAGTTGAGATTGGAATAATTTGGCCCATTTAAACTAAATTCAATTGCACCTTCATCATTATCAAGAGGAGGAACAACTTTTAAATAAATTACTCCACTTAGCCATCCAGAAGTATGAATATGTGCTGTCTGATAACCTTGCTTTTTAAGTATCACGTGCCACGCCTTTAAATTCTTATTTGAGGGCCATTTTTGAATATAAGAGCAAGATTCGTTTTCAAATTTTGAATAATATGAATCCAGTTCATTTAAAATTATTGATTTAAGATATGAAATCTTTTTAGATGAGTTGGAAAACAAATTTATATGAATTGGAGTTTGGAAGCCTCCGCGTGTTGTTACTTGGGGGGGCTCCCAAATAGTTTTGATATTTGCCAACTCATTAATTATTTCTTTTATAAAGTCCTCATAGTCTTTAAGTTGAAATTTTAGATTTGAAAAATGTAAAAATGAAAGTGGGTTTCGACAAAAATTATTGGAGGTATCTTTCTTTTCCTGTGCTGTGATAAATGAAGAAAATGCCGCCAACCTAATATTTTCGTTATCCAATTTAGAAGTCGTTTCAATTCTCTTATAAATCTCATCAATTCTTCCTAAGGCATAAAGGGTTTCTAGAGAACATGCTCTTGATAATTTTGTGTTACATGAATCTGAATCTCTTAATGCTAGATCAAACTTTCCTTGATCAAAAAATAATTGCGATCTATTCATTACTGCAATAGTGAAACCTGGATCCAATTCAATTGACTTTGAAAAACTAATTTCTGCTTCTTTTAATTTGCCAAAAACTTTCAATATAGTTCCCAGATTTGAATGTGCTTCTGGGAAATCAGGTTTGAGATCAATTGCTTTGCGAGTAAATACTTCTGCTTCTTTTAATTTACCAAGATCACGCAATATGTTTCCCAGATTTGAATGTGCCTCTGCGTAATCAGGTTTAAGTTCAATCGCTTTGCGGTATGACAATTCTGCATCTTGTAATTTGCCAAGATCACGCAATATGTTTCCCAGATTTGAATGTGCAACTGCGTAATCAGGTTTAAGTTCAATCGCTTTGCGAGTAGATAATTCTGCTTCTTTTAATTTACCAAGACCCATTAATATTGCTCCGTAATTAGAAAAAACCCTTTGATCTTTGAATCCTTGATTAATGAAATATTGATAAAGTTTAGCTGCTTCTGAAATGTTTCCTTGTGAATGAAATTTAAATGCTTGTTCAATGATTTCTTCTAAAGCATATGGAACTGGGAAAGTTTTGACTTCAAATCCTAGTTGCTTTTGATTCTTTTTTTTCTCGGTCAAATTATTTCTTTTGCAAAGGATCAATTAATGAGGATTATACCTTTCACTAGTGGCCGAAATATATGGAATATCTAGGCGACAAGCGAGGCGAATAACAGCGAAGGCAATGGATTTGATCGTTAAGGACTTCGATGAGATCAATATTGAACGGCCACAAATGGTGGCAAAACTGATCGTAACTCTCGAACAAGGTATGCAAAAAGGACTACTTCATAACCAATCAAGTGGTGTTGCTACTTGTGCAAAACAAATAATTTCACTAGCTGGATTAGCTGCTGATTCCTCGTATAAAAATCGAGTTAGAAAAATCTAGCAATCAATTTGGTATTAGGTCAAAAGCAATGACTATTTGGACTATTCCATTTTTAAGTAATAAAAAGAAGTTACTTTGTAGCGATTGTTATTAATATGTCTGAGAGTTATAGCTTTCTTATTTGATTTTCGTATTCTCACGCTTAATAGGTCGTTCTTGGCACGTTTGACAGATAGATGGAAGGGGATATTTCCCAAGCATACTGGCACGTAATTTTTGTGATGCCTCACTTTGGATCACGGTTTCAATAGAAGAGTCACGGACATTGCCTACTTTTAGTTGGCCATCATGGTCAAGACAGCATAGCGTTACGTCTCCGTTCCACAGGACCCCAACGTCAGTGAAGGGATGAGGACAATACGAATCTTGCCGTGTCCTTTTTAAATCAAAGTCATCACTTACCCTTGTGTTGGCAAATGTAAATGCTCTCCAGAAGCTCAGCTTAACCCCTTTTTGCAAAGAGTAAGAGGTAGATGAATACTTATTCCCTCGCACTAGATCATTGTCATTGTGATCTTTGCGCGCAAAGGGAGCCATGCCTAACTCATTTTCAACCTCAGTAACAAAATCATTCCATTCTTTTAGGATATCCCCAGCTTCTTTTGAAGATCCAATAATACTTACATTTGAGGCTGTATTTTGGGTAACCATAACTCGTATATCGATATTATTTTTGGTTGCATTCCCTTTCTCAAGACGTTTAATGTATTCACGAACTAACAAGCGAAGATTACCGATATAGCGTTCCCATGAAATACCAACTGAACCTCGAACATGATATGTATCTTCCGTGGGACTCATATGGCTTGCAGTTATTGTGCCATATAAGGAATCCAATATTTTCGAAATATTTTTAGCTCCAAGGGTACTGATGTTTGTTGTTAAATTAGTATGTACTTTTTTTATTGATCCAAATTTTAAAATTTCAATCAATTCAGGGTGTAAGGTTGGTTCACCCATTAAATGTAGATGTACTTGGCTCGCAAAGTTTTTATTAGCATTCTCCTCATATAGTTGTTTAACAAGATCTAAATCCATAGAGCCCAAAAGACGTTTTTGAGAGTCTGAGGGGCAAAATGTACAATGGAAATTACACTTATTAGTTAATTCAATATAAACATGAGTGGTAGCTGGAGAAAGTGATTCGTCGCCAACTGGACGGATACCAGTACGGCTGTAAAAAGCTTTTTGGTGGCTGGAAATAGCTTCTTCCCATTTACCCATTTCTTGTAGCGTGTCACCTAAGTTGCTATGGGCTTCGGCATAGTCAGGCTTCAACGCTATTGCTTTTTTATAGCTTGCTTGAGCTTCTTCCACTCTACCCAGTTCTTGTAGCGTGAGCCCCAAGTTGCTATGGGCTACGGCAAGGTCAGGCTTCAACGCTATCGCTTGCTTATAGCTTGCTTCAGATTCTTCCAATCTGCC
>QCIG01000030.1 GCA_003216815.1 Prochlorococcus sp. AG-402-K14 | reverse complement strand
CTACCAATTGATCACCGCCAACATATGGAGTTCCAGTTAAAGGCTCACAGGCACCTTTATGAGCACCTGTCATTTTCCCACCTATGCCTGGCTGCTGACCAGTCAATCTTGCTCCAGGGGTAGCAACTTTTCTAGGAGTTCTAGCTTCTATCTCAGAAGAAGCTGCTTTATCACACCACTGATTTGCTTGCTCCAATCCAGCATAGGGAGTACCTGTTACTGCTTTACAAGTACCAGGTTCATCTCCTGTTACAAGTTGCGATCTTCCTGTCATGGTTCCACTAACAGATTGAGTTTTATTAGTAATACTTAGACCAACTTTTACTGGATCAGGAGCAGGTTTGCTTCCACAAAAAGCATCATATTGCCCAGAACCCACATACTCATCTCCAGTCACGTTCTTACAACTACCAGCCTCATTGCCAGTAACATTCTCTCTTCTCGAGACATCAGTGCCAGTTACTCCGTTCCCACGAATTGTTGTTAGTGAGCCAACTTTTTCTGCTGGTCTACCAGAAGGTAGTGGGTCAGAACCTAAATACTGATCGCCAGTTAAACCTTTATTTGATCCTGCTTCATTTCCAGTAACTAAAGCTGATCTTCCTGTCATAGTTCCACTGACTTTTTGGCCATCAATAGTTTGGCTATAGCCAATTTTTGAGGGTGAAGGGTTAACTCCTCCGCAATAATGATTGGATTGATTAGCAGAAATATATTCTGTACCAGTAAGGTTTTTACAAGTACCAGGCTCATCACCAGTAACTTTTTCTGATCTACCAACCTCGTTACCCGTTACAAAATTTCCATGAGTTGTATTTGTAACACCTACCTTTGCTGGCTGGCTTATAGGAGTTTTTAAACCATTACAGAAAGAATCAATAACTTCTGAACCAAGATACTGAGTACCTGTTATTGAACGGCAAGTACTTGCTTCATTACCAGTAGTTTTTATTGATCTATTTGCTTGAGTTCCAGTAACCAGTTGACCAGTTGCGGTCTCACTCATTCCCACTTTCCAATGAGCATCAGGAGCACTTGCATTTTGCTTTGCACCATTTTTATTTGGACCACAAGGTCGAGTCACTGAAGTGCGTTTTGATCCAGTGGCACCAGTTTTACTTTTAAGTTCTCTTACTCTTTGAGCTATTTCCTTAGTAGTCAAATCTGGATTACCTTGCCTAGCTACTGATGCAGCTGTTGTTGGTTGTTTGCCAGCAGATTTACCGTGCTTTGATAAGGCTTCTCTTCGAGCCAGCACAAAAGCTCTACTTGAATTCGTAATTGCTTTTCTTTTAACAGTTGAACGGTGATCAGTTGTTCTTTTATTTAATTTCAAACTAACTTCTGGCTTTGAAATTGTATTACTAGTCTCCTCTAAAGCTTTTTGCTCACATTCTGGACAACAATGTTCAGCCTTTTTTGCGTCATAAGAAGGAGCGTTTTGAACCTTTTTTCTCTCAACATCAACTCGAGTTATATCTTTACTATTATCTGCAGATTTTCCTTTACGTGACAATGCTTCTCTTCTTGCAATAACAAGTTGTCTACTTGGTTGTGCTACGGAACTTCTATATGATCTTGAACTACTTGACCTCCCAGAAGTACTTAATTGAAAACTACTAGTACTTGATTGAGAGGAAGAATTATTTGAATTAGCCATAGATTTATTGGGTTTCACAAAACCAGAATTTGTCCTCGTAGCTCTCGCATCACCAGAAGAACGCACTCTGTTAGCCGTAGAGCCTTTAACAGAAGCATTTTTACCTCCTTGACTTAGAGCCTGGCGGCGTTCAAGAACTAATTGACGACTTGTTTGTTTTGCCATATCAACCCAATGGTGAGGTTACAAAAAATAAATTAAAATTCTCTAAAGAATGATTAGCCCCAAAAAATTTTTTGAGGCTAATTTTGTCAAAGCCAACTTATTTAGCGGCCTTGGAAAACTACAAAGCAAGTACCTTGACTTTGTGTATATGCGTCATATCCAACGATACGAACATGATGGTCAGGATATGCTCTATGGCAAGCTTCTAACTCGCTAACAACCAAATTTAAATCTTTCTCACCAAAGAAAGGTAATTTCCAATAAGACCAATAGGTCTGCATTGAACCACTTGGTTGAACATGCTCAATAACAGGGCTCCAACCCTGAGCAATGATATAAGCAATTTGATCGTAAATTTCGTCCTGGGTCATCGGCGGTAAGAAGCCGAATGTTTCCAGGGTGGCGACTGTTTGATAGTCACCTACTGTGCTCTGGAAAGGCATGGTGAACTTAAGTTAGTGAATGAGTGAAAGTCGATTTAAATATCGACTAATGAATTTAAGAAAGTTAGAGGCAACTTAAAATGTCACCTCTATATCTTTTCTACTGAACGTCGAGTTTATCGACTGTATCGAATTCGAACTTAATCTCCTTCCATGTCTCAAGAGCAATTGCCAATTCAGGGCTATGCTTTGCAGCTTCTAGAAGGATATCGCGACTTTCTTTTTCGATTTCTCTACCTGCATTACGCGCTTTCACACATGCTTCTAGAGCTACTCGGTTCGCAGCCGCACCAGCCGCTGATCCCCAAGGGTGCCCATGAGTACCACCTCCAAACTGGAGACATGAATCATCTCCAAAGATTGCAAGCAATGCCGGCATATGCCAAACATGAATACCACCAGATGCCACAGCAAATACACCAGGCATCGAACCCCAATCTTGATCGAAGAAGTTACCGCGAGTACGGTCTTCAGGAACAAAGGATTCACGTAGGTTATCTATATAACCAAGAGTTGTTTGACGGTCTCCTTCTAGTTTTCCAACAAC
Organism: Prochlorococcus sp. AG-402-K14; assembly: GCA_003216815.1. Lineage (GTDB taxonomy): Bacteria > Cyanobacteriota > Cyanobacteriia > PCC-6307 > Cyanobiaceae > Prochlorococcus_B. The sequence continues at coordinate 6,758 of QCIG01000030.1, read as the reverse complement.
TGTTCCTGTATGAAGTTGATCTCCGCCAGATAGACGCAAACACTTAGCAAGAACTCTGAAGTGGATACCATGCTGAGGATGACGGTCGATAACCGCATGCATAGCACGGTGAATATGAAGAAGCATGCCATTCTCACGGCACCAATTAGCAAGACCTGTATTAGCAGTAAAACCACCAGTAATGTAGTCATGCATGATGATTGGCATGTCAAGTTCTTTAGCGAACTCAGCACGCTTATACATCTCTTCAGGAGTAGTTGCTGTGCAATTCAGGTAGTGACCTTTAACTTCACCAGTTTCCTGTTGAGCTAGCTTTACAGCCTCAGCAACGAACTCAAAACGCTCTCTCCAACGCTGGAATGGTTGAGAATTGATATTCTCATCATCTTTAGTTAGGTCAAGACCACCACGAAGGCATTCGTAAACAACACGACCGTAGTTTTTACCTGAAAGACCAAGTTTTGGCTTAATAGTACAACCAAGTAATGGACGACCGTATTTATTAAGACGATCACGTTCAACTACGATTCCACTAGGAGGTCCGCCGCAGGTCTTGATGAATGCCATTGGGAAGCGAATATCTTCAAGTCGAAGATGACGCAGGGCTTTAAAACCAAAGACGTTTCCAACAAGTGACGTCAAAACGTTAGTTATAGATCCTTCTTCAAAAAGATCTAGTGGATAGGCAATAAATGCATAGAAGGCATCCTTGTCTCCAGGAACATCTTCAATGCGGTAACAGCGGCCTTTGTAGAATTCAAGATCTACTAATAGTTCTGACCAAACTGTTGACCATGTACCTGTAGATGATTCAGCCGCAACTGCTGCTGCAACCTCTTCCTTGGGTACACCTTCCTGACCTGTGCATTTAAAACATGCAAGTAGATCAGTATCTAGGGGGACGTAATCAGGAGTGAAGTAAGTATCTCTATACTCCTTAACTCCAGCATCATACTTTTTAGCCATTGATAGCTCCGGTTAATTCAGTTAGAAGGTTTGAAAATTTGATAAGCCCTCTCCTCTTAGGACTTAGTCAAAAATCAGTCCTTCTGACCTAAGAAATTACCGTTACCCAAAGCTGGCTCAACTTCACGATGAGGACGAGCAATGATGTGAGCTGCAACGAGTCCGTCACCAACACGCTCACAAGCGTCTGCGCCTGCACGAACTGCTGCGTTTACAGCACCAGTTTCTCCTCGAACCAAAACTGTTACGTAACCACCACCAACAAACTCACGACCAATTAAGCGCACTTCTGCTGCCTTGGTCATTGCGTCAGCAGCTTCAATAGCTGGTACTAATCCGCGTGTCTCGATCATGCCGAGAGCAATACCCATTGTTTCGCTAGCCATGTCCTATTTCTGTAAAGGGATGGAATGTTCAGGAGGGACAATGGCCCGTCAAAGAGCAATTAGTCAAGGGGATTCTCTAATAGCGCTGATTACAGTTTCTAGTCCTATTCATAAGCTGAGCTTATCACCCTTGCTACGACAGTTGAGTAACACTGTTCGATCAATAGTCAGGACATACTCATATTGCATTGCGTAAACAAGTTCATATAGTTATTTTTACCCACGAGACAGCTTCCTGGCTATGTCAGGGTTGGAATGTTCACCCAAAAACTGTCTCAAAATCATCTATAAAATTCAACGACTATTGTTTTTAACTTCTTCTTGTAAGACTATATAAGACTAGTTAAATGATTAGATTTGAAAAAACCACTAATAACCATTGCTAGTGGTAATCCCAAGAAGGTTGCTGAGATAGAGGCAATGCTTGGGCCACTACCAATTGAAGTCAAAAAACAACCTAGTTCTTTAGACGTTGAAGAAACCGGAAAAACTTACCTGGACAATGCAATATTGAAGGCGAAAGCAGCAGCAGCATTAACAAACAGTTGGACTATTGCAGATGATTCTGGACTTGAAATTGATTCTCTTGGTAATGCTCCAGGTATCTTTTCTGCGCGACTTGCCAAAACAAATGAAAAAAAGATAGAGAAGATTCTAACTGCTCTTGGGGATAGTCCTTATAGAAGCGCAAAAGTCTGCAGCGTAATGGTGCTTTGCACTAACCGTGGAGAGATCATCAAAAATACAATAGGAATTTGCTGGGGTGAAATTTTAAAAAAGCCTGCTTATCCAAATGGGGAATTTGAATCATTATTTTGGGTTCGTGAAACTAATTGCACTTATGGAGAATTAAATAATGCACAACTATCAAAACTTGGAAGTAGAGGCAAAGCAGCTAGAGAATTAGCTCCTTACCTTTTGAAAGCTATAGGAATTAAAAATAATTAATTTCTATTTATTTGATCAATAGATCTCATCGCAGCCGCTGCAGCCTCCTCAACGTCACCCTCTTTCCCCGCCAAAGTGAGTCTTCCAAAAGCACCAACTCCTTTCACATCTACAATTGTGATATTTGATGCCTTCTCCGCCTCGTTTGCAGCCATCAAAACATATCCCGCTGGTTCAGTCTCAAGAATAAACATACTCATACCGGATTGAATCATTGAGCCACGTCTATTTTGGCGATTAATTAAAACAGCATGATCCGGAGTGATAGCGCGAATAACTTCAGTCCAAGTAACTTGAGGATTAGTTCTCCTATCAATTGTGCTTCCTATTGCATCTAAAACTACATCTCCTGAATGTAGAACTGTGCTCTGATCTCTGTGATAAAGAGCAAGTGACCCAAATGCCCTTTCAACGATCATTTGTCCTAATCGAACATTGCTGGCTTTTAGTGCGATATCTGTAACCCTGTGCACAGCCATTCCCGGAGCAACCTCCATCCAAAGACAAGCATCACCTGGTATAGGCAAAAAACCTGAACTTGCAGTTCCCATATAAGCCGCAAGTTGAGGTTGCAAAGAATCTAAGAATACATATGTTCTTAATTCAATTTGTTTTACATGACTTGCTTGACGAGCAACTAACGATTTTTCCGAGTCAGTTGTTATGACTCTTTTGGGATCGTCAGCAAGATATTCATTTACTTCTGCACCAGTAACTCTCTGGCTGCCACCTAGACGCCTTTCATTATTTTCAAATGTGGCGAATCTTGTCATGGGCGGGATACTACCTCAACGATTGTCTTTTTAGCCAGCAATTCAGACTTGCATGCTGAATTTAAGCCGATAAATTCAATATAAATAGATCTGATTGAAGAATGTCTTTACCTCAGCCAAAGGATCAGAAAAATAATAACTCAAACGCTGAAATCAATCCGGAGCAAGCGCTGGGCTTAGTCTCATTAAGTCTTATGCAAAAATTGTCTGACAAAGGTATTGCCGATTTGAATTGGTTAAAAGAAGACGAAAAATGTGATACATATGAACTGCGCCAAAGACTTGAACTAACTTCTCTAGCCTTAGAAACAGGAGCCCCACTAAGCACTACAGAAGTATCAAAACTTTTAGGCGTTAGACCAGGCTCCTCAAAAGTTGAGAGAGGTGGTCTTATTGCTAAAAAGATATCAAGAAATGTTTGGAGATTAATCAAATCAAGCCAAGAAAGTTCTCATTGGCGTAATTAGGAGGACCAAATTTAGGCTTTAAAATGAGCCTTAGCATCATAAAGAGTTTCTTCGTTGATTTCTCTACATCCCGCTTGACGTGCATAAATCTCTGTATTTCTCTTTACTTTACCTCTAACGAAAAATGGGATTTTAGAAAGTTCTCTTTCACCTTCATGTGTCCATATAGGATCCGAATTTGAAGTTGTTGAGTCAATTGAAATTTTTGTTTTTACTTCTTGATTAGAATTTTGATTTCCTTTTCCACCTAGATGTCCTAGATGACTTTGATGACCGTCAACAAATTCGAAGTCATGCTTAAACATTCCAATTAAATGCTCCTCAAGTCCCATCATTAATGGATGAACCCAGTCATCAAAAATGACATTTGCACCCTCCCATCCCATTTGAGGGCTATATCGAGCAGGTACATCCTGTACATGCATTGGGGTACTGATTACAGCGCATGGAATACCAAGTCTTTTTGCACTATGTCGCTCCATTTGTGTACCAAGGACCAACTCTGGAGATGTTTCTTTTATCGCATCTTCTACTTCTAAGTAGTCATTTGTTATCAATGCCTCTAAACCAAGTTCCTTAGCAGCTGGACGAACTTTCCTAGCCATTTCACGACTATAAGTTCCTAGGCCAACAACTTTAAAACCAAGTTCCTCAGTAGCAATTCTTGCTGCGGCAAGAGCGTGTGTTCCGTCCCCAAAAATAAAGACTCTTTTTCCTGTTAAGTAATTTGAATCCACTGAATTCGAGTACCATGTTAATTTTGAATTATTAGATTCGTTTACTGATTGAGGGATTTCCATCTCTAAAGCTTCGTGTAATTCTTTAAGGAAATCCTGGGTTGCCCCTACGCCAAGAGGAACTGTTGTTGTAAAAGGAATATTTAAATTTCTTTCAAGCCAAATACAAGTTGACTCCGCTATTTCTGGATAGAGGCAAACATTCATATCAGCATTAGGGATTCGCATTATATCTGCCGGTGATGCTCCTAAGGGGGCTACAACATTGACATCTATCCCGTACTGACCAAGTAATTTTTGTATTTCTAAAACATCATCTCGACATCTAAAGCCAAGCAAAGTTGGGCCAAGTAAATTTACTCTCGGTCTTCTTTTTTCTTCCTGCCACGTATGCTTGGATTCATTCGAGTGGTCTTTAAGTAAAGTTCTTACGATTTGATAAAAAGTCTCAGATCCTCCCCAATTTTCCTTTTTGCTATACGCAGGTAATTCGAGGTTGACAATTGGGATATCAAAGCCCATACCTTTAGCTAATGATCCAGGCTGATCTTGAATTAATTCAGCTGTACAACTTTCGCCAACTAAAAGAGTCTCTGGCTTAAACCTGTCTACGGCTTCCTTTATATGTCCTTTTACAAGTTCTGCTGTATCACCACCTAAATCTCTAGCTTGAAAAGTTGTATAAGTTACAGGTGGTCTGCTTCCTCGGCGTTCAATCATCGTGAAAAGAAGGTCAGCGTAAGTATCCCCTTGAGGAGCATGTAAAACATAATGTAATTTTTTCATAGACGTAGCTATCCTCATCGCTCCAATATGAGGAGGTCCTTCGTATGTCCAGAGAGTTAATTCCATGAGTTTAATTTGATGTAAGAGTTTTAGGATTTAAAATGTCATGCCTACGAAGTGGCCTTGAGAACAATTCTGCTAGATCAGAAGCTTGATCAATCCCGTGAATTGGGCTGAAAACCATTTCAATTGACCATTTGGTTGATATCCCCTCTGCCTCAAGTGGATTAGCTAGTCCCATTCCACAAACGACAAGATCTGGTGAACTATCTCTTACCCTGTCTAACTGTTTCTCTACGTGTTGTCCTTCGACAATGCGACAATCAGGAGGTAGCAAGTCTATTTCTGCTTTCATTAAATCTCTATTTAAATAAGGAGTTCCTATTTCAACAATCTCCATTCCACACTCATTACTTAGAAATCTAGCGAGAGGAATTTCTAATTGAGATTCGGGTAAAAGAAAGAGTTTCTTACCAGAAAGTTTCTCAACATGAGGAGCTAGAGCTTGCTTTGCCCTTAATATCAAGGGATTTAATATTGAATCGACTAGAGATTTCTCTATTCCAAATGCATTTGCAGCCGCCTGAATCCACAATGTGCTTCCAGTAACACCAAGAGGGAAGGGAGCTTCAATTATTTCAGCACCTTTATTTTTTAGTTCTCTTGCCGTATCAGTTAAATATGGCTGAGTAAGAAGGACTTTAGTACCTGCTCCTATTGATGGTAATTCAGTTGACTGTCTAGGTGGAAAACTTTCTACATTGTCTATTCCAAGTCGATTAAAAATACTTGTAAGCCGATCCTCTACAGCATTTGCAAGAGTACCAACTAAAAGTAATTTTTTTTGATCGCTCTTCGGCATCAATGGAATCAATGCCTTTAAAGCTCCATCTTCACCTTGAGTGAAAGTTGTTTCAATTCCACTACCCGAATAATTCAGTACTGTTACTTGACCTTTAAGTTCAATATTCAGGTTTTCGGCAACTCGTGAAAGATCTATTTTTATTACCTCGCTTGGACATGAACCAACTAGAAAAAGAGTTTTAATTTCTGGTCGTCTAGTCAAAAGATTTTTAACCACTCGATTCAATTCGTCATGAGCGTCTGCTAAACCAGCTAAATCTCTCTCCTCTAGGATGGCCGTACCAAAACGAGGCTCAGCAAAAATCATTACGCCTGCTGCGCTTTGAATTAAATGAGCACATGTTCTAGATCCGACAACAAGAAAAAAAGCATCTGGCATTCTTCTGTGAAGCCAAACAATAGAAGTAAGCCCACAAAAAACCTCTCTTGGCCCAGATTCTTTAAGGAGCGTTGCACCGCTCATAGAAATTCAATACATATATATATTCAAATTGCATCCAAAAAGGGTGAACCGTCAACTAACACTTAATCTCTTAGTGTTTTAGTTACTTTTTAGTTACTTTAATGTTTGGCTACGGTGACTTTAGAATTCAAGAAGCAATCAGCACTCAGCGGCCACAAAACGTTTGAAACGCTATTTATTACTAAAAGACAGCAACTCGGACATGAGTAAAAATACGCATAGAAGGGCGGTAAATGTTTATATGTTCCCGTTTGAAGATATATTTTTAATGTTAAATGTATCGAATTCGCTCAACATTTCCTAAAGAGTTATTTGCCTGCAAGAATATAAAATAGGGACTTTCGAAAGAAAAAATTAATGACTTCGAC
>QCIG01000029.1 GCA_003216815.1 Prochlorococcus sp. AG-402-K14 | reverse complement strand
ATCAATTTTAAAGATTTAAAGATTCATGGGTAAAAATTGGAAAGTAATAGCTTTGTGGGTGCTACCAATAACGATTGTAATATTAATTACATGGCAAATTCTGGGCTCAGCAACCAACACTCAAATAAATCAAACCAGTTCAGCTGTAACATCAAGGAATGCTCCAGTTGCCAAAATCAGCTATGGAAGATTCCTAGATTATGTAAAGGCTGGAAGAGTAACTTCAGTTGATATTTTCGAAGGAGGAAGAAATGCAATTGTCGAATCAATTGATCCTGAATTTGATAATAGAGTTCAACGACTACGTGTAGATCTACCAGGATTAGCTCCTGAATTAGTTTCTTCACTCAAAGATGAAGGAATAAGCTTCGATATTCATCCTCCCAAGACAGCGCCAGCTGGAATAGGAATACTTGGAAATTTATTGTTTCCTCTAATACTTATAGGAGGATTAATTTTACTTTCCAGAAGGTCAAATTCAATGCCTGGTGGGCCAGGACAAGCAATGCAATTTGGGAAAACAAAGGCAAGGTTTGCTATGGAAGCGGAAACAGGTGTCAAATTTGATGATGTTGCAGGCGTAAACGAAGCTAAACAAGACCTAGAAGAAGTAGTGACTTTTTTAAAACAACCGGAAAGGTTTACATCTGTCGGGGCACAAATTCCAAGAGGTGTTCTTTTGGTTGGCCCTCCAGGAACAGGGAAAACTCTATTAGCCAAAGCAATTGCTGGAGAAGCAGGTGTTCCGTTCTTCTCTCTATCTGGTTCAGAGTTTGTAGAAATGTTTGTGGGTGTAGGCGCAAGTCGAGTAAGAGATTTATTTAAAAGAGCAAAAGAAAATAGTCCTTGCTTGATCTTCATCGATGAAATTGATGCTGTTGGAAGGCAGAGGGGTGCTGGAATAGGTGGAGGCAATGATGAGAGAGAACAAACACTTAATCAGCTACTTACTGAGATGGATGGATTCGAGGGAAATAGTGGAATCATCATAATTGCTGCAACCAACCGACCAGATGTTCTTGATTCAGCCTTAATGAGACCTGGAAGGTTTGATAGGCAGGTAACTGTTGATGCGCCAGACATAACAGGAAGATTATCGATACTTAAAGTTCACTCTAGAAATAAAAAATTAGAAAAAAATTTAACCTTAGAAAGTATTGCTCGAAGGACTCCAGGTTTTACAGGTGCAGATCTAGCTAATTTACTCAATGAAGCTGCCATTCTGACAGCGAGAAGAAGGAAGAATCATATAGGTCTTTCTGAAATTGATGATGCAGTTGACCGCATTATTGCTGGCATGGAAGGCCAACCCTTGGTCGACGGAAGGAGCAAACGACTAATTGCTTATCACGAAGTAGGTCATGCATTAATAGGTTCATTAGTAAAAGATCATGATCCAGTCCAAAAAGTTACTGTCATACCAAGGGGACAAGCTAAAGGATTAACTTGGTTTTCTCCAGATGATGATCAAACATTAATTAGCCGAGCACAACTGAAAGCAAGAATAATGGGCGCACTCGGTGGAAGAGCGGCAGAAGATATCATTTTCGGGAGAGAAGAAGTTACAACTGGTGCAGGAGGTGATGTACAGCAAGTAGCATCAATGGCTCGTCAAATGGTTACTCGATTTGGCATGAGTAGTCTCGGTCCTGTTTCATTAGAAGGGGATAGTCAAGAAGTTTTCGTTGGAAGAAGCCTTATGAATACTTCTGACATATCTGACGAAATTTCCAAACAAATTGATGAACAAGTTAGAAAAATAGTGAAACAGTGTTATAAAGAAACCCTAGAATTAGTATCAAAAAATAGAGCAGCTATGGATAAATTAGTTGAAGTTTTAATTGAGAAAGAAACAATGGATGGAGAAGAGTTCTGTAAAATTTTATCTGATTACACTGTTATCCCAGAAAAAGAAAGATTTATACCTGTACTACAAGATCCAAAATAAATATAGTTTTTATATTGAACTAACTGGCCTCTTATTAAAAACATTATCAATAATTCCGTATTTAATAGCCTCTAAAGGAGACATATAAAAATCTCTATCTGTATCCTCTCTTATTCTTTCAATAGGCTGTCCAGTCCTATCAGATAATTCTTTATTTAACTTGTCCTTAATAAATAATATTTCATCAGCTTGGATTCTAATATCACTAGCCTGCCCCCTTGCACCTCCCAAAGGTTGATGAATCATTATTCTTGAATGTTGCAAGCTGCTTCTCTTACCTTTTGCACCAGCGCAAAGTAAAAATGCACCCATACTTGCAGCTAGTCCAACGCAAACTGTTTGAATATCAGGTTTGACATGCTGCATTGTATCAAAAATACCAAGGCCATCATAAACAGACCCTCCTGGGGAATTTATATAAAGGAAAATATCTTTGTCAGGGTCATCAGCCTCCAAGAAAAGGAGTTGAGCAACAATCCGATTTGCCGAATCACTAGTTACTGGTTCACCCAGAAAAACTATTCTTTCTCTTAAAAGCCTTGAATAGATATCAAAGGCTCTTTCTCCTCTTCCAGATTCTTCAATAACTATAGGAATCATTAAACAATGGTGATGGTCGGTTTTCATGATCCTAGCCAAGTCACGGGGTAAGCTAAGGTCTCTTAAGAATTATCTAGGTTTGCCATTGAGCGTTAGAGCAACAATATCAGACAGTAAATCTGATTTCCACAAGGAATTTCCATACGTAATTCCACCAATATATCGAAAACTTGCTGATGAACTTCTTGTAGAATTACATCTATTGAGTCATCAGAAAAATTTCATAAAAAGTTCGATTTTTGCGGCAGGATTAAAAGAAATATTTAATAAATTTACCAGTGGATATAAACCCATCGAACATACTAATGAACTTTTTAATGCCATCTGTAATTGCAATGGATTTGACCCAAATGAAATAAATACCATATCAGAGCAATTAATTAACAAGGCAAATACGTTTACAAAAGAAACCTTAAATGATTATTTATTAGAAATTAAAAATCAGCATAAAGAAGGTAACTATTATAGTCGCATCAATGCTATTGGAATATATAAAATAATAAGTGAAGTCCCATATTGTAAGGATCAGAAAATTGAGGAGATCAATAATGAAATAGCTAACATCTCTGAATTATTAGGATATCAAAAATCTAGAGTAGAAAAAGATATAAGTATGTACAAGTCGAATATAGAGAAGATGAAACAGGCACTAGAAATTATTGCACTTAACAATTCACAAAAATAAATTTCACTTTCTTCTCTTATCTTTCCAATCAATAAAACTAATATAAATTACACTAATTGTGATAAAAGACAAAAGTGTAATAGAAAAAAATGATAAAAAACTATAGAGATTAAAGTCTATAGACATATCTTTTCTCAAATGTCTATAGAACCGTCACCATTTCTACCCCAAACAACCATCGCAATAGAAAAAGTGAAAATAGCTGCTAATGAGGCCCAACCTAACGTGAAAATCATTGAGAGAAATGTTTTTCTAAATTATAACTTATTAAAAAGGTATTAATCGTGGGCTTCTTAGTAGAAATAAGGGAAATTAAAAAAAATTAGCTAAAAAGAACACGACATGGGAAGACTAGTTCAAAATCACAGCACAAATATAGAAGGATTAATTAAATGGTTGAAGAGAATAGCGGAGTGCCAAGAAGTAAAAACAATTACACCAGCCGTAATTTCTAAAACGAACGGGAAAGGTGAAAAACTAGTACTAAAGGTAACTATAAAAACAAATGAAGGATTTAAACTACTTGCAAGGAAAGGAAGACTTGTTCAGGAAGTATTTCTAGTAACAAGCCTGAATGAAAAGGAAATAAAAGAAGTAATTCAAAAAACTAATCCATTCTCTTCTCGGAAAAAGAGAGGTTTCTAGGCGAAGGTTTCATGATATATCTTTCATTATTTTGCTTAGAAACAGACTCAGAAAGTTCTTTTATGATGTCTTCTTTGATCAAATTCATTGCGGAATCAATTTCGTAAAGATTATCTGACATAAAAATCATAATTTTTTTAAACTTTAGGCATTAAAAATCAAAACTCTAAATAATTAATAAAAAAAACAGATTTACATTAACTTAAATGATTGTTTATAAAATGATTTTATAAAAAAATAACGTAATTAGGCCATGAAAATCATTATATAAAGGAAAAAGTACAGATATTCAAGTATTGTTCACATACGAATCAAAAGATCCAATAAAATATATTAATCTAAATCTCATATTCACTTTTAAATTTTTCAAGTTTAGACAAATACATAGCATAAAGATTAGAAGTGTCGTCATTAAATCCAACATCCTTATACATTTGATCAAGCGACATATATACACTCATTACTGGTAAAAAGGCAGATTTATATTCTTCCAGTATATCTTCCTCATCTATATCATGAATAATAGCTGTAATTAGTTCAATTTCTTTCTTAGCTAATGAAATGTTTTTCTCTAGTTCTGGACTTAGCTTACGTCTTCTTTTTGCCATGGAATCACTACCATCAACAAAAATAATACACTATCTTTAATCTAAAAATCAATTAGAGCAGGGGAGAAATATAAAAAGCAGAAGAATAAGAGTAAATACTCATAAAACAAGTAAAGGAGTGTTCCATTTTTATAAATATGAGATATATTTTAATTGGTACAATATATATGTAATAACACCCCCAAAAACAAATGCTTATTGAGAGCAGTCTAATCTAGCTAACATTATGAAAAGTAATTTAGATAAAAACCAAACAAAACTTCCATGGTGGGTAGAACTTTTGTTTGTACAAATTGGTTTACCTGATTCCTGGCTTTCTAAATATCTAAAAAAGAAAAGAGAAACAATGACATTTATTGATGAAAATAAAAAATATATAACTTATTCACTCATATTAATTGCTGGTATATTCTACATATATCCAATTGTAAAATACACATCATCCAGTGCCTCCTGCATAGATAACACTACTAGGTATTTAAAATCAAACAATATAAATAAATCTCAAACCGAAATGGATCTTAATTCACTAGCAGTTGGATATTGTCATGGTGGCTCATTACCAAAATAGTCAGGATTTTTTCTTTCGTTTTTTATCACCATCAATATCATAAGTTGGCTTTTTATCTGGTCGTTTACCTTCAAACAAAGGAATTATAAAGGTAATAAGCCTTCCCATAACAGGAACCCAAAATCTTTTATATGCAGACTTAAGCATTTTATTTTATATTATATTATATAATTAAAAAAACATAAAAGGTTAGTTACTAATATTCATTAATAAGGAGTGATTATCAAACTTTTTGATTGATTTGAAGAAATTTTGATCTTTTAATTTATAAATAATGTTTTTATCAGAAGTGATTATATAATCATAATTTACGATTTCATTGAAGTTTGTAATAACCTTAGAGGAAGGTAAATAATATGATAAAAGAGTCTGAGTCTTACTCTCAACATTAATCAGATAAATTGTATTCGATTTTATAATCGATGAAACAACCTGATCCCCTAAGAATGACTTGGTTTTATAGTTTGGACTTCCTAGAATTCCAAAATTAAATAATAAGGATAAGGCAACATACTGAGGTATCACTAAACTATATAAGAATTTAGTTAAGCCACTCTGATAACTTCCATTTGTATAAAGAAATCGGATTGAAGAAATATATGATAATAATAAAATCACACTAATTAAATAGATTAACTGCGTATTTCCATATGAATACTGATTTAGAGATTCTTTAAGAAATGTGTGTCCGTATATAAATACAGAACTAATTAATATTATAAATAGAGACAATATACTCTTAATATATAACTTAGATAATAAAAATCTAAACGAATTGAATTCTAATTTTATAGCAAATAAAATTGATAAAGGGGGTAGTAAAAAAAGATAATAATGCGGATATGATTTAGACATAGACAACAAGACAGTTAATGATAAGAGTGGATAGACATAGATCAAGAGAGGATACTTTATATAATTATTTGACTTAGTAAAAACAATGAGAATAATCAGGAGGATTCCTATAGGAAAAGTTAAGTAACAATAATTTAATGGAATAAAAAAGTAATTAGAAAAATCGATAGCTCCAACTGCTTGCTTTTTTGCAAAATCAAAAAGCGAGTAAATACCTTTCATACCAAAAGTTTGATATGAGAAATATAAGTTAAGTAATGTAGGAATAAAACCAATAAGATTTCCTAAAAAGAAGCCAGATCTAAATATAGTTTTTTCTTTTAATAAATTAAATATAAAGAAGGGTGATAGACCAATAAGAGGAACAAAAGTCATATAACTCCTAAGAAAAAACGAAATAGAAGCAAAAAGACCAGAAATAAAAATATAAAAAAATTTATTTAAATTTACGGTAGTATCTAAAAATTTAAGAAAGAAATATATAACTAAAAGAATACATAATACAAATGGAATATCTGGACTAGCATATCTCGAATATTTAATCCATAATGGTAATGACGAGAGTGAAAAAACAGATATCAAAGCAGATTTCTTATTTGTGATTTTTAATGCGATCAAATATGAAATAATCAAACATATAAAAGAAGTTAAAATACTTGGAAGCCTTAGCGATAGTTCACTATTTCCAAAAAATCTTATGGATAATGCTATAAACCAGTAACTACCAATCGTCTTGTGATGAGCAGAGGGAAAAGGTGGAGAGAACCAATTAGATGAATCTTCTAATATTTGCGATCTTCTTGCATAAAGCCCCTCATCATGAGCTACTAGACTTTGACTAGAGAAATCTATAAAAAAATAAAGCAATACAAATAAAAGGATATAAATGAATGAAAGAATTATGACTTTTTTCTTTATAAAAAAATTAGTAATTACTAATATATTATTCTTATAGTTGAAAAATTTAGTTGGTATGATTTGCATGGTCGGATATGATTAGATAGGCATAAGTTCCATTAAAATGAATTATACTTTAAATCAAAGTATTTCCAAAGTAATTTGATTTGGGAATCAAATAAAGAATATATTAATAACATCATGTATAATGATAGATAATTTTAAGAAACATAAAGATGGCAACAGCTAAGGAAAAGAAGGAAGAGGTAAAAGCCTCTTTAAAAATTTTAAGAGCTGAGCTAAGAAAAATGCATTTAGGCGTAACAGAAGAACTATCACTGCCAGAACCAATAGAGGTAAAGAAATTAATGACTCAAATGGAAGAACTATTGGTAGTAATTGAACCAAAGTCATCAAGAAAATCAAAAAAGTAAATTGAAAAAGATATTTTATAAAAAAAGAGAGAGATAAATAAAAAAAAATTTATTTATCCTTTCCTAATGAATTAAACAAAGAAGGGGTTGTTAGTAATACCGTTATTGCCAAAGGATGTTCAAAAATAGTATAGAAAAGAGTAGAAAAAGTGAAAAATTCAAATAAAAGTCTTAGATCAATTCTTAAATCATATATTGAAAGTACAATTAAAATAATTTGTATCCAATTGTATGATATATACTTTATAAATCGACTTTTATAATGATAAGTCATCTCTGATCAATCAAACTCTTTCTTGCTTGTTATTGATAGAAGAGAAGGTGCTAAAGCTATACTTGACCAAGATCCTGTTATTACGCCAATAACTAAGGCAAATGCAAACCAATATAATGTAGATCCACCCCAAATCAAAATACAAATCAAAGGAAGAAGTGTTGTAAAACTTGTATATAGTGTTCTTGTTAAAGTTGCACCAACTGCATTATCAATCTGATATTTAAAACTTGATTGATTATTTATTAAACTTTGTTCTCTGATCCTATCAAAAACTACAACAGTATTATTTACTGAATAACCTGCAATAGTTAAAAGGGAAACAGCAAATAATGAATCAACCTCTACATTATAAAAATAACCTAGCCAAGAGAATACTCCGCAAACAATAAGTACATCATGAAATAGGGCCAACAAGGCTAGGAAAGAATATCTTTGATCATATCTAAAATTAATATATAAAGCTATTCCAAGGAAAGCAAAGAATAAAGAAATTAAACTACTTTTAAGTAACTGCTTACCAAGACTTGGACCAATAATTTCAACAGAAGTATTTTCGTTGTTAAATGGACCAAAAGATTTATTAACCATAGCCACAACAGAATCAGATTGAGCAGCTGATAAAAATGGCAGCCTAATGGATATTAGTTTTGAATTATCGAGTAATTGTATTTGTGATCTAGTTAGATTAGGAGAAGTACTTAAGTTGAAATTTTTGTCCTGATTTTTTAAAGAAATTATATTACTAGATATATCACTTGTATTTAGACTAATACAATCACCAGTACAACTCCTCTCTAAAGTTATTTGAGTTCCACCGGTATAATCTAAGCCAAGGTTTAAAGGTGCATTAATAGAAGTACTTTTAAGGGAAATTAGCATTCCAATTATTGATATTAAACATAAAGTAAATGAAACAAGCCAAACAATTTTTCTATTTTTATAGAGTTGGACATTAAAATTAGCTTTCATAATTTAATTGATTTAGATTGGTTTTTATTGAACTTTGATAGAAGGTGAAGGAATCTGATTAGGATTAATAAAATTAGAGATTTTTCTAAGGCCTTGATAACTCATTAGGAACTTCAAAATTGCTTTTGTACATGTTAAGGCAGTAAATAAGCTCAATACAACACCAATACCCAATGTAGCTGCAAAACCTTTTACAAATCCAGTACCCAAATAAAATAAAGTAATGCAGCTTATTAGAGTAGTTAAATGACCATCAATTATTGATGAAAAAGCGTTTTTAAAACTTGCATCTATTGAGCGAATCAAGGTATTTCCATTACGTAATTCTTCCTTTAATCTTTCAAAGATTAGAACATTAGCATCGACTGCCATTCCTATGCTTAATATAAATCCTGCGATACCTGGAAGAGTAAGAGTTACCGGGAGTAATGCATAAATAGAAAGAGTAAATAGCGAATAAAAAGACAATGCCAGTACAGCAACAAATCCGGCTAGTTTATAGATGAAGATCATAAATAAACCTACAAAAAGTAAGCCTGTTAGAGCAGCAAAAAGACTTAGACGAATATTTTGAGTTCCTAGAGAAGGTCCAATTGTTCTTATTTGAATAATATCAATAGGTAGAGGCAAAGCACCTCCCCTTAATTGAACTTCTAAATTTCTAGCATCATCAGCGGTAAAACTTCCACTTATTGTTGCGGCCCCACCAGTAATACCGGCAGTTTCAAATTGCTTACCAACACTTGCCTCGCTATATGAAATCCCATCAATAACAATTCCAAGCAATCGAGAGGTACCAGCGATGGATTTTGTAAGTTCTGCAAATAATTCTCCTCCCTCGTTATTAAAGCTTAAAGTGACTTCCCAATTATTTGTGTTTTGATCTTGTCGTCTACCTGCGTTAGTCAAATATTGTCCTGTTAGAGAGGTTGGTTCAAATAGAACTGCTATGTCAGCACTTATTTTATTCCTTAGAAGATTGAATTGAGCAACATCTAATATCTGGTCGGATTGAATATTATATTTTTCAAATAACTGATTAATTTCATTGTTAATATTGATCTCCTTTAGCAATTGAGCTGAATTATTATTCTCTTCTAATAATTTAATAATAGATTCAACGCTATTTCTTTGAGTTTGTAAATCTCTCAATTGAGAGTCAGTACCATTTTTCTGAATTCTGAATTCTAATAGAGCAGTTTCTCCTAAAACTTTCGCTGCACCGGAAGGATCTTGTTCCCCAGGAAGTTCTAATAACAATTGATTTGTTCCTACAGTTTGAAGTTGAGAATCAGATACTCCTAATCCGTTTACCCTCTTATCAAGAACAGCCTTAACTCCTTCAATTTCATTCGGGGTAATTTTTTTTATATCCTGTGTAGGCTGAACCTCTAGAGTTAGTTGACTACCTCCGCGCAGATCCAAACCTAATTGGAAAGGTATATTAATACATACAAAAATACTTAATATTGCAAAAATGATAACGAAAAAAAACCAATAATTCTTTCTGCCCATTAATAATCTACTCCACCATTATTAATAATTTTTTCAGCAGCATCTACTATTTGATGAGGTTGAATAATAGTTAAATTTTCTAGGTTTCCATTATAAGGAGTCGGAATATCCTGACTGCTCAAACGCACAGGAGGAGAATCTAAATCATCGAAGCAATTCTCAGTAATTAAAGACATCAATTCAGCAGCAATACCACCAGTTTTCATGCATTCTTCAACAATAATTACTCGATGTGTCTTTTTTATAGATTTAGAAATTGTTTCCATATCAAAAGGCTTAAGACTTATTAAATCAATCAATTCAACATCAATTCCTTTCCCTTCAAGAAGCTCTACTGCTTTTAAACAATGATGACGCATTCTTGAATAAGTCAAAATCGTAATGTCACTTCCTTGCTTTACAAGATCGGCTTGATCTAGGGCACAGACATAATCACCCTCAGGTAGCTCTTCTGTGAGGTTATATAAAAGGACATGTTCAAAGAAAAGAACAGGATTATTGTCCCTAATAGCAGCTTTCATTAAACCTTTAGCATTAGTAGGAGTACTACAAGCCACAATTTTTATACCAGGAACTGCATGAAAATAGGCTTCAAGTCTTTGACTGTGTTCTGCGCCTAATTGCCTTCCAACGCCACCAGGACCTCTAACCACTGTTGGAATAGTAAAATTTCCGCCGCTCGTGTATCTCAGCATTCCCATATTGTTGGAAATTTGATTAAAAGCAAGCAATAAAAAACCCATATTCATACCTTCTACAATCGGTCTTAAACCTGTCATAGCTGCACCAACAGCCATACCAGTGAAACTATTTTCAGCAATTGGTGTATCTAAGACTCTGAACTCACCATATTTTTCATATAGATCTTTCGTAACTTTATAAGACCCGCCGTATTGCCCAACATCCTCGCCCATTACGCAGACCAAGGGATCTCTGCCCATTTCTTCATCAATCGCTTCACGAAGAGCATTAAATAAAAGAGTCCCTTTCACAGCATTAACAGATCGTCCGGATTACCGGTTTGTTATTCCAAACTATCTCAAACAGTGCCTAATTACCCACCTGCCGCAAAAGTCGATAACAGCAATATAGAAAGTAACATCCCTGGAGAGAGTAATAAAACAAGAAGTCCTAAATCATGGAGAGTCATA
>QCIG01000028.1 GCA_003216815.1 Prochlorococcus sp. AG-402-K14 | reverse complement strand
TAAACCTTTACTCCAGAATTAGATAATAGTTTATTATGATGTCATAAAAAATATATCTTCGTTAAATATGATAAGTTCGAAATAAATTGGAAAAAACTCATACACTCACCTTAAATAGTTTTATCTGAATTATGAAAGCAGCTGTACTAGAAGCGATTGATCAACCACTTGTAATTAGAGATGTAAAATGCACGGATCTTAAAGTTGGTCAGGTACTAGTAAGAAATATTGTAAGCGGACTGTGTGGTGCGCAATTACAAGAAATACATGGATTTAAGAATAATGCAAAATTCCTCCCACATTTAATGGGCCATGAAGGGTGCGGAATAGTTGAAGAATTAGGAGAAGGGGTTTCTACTGTCAAAATTGGCGATAAAGTAGTTATGCATTGGAGGGTTGGTTCGGGTATCGAATCTGACTTCCCTAATTATATCTTAAATAACAAAATAATTAGTAGCGGAAAAGTTACTACCTTAAGTCAATATTCGATTGTTTCAGAGAACAGAATCACAAGTGTTCCTAATGATACTCCCCCTGAGTTCTGTGCAATATTAGGTTGTGCTCTTTCAACAGCTTTAGGAATAATAGATAATGAAACGGACCTGAAATTTGGAGAAAGTCTGGCTATTATTGGTTGTGGAGGTGTTGGACTTAATTTGCTTCAAGCTGCCTCATTGAAAAATGCTTGTCCTATAATTGCAGTTGATAAAAATCAAAATAAAAAAAACTTATGTTTACAATCAGACGCAAATATTTTTCTTCAAAATATTGAAGATTATAAAGACAATAAAATAGATATTATTATTGATACAACTGGTATCCCTGAAGTTATATCAAATTCAATTGATAAACTTTCAGATAAGGGAAGATTAATACTTGTAGGTCAACCTGCCCCTGGTAAATTCATTGAGATTTCAAATGCATTAAATTTATTTAATGGCCAGGGTAAAATCATCAAAGCAACTCAAGGTGGTAAAACTTGTCCTCAAAATGATATACCTAGATATATTAAGTTATTTAATGATGGTCGTTTAAAAGTAAATCATTTGTTTACCCATCAATTTGATATTGATGAAATTAATAAAGGGTTTGATGTACTTCGATCAGGAGAGGCTGGTAGAGTAATAATATCAACAAATTAAGAATGAAAAGAGACTGGAAAAAAGAAGAATTAATTGCATTTGAGGAGCATATAGGTCAATTATATTCTAAAAATGAGCTACCATTTCTTTTTCATCTTTCTGGCGGCAACGAGGAAGAACTAATAAGAATATTTAAGGATATCAAAGAAGATGATTATGTTATATCAAGTCATAGAAACCACTATCATGCGTTATTACATGGTATCGATCCCAAAACTGTTGAAAGTCATATTAAAAATGGTAGAAGCATGTTTATATATGATCGAAATAGAAATTTCTTTGTTTCAGCAATAATTGGTGGTACACCTGCAATAGCAGCTGGTATTGCATGGGCATTAAAACGAAAAAAATCGAAGCAAAAAGTTTGGTGCTTTGTTGGAGATGGTACAGAAGATAATGGACATCTATTTGAAGCTATAAGATATGTTGATGGATGGGATTTGCCATGTAAATTTATTATTGAAAATAATGATAGATCTTGTGAAGCAACAAATAATGATAGATGGGGGAAGAAAGGAAATCTTATTTGGGAATCCGGCTCAGTAATAAAATATTATTACGAATGCACATATCCGCATTGTCGAAAACCAGGGATGATAGATCTATCAAAAACAATAAAGAAAACAGATAATGAATATTTTCCAGAACTTAAATATTTTGAATATCCAGAAGTAAAAGAGCATAAAAATAGTAGGTTAAGTTATAAGGAAGCAATTATAAAATCTATGAATGAACTTGCATCAGAAGGTGCCATATTTATAGGTTATAATGTTATTTATGGTAATGCGATGGGGACATTAAGTAATGTTCCTAATGATCAAAAAATAGAAACCCCAGTAGCCGAAAATCTTATGAGTGGACTGGCTATTGGAATGTCATTTGAGGGATTTCTACCAGTGATTTATTTTGAAAGACATGACTTTATGCTTGTAGCAGCTGATGCAATTATAAATCATATTGATAAAATAGAGAGAATTTCTCATGGTGAGTTTAAAGTTCCAATTATTATTAGAGCTGTCACTGCCGATGCAGGTCCTTTTTATTCAGGTATTACACATTCTCAGGATTTTTCAGAACTTTTCAAGAAAGCAGTAAGATTTCCAGTAATTGATCCAAAATCAGGAGAAGAAGTTATCCAAGCGATTAGAGGAGCTCGAAAAAGTCAACGTCCAATGATGCTTATAGAAAGAAAATCACGTTATTAATAATGTAAGGAAAATCAAGAAATCCTAACATCACTCAAACTATTAATATGAGTATATTTTTTTGGAATAGATAAACTATTTTGTTGTGAATAAAGAAATAGATTTTTAATATTCATAATTTCACCTGCTTTTAAATCAGTTATTTTGTCACCTATAAATATAGAGTTTTCATAATCAATTTTGAAATCCCTATTTACTAATTCGAATAATCCTGCTTTAGGTTTTCTACAATTACATTGCAAACTATATTCTGGAATTAATCCATCCGGATGATGTGGACAATAATAATAACCATCTAATTCAAAACCAATACTATCTTTTAGTGAGAAATTTAAATATTTCATGAAATCATGAAAATCACTTTTTTTAAAGTAACCTCTAGCAATTCCACTTTGATTAGTAATACAAATTACATAATATCCTTTTAGTTTCGCCTTTTTAATTAAATTTTTTATCCCTTTAATAAATTTAAAATCATCAACTTTATAAGTATATTTCTTATCTATATTTATTACACCATCTCTATCTAGAAATAAAGCTTTACGCATTATTTCTTATCCTTTCTGCTAATTTTGAAGTGGAGTAATTAGATATAAATGGAAAAATCTCTACGCGCCCGCCGTTTGCCTCAACAATATCTTTGCCTATGATATCTTCACTTTTGTAATCTCCCCCCTTAACGATAATGTCTGGTTGTATCTTTTTAATAAGCTCATACGGAGTATCTTCTTCGAAAATAATCACTTCATCAACAGATTCTATGTTTTCAAGTATCTCTTTTCTAGCATTTTCACTATTAAATGGTCGAGATTTACCTTTTAACCTTTTTACAGATTCATCAGAATTCAATCCAACAATTAATTTACTACCATGTGATTTACAAGACTCAAGTAATTTGATATGACCAATATGAAGAATATCAAAACAACCATTTGTAAAAACTGTCTTTCCGCTAGCATCTGCTAAATCTTTTTTTGTGGGTGTATAGGTCCCAAGAAATGTAACGGCTTTGGATGCTATATAATTCGCAGTTTTAGCAGATTGAAGTATAGAATTACCTTTTAACATGCAAAATGCAACGACAGAAATTACCGTGTCTCCTGCGCCAGTTACATCATAAACATCTCTTTTGAAAACAGGTAAATTAGTTTTTATTATTTTATCCTCATTTCTCGAGACTAATACCATACCCTTATCACCTAATGTAAGCAAAAGATTTGGGATTTTATAATTTCTCATTATATAGTCAAGCTTTTCTTCAGTTGAATCTAAAACTAAAGATGTTCTATCACATATAAAATTTAGTTCAGGAAAATTTGGTTTATATAAAGTTGCCCCTTTTAGCAAATAATCTGAACAAGACTTACTATCTAATAGGATAGGTTTTGACTTGTTTAATAATTTTATCTTTTCTGTCACGGTTGATTTTAAAAGACCTTTATTGTAATCTGTAATAACTACCATATCAAAATTACTACATATATCATAAATATAATTAGCGATATATATTGATGCATTTACATCAATTTTTTTCTCTATATCATGTCTAAGGATTTGCTGTTGATTTACAATATACCTTTCTTTTCGAATTGTTGCTTTAGTTTTTATCTTGGTTTCTAGTATATTTACTGAGTGTTCAATTAACATAGATTTTAGAGTAGTTGCATATTGATCATCTCCAAATAATGTAAGCAAACTTACTTGAGCCCCTAGTTTTGAAATATTTTTAGCAACATTAGCCGCTCCTCCTAAATGTACACTGCAATTACAATCATAAATAACAGGTACAGGAGCTTCCGGAGATAATCTATCTGATTTCCCTACTAGATTCTTATCAAGAAAAACCTCACCAACAACTAATATTTTCATTTTTCTGATATCACATTGCATAATCGATCTATCTTACTACATTTATTTTATTTAAAAAGATTTCAATCCCTTCTAAGGTTTCTTTTGGTGTCCAATCTAATTTTTTATCAAATAAATCATACATTTTTGCACTTGTATAAACCTGATAAGAGCCAAGTAATTTCTCAGGAAAATCAATTTCCTTTATATCTATCACCTTTCCATGATTTCTCAACCACCAATCTTTGATTATTGTTGCAACCCTCCTAAACGAAGTTGAAGCTCCACTCCCAACATCGAATAAACCGTAACAATCTTTTCTAGATAAAATAATACTTATTAATTCAGATATATCATCTACAAAAATAAAGTCTCTTTGAAATAAATGTTTTGGATTATCTTCTTTAAAAAGTTTAATCTCAGAATCAAATTTAGCTTGATGATTGAAAGTATGTATTGGGCTTGACATCCCGATCTTATGGGTTTCATTTAATCCAAAAACATTAAAGAATCGTAATGCAGTTATAAGTTTCTGATTTGGATAATTAAATTTTAAATAATTATCTGTAATTAATTTTGAGAATGCATACATATTCATTGGTGATAAATTAGCATTACTATCATTAAAAGATTCTCCTTTAAGACCATAAACTGAAGCTGAAGATGCATATATTAATCTTAATGAGTTTTGTATACAGAAATCAATCAATCTATTAGTGTATCTCGTATTATTTTTAATCAAATACTCTCCATTACACTCATCAGTTGAACTGCAAGCACCCATATGGATGATCCCCATTATTCTGTTTTTATCAATACTTGATAAATTCTCAAATAATTCACTCTTGTCCCAGTAATCTATTAAGTTTAAGTCATTGATATTCATAAGTTTTTCTTTTTTATTTAGCGAACCACATCCAATAATAGAAATGCTGGAATAATTTTTTAGTAAATATCGAGCAACATTGCTTCCAATAAAACCTTCGCAACCAGTAATTATGAGAATATCCTTATTAACCACAAATTCTAAAAAGGGCCAGATCCAAATCATATTACTTAATAAGGATTTTATAAATATTAGAAAATAAATTTTAATGTTTTTATCATAAATTTATTAGATATGGTTTTATAGTGTAAATAGATTCCATTTTATTAGAGGCCAATTGAAAGATAATAAGATGGAAGATGAGATATTATCTTCACAAATTTCCAATCATATTGATATTCTTGCGAAAAATCAATCGCAAATTATTTCTTGTTCAAAAATAATAGCAGACACAATTTCAATTTCTTTATTGAAAGGAGGTACTATTTTTTGGTGCGGAAATGGAGGGAGTGCTTCAGATAGCCAGCATCTTGCAGCCGATCTTGTTTGCAGATTTGTTACTGATAGAGTTCCTCTAAGATCTATTGCATTAACAGCAGATACATCAGTATTAACAGCTATTTCAAATGATTATAGTTTTGAAAAAATATTTTCTCGCCAATTAAATGCTCTAGGAAAAAAAGAAGATGTATTAATAGCAATATCAACTTCTGGTAATAGTATTAATATCAAGGAAGCAATAATTTCGGCTAAGGCAATAGGAATGGAAACTATTGGACTTTTAGGGAAAAATGGGGGTGAGGCCGCTAATTTGTTATCTAAGAAAATCATAGTGCCATCAAATTCAACCGCTAGAATTCAAGAAATTCATATTCTTATAGGACATTTAATAATCGATCTTATAGAGCGAAAGTTAAATCTAGTTTAAATAAAAAAAAACTATATAGTCAAAACTTTAAAACTAAAATGAAAAGTAGATAATCATTTTTTATATTTTCCAAATAATTTCTAATTCTATTCATTTAATATAGATGTTCTATATATAAATTAGTTATTTAGATTGATTTGTGAATGGTGTTCGGGCTTTCTCAAGTTTTTGCTAATACACGTAACTAAGATTTAATTATTTTAAATCTAGATCCATCTTACTTCTGAAATTCTTCAATACTTTACTTGGGAATATCGAGTTTTTAGACAAACCTATTCAATATTTTGTTGTTATGTAGAGGTGGGTTGCTGTTGTTGGTTCTTAGACTGAATCGGTTCAGATTAATTAGTAAACCTACCTTCCTTTACTATTTGCTGTAAATATTGAAGGCCTAATCCAATGGCTTGTAATTCTTTTCGTGCAATTGGTTGCTTATGTACTTCTTTCCCCATACTTGAAATTACTCTTTTTGAAAATGACCTTTGAGAGACACTGATGTATTTGATTTATTCTTTTGCTCTCTTCTTATTTCAAAATGGTTGTTCATGCTAGAGAATTGCATTTATATCCTTTCAAATGGTTTGTTATTACCAAGTTGAGAAACTAAAAAAGCACCTTGTTGGAGTTGCTTCTGATATTCAAATGTTCCAGTTGAATGATGACAGGACCCAGATTTGAACTGGGGACACTTGCTAAAAATTCCCCAAAAGCACTATCCATAGTGTTTGAGGTATTAAAAAAGCACCCTTTCAGGTGCTTGATTAATGGTGCCAGGACCCAGATTTGAACTGGGGACACGGCGATTTTCAGTCGCCTGCTCTACCAACTGAGCTATCCCGGCTTTAACCTCTAATAATCTACCAATTCATTAGTACCTTATTGAAAAAAACATTGAAACTCCCTTCATTTTCTTTGCTTACTTTTGAAAGTAATTCAAGAATTAGACGAAAATTGACTTTTTGGAAAAGTCAATTTCATGTCGCAGGGATGATTTTAACCATTTT
This sequence comes from Prochlorococcus sp. AG-402-K14, assembly GCA_003216815.1. Classification (GTDB taxonomy): domain Bacteria; phylum Cyanobacteriota; class Cyanobacteriia; order PCC-6307; family Cyanobiaceae; genus Prochlorococcus_B. The sequence continues at coordinate 5,378 of QCIG01000028.1, read as the reverse complement.
AACCAATGTTTTATGGGCATCTGAACAGTCTTGGAGAATATGATCAAATTTTATGTCTATGATTTGATCATCAATTTTTAACTTAATTGATGCAGGAGATAGGCTTATCATTTTCGCTGAATTAAAAGTTTTTATTTTCCCATAATATTTTGCATATGCATTCAACGCATCTTGGTGATCTTTATTCATATGATCGCATATTCTTGCACTTGACTCTTGGGTGATGGGTTCGGTATTCATAAATTTATTTTGAATAATTAATGTCGGAACTAATTAATAATCTAGTCAGGTTTTAATAAATTTATATTATTATATTTGTAGAGTTTAATGATTTATTCATAATAAAGCTTTCAAAGCAATACTTGCTACTCCTGCTGCGGGTGGCCTGTTGCAAATTTTTATTGGGATGCCTATTTCTTTTTCTCTTATCTTTTTCCAAGTAATATTTTTTGCACCTCCTCCAATAGTAATTATTTGCTTTGGTAGATCAGCACCTAATTCATGTATTTTTTGCCATCCTCTAGCTTCAATTTTAGCTAAACCTTCTAATAGTGCATGTAGATAAAGAGAATCACTTACTGGCCTAGGCTCAAGTTTTGGTTGCAAATTTGGATTATCTACGGGGAACCTTTCACCTTTATTTGATAATGGAAGAAGATCTATTCCTGTGGAGTTGTTTGGATTTATTTGCTGGCTTAATTCTTGAATATAGTTTATATCAAAAAAATCAAGTAGTATTGCTGCGCCTGCATTTGATGCTCCACCGCATAGCCAATTATCTAATAATTTATGATTTGATATTCCACTACCAAAAAGGGGTTTCTCAACAAACTTCTTAATAACTATTGTGCTCCCAAGTATTGTTACTCCATCATTTTTATTAGGAAAAGTTGCTAAAACGCCAGCATTTGAATCTGTAGTTCCTGCTATTACTTTAAGATTTTTGGGTAAATTTAATTCTTTGGACTTTTTATTACATATAGTCCCCATTGTTTGACCAGAAGAAATAATTTTAGGAAGACATTTTAACCAATTTATATATTGAAAACTTTCTGGCCATGAATTATTTGATACATCCCAACCCATCCTAATATTATTACCTTCTTCTCCATATTCCCAATTATCTATAAGCCATCCACTAATCCAATCTGCTTGGTGTCTTAAGATTATTTGATTTCCATACTTTGCTAAAAGTTTTAAGGCTCTTCCAACACTTCCACTTATGCTTGAAGCTATACAATTTTTTAAGAATAACTTGTTGATTTCATGTGAATATTCCGAGCAAGATAAAAAATAAGGTAGTGCCTTCCCAATGGGGTCACCATTATTTTTACATGCCAAAAGTGTTCCAGATGTGCCTGCTACAGAACAAGAAACTAATTTTTCTTTAAGCTCTTTTGGCACTTCTTGTATTAACCTTTTGAGGCAATTTATCCAGTCTTCCCATATCTCAAGACCTATTGAATATGGCTTTGATGATGTGTACAGTATTTTCTTTTCAGTATTAATTATTGCTATTCTTAAACCTGATGTACCTAGATCTATTCCAAGTACAAGAGGGTTTTCAACCATTATAAATAAACGAAAATTGTTTTAGATAAGCAAAGCTAATTCTTTTGCTTTTTGAGATACATCTTCCCATGGCAGAATTATATCTGTTCTTCCAAAATGACCATAAGCAGCGATATCTCTATAAAAACGTCCTCCTCTGAGTGCAGGGAGTTCTTGTAGGTTAAAAGATTTGATAATGGCTCCTGGTCTTAAATCAAATTGTTCTCGCACAATTTGAGTTAATTCATCATCTGAAATCCTCCCAGTACCATAAGACTCAACGAGTATTGAGACTGGCTTGGCTACACCAATTGCATAACTAAGCTGGACTTCAACTTTTTTCGCAAGATTAGCTGCAACCAAAGATTTTGCCACAAATCTTGCTGCATATGCAGCAGATCTATCAACTTTTGTAGGATCTTTTCCTGAAAAAGCCCCCCCCCCATGGCGTGCATACCCACCATATGTATCCACAATTATTTTTCGACCTGTTAAGCCCGCATCGCCTTGGGGTCCTCCAATAACAAATTTTCCTGTTGGATTAACTAGAAAACGGGTTGTTTCTATTGAGGGCTTTAAATGCAGGTCCTCTGTCGATGGTTCGACAACAAATTTCCAAAGGTCTTTTGAAATTTGTTTTTGGATGTCCCCTTCAAGAGTGATTCCAGCTACTTCAGATTTATGTTGAGTAGAAATAAGTATTGTGTCTATGGAGGAGGGGACTCCGTTTTCATAGGAAACACTGACTTGGGTTTTCCCATCAGGTAAAAGATAATCAATTAATTTTTGATGCCTAACTAATGCCAGCCGTCTGGCCAATCGATGAGCGAGACTTATTGGTAAGGGCATAAGTTCAGGAGTCTCATCACAAGCAAATCCAAACATTATTCCTTGATCCCCTGCTCCAACTTGGTCTAGAGGATCTGATGAATGGTCTTCAGCTTCGTTGACACCTTGAGCAATATCTGAAGACTGTTGATCAAGTGCTACTAGTACTGCGCAACTATTAGCATCAAATCCGCCAGCACTTGCACTTTCATAACCAATGCTTTTGATAACTTCTCTGACCAGTTTATTAAAATCAACCTCTGCTTTGGATGTTATTTCTCCAGTTATCAGACACAAACCAGTATTTACTACTGCTTCACATGCGACCCTGCTTGTTGGATCTGAAGTTAAGAGTGCATCTAAAACAGCATCACTTATTTGATCACAAATTTTATCAGGATGACCTTCTGTTACCGATTCAGAGGTGAAAACGTATCTACTCATTGGAAATCTGAATGGATTAATACTTTAGATGTTTCTCTGAATCTTTAATTCATTTAATTTTTCGATAATGAATTGTTTTTCAGTGAGGTTAGGGGGGTTTTTCCAACCACCAGTAAAGCCTATCACTATTGGTATATCAGCTTCTTTGGCCATTTTTAAATCAGTATCTGCATCTGAAATAAGGGCACATTCTGCAGGGTTGAAGTTCATCTTTTTGCAAAGTTCTATAACTGCCTTTGGATTTGGTTTGGGAGGTTTATTCTCTGCACTCCACAGATAATCAAATATACCTTCTAATTTATTTTCGCAAATAAATTCTTCTATTCCTATTTGTGTATCATTTGTCATTAATGCAATGCAGACCCCTTGGTTTTTGAGTGAAATTAATAGATCTAATGCTCCTTCAATTAGAGTCCTTTGCTTTTGCTTATTACCTTTTTGATTAGAAAGGAAAACATCTACTTCCTTGAAGATTTGTTGACTTATAGAAAGTGATTTAAACCAGTTAAAACTAAATAAAGAGAATATAGTTGCCGTAGTTATAATATTTTGCTCTCTAGAGGCAACGGCTAAACTTGAGCTAGCTGAAATGGTATTTTTTTTCAGTCCATATGCACTAAAAAGAAATCTCCTTAGTAACCAAAGTTTAATATTGTTGGCTTTTAATTTTCTTAATTGATTTTCTGAAAATTCTATTCTAGTTTTTGCAAGTTCTAACAAGTATTCTTCACTGTTTGAAAGAGTCCCATCTTTATCAAAGATTACTGCTTTAACATAACCAACAGAACTATTTCTGATTAACAGTTCTGCCATTTCTATTAAATTAAATAATTAAATATTCATCACTGCAATTGGATCCTCTCCTTCTTCAGCTTGCTCCAGAAGCATTTGCTTATATCTAGCTGCCATCTCTTCAGCTTTATCAAAAACTTTTTGTGGGTCAGTCAACATATCTCCAGGCTCTGGTTCAAGTGCCTTTGTAGAGAGAGAAATTCTACCTCTTTCAGCATCTAGGTCTATTATCATGACCTTCATTTGGTCATTTACATTTAATACTGAATGGGGGGTCTCAATATGTTCATGGCTTATTTCAGAGATATGAAGAAGTCCACTTACTCCTCCGATGTCTATGAATGCACCATAGGGCTTAATCCCTCTTACTGCTCCTACAACAACCTCTCCAACTTCAAGGCGATTCATTTTTCTTTCAACTAATGCCCTGCGATGGCTTAGTACAAGTCTATTTCTTTCTTCATCAACCTCTAAGAATTTCAATGGTAGAAAATCTGCAACTAGCTCCTCTTTTGCTTTTCTAGTGCTTATGTGTGATCCAGGAATAAAGCCTCTGAGGCCCTCAACTCGAACTAGTGCGCCCCCTCTATTTGTAGCAAAAACCTCAGAATATATTGTGGCATCTTCTTTTTGCAATTGCCTTACCCTTTCCCACGCTCGCTGATACTCAATTCGTCTTATCGATAAAGATAATTGACCATCTTCATTCTCTTCAGTCATTATAAAAAACTCTCTAATTTCAGAAGGCTGTAAAACATCACTCAGACCTTCTACTCTATTTATTGAAACTTCTTGCATGGGCATAAAAGCAGCTGTTTTGGCGCCAATATCAATCATTGCTCCTTTCGATTCAAGAGCAAATACAGTCCCATTGACTATGTCACCAGGTTTAAAGTTGTAATCATATTTGCTTAGCAAAGACGCAAATTCATCAAGAGTAAATCCTGCGCTTTCAAGATCATTCTTATTAATTCTGCTAGAAGAGTTATCAGCAGCAGGAATGTTTTTCGGAATATCGTCTTCTTTTAATTCATTAGTCGAATTATCTTCAAATTCAGTATTTAAAGAGTTTGAAATAGTTTCTTCAGGTGATGAGGTTTCTTTTTCCGGATTTTTTTCTTGAACTTTGCTTGCAGTGTTTTCAGACATGCTTGAATGGCGGTATGCCTTTTAGGACAGTGCGATAGAAATACAAAATGGCCCGCCGACCAAATTGAGATTAAATTCTACTTTATTAATAGGTCTTTCTAGTTAAATAACTGATGCGAATTCTTCTTTATTTAGTGGTTTTAGTAATTCAAGGGTTTTAATGAAATCATTAATTCCATGAAATTGTCTATAAACAGAGGCAAATCTTATGTATGCAACTTCATTAATATCTTTTAAATGAGTGAGAACCATTTCCCCAATCTCAATTGTTTTAACCTCTTTGCGAATGCCTTGATGGAGTTTTAGTTCTATTTCATCAACAATAAATTCAATTTTAGCTGAATTTATAAGTGTTTTTTCACATGCTCTGTTTAAACCACAAATTATTTTACTTCGATTAAAAATTTCTTTTGCTCCACTTCGCTTTAAAACAGTAATTGGTGTGGTTTCTACTCTCTCATAAGTAGTAAAGCGGAAGTCGCAATTTAAGCACTCCCTTCTTCTTCTTACGCTTCTTCCAGAATCCGCCGATCGAGATTCAAGTACTCGACTGTCTGTATTTTGACAAGATGGGCACTGCATGCAGCCCTTTTCAATGATTTAACTATAACTTT
>QCIG01000027.1 GCA_003216815.1 Prochlorococcus sp. AG-402-K14 | reverse complement strand
GCCCTACAGATTTTATTGTATGGGGAAAAGTTAGATCAGAAATTACAAATAAGAAAATAGGCCTCGTCCTAGGTGAATACTATAAAAATAAGCTTTTGGAAAGAAAGCTAAATTCAATTTGGCAAAAATTAGATCAAGATCTCAAAAGTTCAAAGAATGATGAAATTAGAAAACTAGAAATCCAAAAACTGCTAATTAAAAATATTTCTGAATATATAAATATGCAAAAAAAGGCTCAGAATCTTCTTTCTTTACAATCTCCTACCAAAAAGCAAATAATTGATGCTCAAACTCTATTCAAAGAAGCTAAAAGGAAAAAAAGGTCTAGGGATTCAATCCTGAAAAGAATAGAATTTCACAAAAAGAAAATAACTGATATTGAATACTGTGAATTATTTCTTGATTCATTAATATATAAAGAAGGTGAGGACAATAATAATAAATTAGATTCAATTATTGAGCTTAAAGAAGAGGTAGAAGAGTATATATGCATCAAAAAAGTTAATTCGAAATTTAAATCAAGAAAGAGAAAGGAACACTCTTCAAATATCAAAGAGATACAAAGTCCTAGTGGTCTAAAGATCCAAATAGGAAGCAACAACAGGCAAAACGAAGTGATTAGTTTAAAAAAAGGAAAAAAAGGAGATCTTTGGTTTCATGCACAGGAAATACCAGGCAGTCATGTTGTACTAAAATCATCTAATGGATTTATTGATGACAAAGACATTCAATTAGCTGCTGATCTGGCTTCTTTTTTTAGTCGTGCACGAGGAAGCAATCTTGTACCAATAATTATGGTTCCAATTGAGAATCTTCAAAGGATATCGGGATCCTTACCTGGAACGGTTAGCCATAGAGGCGGGAAGGTGCTTTGGGGGAAAGCAGAGCGAGCAGAGAAATATTTCCACCACAAGTGAACTTCAATGACTTACTATCAGCTTCATTAGACAAGCTGAAAATGATTGACTTTTTACTGGGCACTCATGAGTTTCTAGGTAATCATTCTTTCCCGGAATTCTTGATTGGATATGCATTTGGAGCAGCATTAATTATTGGAGCTCCAACAGTTTTCCTTTTATTGGCATTTACCAGCGCTTTAATGAAAACCAATGGGAAAATGGGTGGCTACAAAGAATATGCAAGCTATGGTGAATCTTCTCTAAATGATTGCCCTCCTTTTATTTTGCCTGACCCAACAAAAAACAAATAAAAGATCTATCCTTATAGAAACTAATCGGCAATATTTTTTCTATTTAATCATTTAAGAATGGCTAGAAATATTTATTGCATGCTTGCAAACTCAATTTTCTACTAAAATAAGTTTATTAACTAAATCGACCTGAATAGCTCCAACAAAAAAGAAAATATTTTGAAGGCTCCTCCTCCTATTAGGGTAAAGGGGAAAGCTGATTCAATTGATTCATCTCAATCCCTTGAGATGCCTTTAGTTGATCATCTTGAAGAACTTCGACAAAGGATCCTAAAGAGTCTTATTGCAATTCTTTTATCATCAGGTTTTTGCTTGTTATTTGTTAGGAAGTTAGTACAGATATTGGAGATGCCAGCAGGAAAAATACAATTTCTACAAGTAGCTCCTGGCGAATTTTTATTTACTTCAATAAAAGTTGCAGGTTATGGAGGGCTTACTATTGCTCTCCCTTTTATACTTTACCAATTTTTAAAGTTCATCCTTCCAGGCCTAACTAAAGAAGAGAAGTTATTGATAGCACCTTCAGTTGCAGGTTCAGCAATTTTATTTTTCATAGGAATTTTCTTTGCCTGGAAGGCCTTGATTCCTGCCGCCTTAGGATTTCTAATAAGTTATGGTGCCGACATTGTTGAACCACTTTGGTCAATAGAAAAATATTTAGATTTTGTACTTCTGCTTATGCTCTCAACTGGCTTAGCCTTCCAGTTACCAATTCTTCAATTGATTTTAGGTTTCTTAGAAATAATTTCTTGGAAAAAAATGTTATCAGCATGGAGATTAGTAGTTATTACTTCAGCAGTTGCAGGAGCTGTTTTAACTCCATCGACTGATCCTATAACCATGCTTCTTCTATCAACATCGATAACTTTTTTGTTTTTTGTTGGAATTGGCTTAGTGGCCTTAACAACAAATCTCAAAGGACAAATTCGTCCATCCTTGGATCAATAGGCAAAGACAATGTAATTGCTTTTCCTAATCTTGGTTTTGCTTGAACATTTTCCAACCAATTTCTAACAAAATCTGATTGACCTCCACGGTTAATGATTTCTAAGGTTCTATTCAAATGTTCTCTAAAGGTCTCTTCATCCAATGGGAAAGATTGTTGTTCTAAAAATCCCCACATCATTTGTAAATATATTCTGTCTCTTTTGATTAACAATTTCAAATCATATGTGACGCCCCATCGCCTTCTTAAGCACCCCACTACCTCGTCTACTTTCAAGGGAATTGGAGAAGAAAAGCTGCCAGAATTTAACTCATTAGATTTAAAACTCATGTCAAAAGCCAGTCTTGGCAGAGATTAATAAACTTTTGGTGTCCATTCTGGTCTAATATCATAATTCAGGTGAACATCTGTAATGACACAATTGAATGCTGCAGATGTGCCCTCAATGGGCAGAAGGCAGTTCATGAACTTGCTAACCTTTGGCACCGTTACAGGAGTTGCCTTAGGAGCTTTATATCCAGTAGCACAGTACTTCACTCCCTACAGAGCCGGTGGAGGTGGAGGTGGAACAAATGCTAAAGATGAGCTAGGCAATCCAGTAAAGGCAAGTGCCTGGCTATCAACTCATCCAGTTGGAGACAGAAGTTTAGTTCAAGGGCTAAAAGGTGACCCTACCTATCTAATAGTTGAAGGAGAGGATGCAATTACTAGTTATGGAATTAACGCCATTTGCACTCACCTTGGTTGTGTAGTGCCCTGGAATAGCGGAGCAAATAAATACATGTGTCCATGCCATGGAAGTCAATACGATTCCACAGGAAAAGTTGTAAGAGGCCCAGCGCCTCTATCACTTGCTATAGCCCATGTCTCAGTCGAGGATGATCAAGTTCTAGTCAGTCAATGGACAGAAACTGATTTTCGAACTGGTACTGATCCTTGGTGGGGTTGATAAATAAATGAATAAAAACTTCAACACCACTTCTAAAACCATGAGTCGTTCATTTAAACTTTTTCTTTGTTCAATTTTTGTTGGAATTTCAATATTTATAATTCCTCAACCAAGTTGGGCCTATCCTTTTTGGGCTCAACAAAAATTTGAGAATCCTAGAGAAGCAACTGGGAAAATTGTTTGCGCTAATTGTCATGTAGCAAGTATGCCAACAAGAGCTGAAGTGCCTCAGTCAGTTGCTGCTGATAGTGTTTTCAAAACAGTCGTAGAAATTCCTTACAAAAAGGATCTGCAAGAAATTGGAGCCGATGGCAGCAAAGTTCCTCTCCAAGTTGGAGCGGTTGTAATGCTGCCAGATGGATTTAAGCTTGCTCCACAAGAAAGATGGACCGATGAAATAAAAGAGGAGACACAAGGTGTTTACTTCACTCAATACAGTGAAGAGCAGGAAAATATTATTTTAGTAGGCCCTTTACCTGGCGATCAAAACAGAGAAATTGTCTTCCCTGTACTCTCACCTGATCCTAGAAAAGACAAAAATTTTAACTTTGGAAAGTATTCAATTCACATAGGCGGTAATAGAGGAAGAGGCCAAGTTTATCCAACTGGTGAGAAGAGCAATAACAATTTATTTACTGCAACAAATTCTGGAACAATAACCTCAATAGAAACAAATGAAGATGGTACTCAAATTATTAATATAAATAATGAAAATGGAGAAAGTTTTGCTGAAAATATGCCTGCAGGGACTTCATTACTGGTAAAAGAGGGTGACACTATCGAGACAGGTGCAAAATTAACTGAAGACCCTAATGTTGGAGGTTTTGGTCAACTTGACAAAGAAATAGTTTTACAAAGTAAGGCAAGAGTCATTGGAATGATAATTTTCTTTATAGGAGTTGGTTTATCACAAATAATGCTGGTTCTTAAAAAGAAACAAGTAGAGAAGGTGCAAGCAGCTGAAGGAATTTAAATTCAAATAGTTGATGGAACATATTTTTTTAGAGCTTAGATCACCTGGGCCTGAGTTGTTTCAACTGGGCCCTTTTTCATTAAGGTGGTATGGATTACTAATAGCCATTTCAGTTTTAATAGGGTTAAATTTATCAGGTGAATTAGCTCAAAAAAAAGGATTAAAAAAAAGCCTTATTAACGATTTACTTCCTATTTTAGTTTTATCTTCTGTTATTGGTGCAAGAATTTATTATGTTGCATTTGAGTGGAGACAATACACTGGCATAAACTTCTGGAGTTCTATTAATTTCCTGAATTTAAATATTCCTATTCCAAGTGCAATAGAAATTTGGGGGGGAGGAATTGCGATTCATGGAGCACTCATAATGGGTACTTTATCAATTATGTTTTTTTGCCGCTGGAGAAAAGAACCTTTTTGGGATGTTATTGATGTTTTGGTCCCCTCTGTTGCATTAGGCCAAGCAATAGGTAGATGGGGAAATTTTTTTAATAATGAAGCTTTTGGTATACCTACAAACCTACCCTGGAAATTATTTATACCTTATAAATTTAGGCCAGAAATATTCTCCACTCAAGATTATTTTCACCCTACCTTTCTATATGAATCATTATGGAATATTTTTGTTTTTGGCATACTGATTTTTCTTTTTAAAAAAGCGAACCGAAGAGAACTTACTCTCCCATCTGGCAGCTTAAGTTGCTTATATTTAATCACATACAGTTTAGGAAGATTATGGATAGAAGCCTTAAGAACAGACCCTCTTTGCTTTGGAGGGGTTCCTCCTTTTTGTGATGGAGGTCTACGAATAGCACAATTGATTAGCTTATTTTTAATTAATTTAGGTTTATTAGGACTATGGAGAATTTATATTTCTAAAAAAGCACTCCCCGATCCTTCTTTAATTAATGGGAGAAATCAATGAATCCGATTTCAATTGTAGGAGCAGGCCCAGGTGCTTTAGATTTAATGACAATAAGAGCTCAACACAGATTAAAAACAGCTGATGTTCTTGTTTGGACAGATTCTCTCATTCCCATACAAATAACAAAGCTTGTTAAAGATGATTGTGAAAAGATAAAGACAAGTTCATTAACTCTAGAAGAAATACTTTTAATCTTAATTAACAAGCACAAAGAAGGTAAAAAGATTGTTCGTCTCCATGATGGTGATCCTTGTTTATATGGAGCCATATCAGAACAAATATGTAGATTAAATGATGAAGGAATTGAAGTAGAAGTAGTTCCTGGAGTAAGTGCCTATCAAGCAACAGCAGCAACTTTAGGTTTCGAACTAACGATTCCAGATTTAGCCCAAACAATAATACTTAGCAGAGCTGATGGGAGGACAGGGAAACCAGAAAAGGAAAGTCTTCAAAAGTTAGCATCTATTCAATCTTCTTTGTGTCTTTACCTAAGTGCAAGACATGTGGAAGAAGTTCAATCTATACTTATAAAGTATTATCATGCGAATACTCCTGTGGCTATTGGATATAGAGTAAGTTGGCCAGACGAATGGATAAAAGTTATACCTTTGAGCGAGATGGCAAAAACATCTAAAGAAAAAAATTTAGTCCGAACAACATTATATATAATTAGTCCAACTCTAAAGATAGGGGGAAATAGATCTAAGCTTTATGATCCAAAACATTCTCATTTATTTAGGCCTAGCTAAAGTTCAATATTAAGAACATTTTTTAAAACATTATAAGAAGCAGATAAATTATCCTTTAGAAATAAAGGACTTTACAAACCCTTTAGAATAAATCTATTACTCAAAAGGTTTTTACTTGGAACAAAGTGAAGAAAAAAAAAGCGATAATTCCTATATCGCAAATAAAAAATCACCACTACAAAAAGTTGGAGAGTTTCTCAGAGAAGCCAGACAAGGCAGAAATCTTTCATTAGAAGATTTATCCTCATCCCTCAGGATAGGTAAAGAACAGCTAATTGCTCTTGAAGAAGGAAATGAAAACTCATTACCTGAAAAAGTTTTTATTAGAGCAATGGTTCGACGAATAGCTGAGAAATTGAACTTAGATACAAGTTTTATTTTAGAAGAGCTCAATGAAAAGAAAAGAAATGAACCTAAATACACCCCTATAGCAAAAAAGGAGAAACCAAAAAAAAATAAAAGCTTTAATCCATTTAGCATGATTCTTTTATCCGGTGCATTAGGATTATTCACTTCAATTATGGTATTGAAATATATTGAAAGCACTCAAAATGATTCAATCAATCTCAAAAAAGGAGAAATATTTTTATTAGATAAAAACAAAAACATATATTTTTAAAGAATATTTATATCAACATCTTTGATTGTTTTAATTAGTAAAATTACTCTATTTAAGCTCCATTTCTCAAGATCTAAATTTTGACCTAATTCATTAGGAATAAGCTCAATATTAACTTTTTTATTATTAGCTTCAATAACTAGCCTTGAGATCAAAGGCTCTGGCCTTCTATCCAAAGAACATGAGAGCCTAAGAAGTAAAGCCATATCACTTACTAAACTTCTTTGACTTTCCTCTATCAATAAATGCCAAGACTCATGTCTTTTTTTCGGAAAACTTTTCCTGTGATATCTTGCAATGGAAGCAACCATTAAGTGCTCAGCTTGAGAGTACCCTAAGAGCTCTCCATGTCTAATTAAATACCATGAATGTTTATGATAGGCACTTATATTAATAAGCTTTCCACATGCATGAAGCTTAGCCGCTGCCCATAAAAGATCTCTACCTTCACCATTATCATTGTGCAAAACTCCTTTTGTATAATCATAAAAAGCAAGTGCAAATTCTGATACTCTTTGTGATCGTTTTGAATCAACACCAAATCTTCTCGACTGATGCAAAACCGTTCTTTCTCTTATTGAACCTTGAAAGCTGAGCTGATCTTTTAAAAAATTATGTCGACACATCCAGTCAACTACTAGACCTTCGCGAAGAGCTCTTTCACTTAAAACGATTTCATTAACATTAACCATAGTCATTATGGTTTGCAAAATCAAAGCTCCAGGAACAATAATCTCGGACCTTCTTTCACTTAATGAAGATAATTGGCTCCTTTCGGAGGATGTCATTTTTATCAACTGACTAACCATACTATCTAAATTTTTCTTTGGAATTTTATATCCTTGTAATTTTTTTTGAATATGATTTTCTTTGCTAGAGATTAACGCCCCAATAGCCATAGCAGTACCACTGGTAGCTACTAAAACCGGTTCTTCCCCGACTTCAATCCTCTTAGAGACTTTATCAATTGCAGACTCCATAGAGCCTCTAATAAATGATCTTAAAAACAATTCAGCTTGAGGAGATATTGGATCTTTTTTGATAAATTCTCTTTGTAATCTTACTGCTCCAATCTTTGTACTTGTTAATGCTCTTGCTTCAGAACTATCAGCAAGGATTAATTCCGTTGAGCCTCCTCCAATATCAAGAACAAGATGAGGTTTATTCCCAAATTGCATTCCTGAAAGTACACCTAAATAAATCAATCTGGCTTCTTCTGATCCGCTTATCAATTCAACATCTAAGCCTATCTTCTTTTTTATTTCAGAGATAAACGTTCTTCCATTTGGTGCTTCTCTGACTGCACTTGTAGCAGCAATAATAAGGCTCTCAACTTTATAACTTTCTGATAAATCCTTAAACCTCTTTAATGTTGAAAAAGCCCTATTCATTGCAAGTGATGTCAGTTCCCCAGTTTCAGGATCTCTTTCTCCTAGTCGTGTTGTTGATTTCTCTGCAAGTTCAATGCTAAAAGTATTTAATTTTGGTTCAAGCTTTGCGATTAACAAATGAGTTGAATTCGTACCAATATCAATTGTTGCCACACGACAAAATTCAGCATCTTGATTTTCTACAAGATCCAATTCAGTAGACTTCCGTTGAAAGGAATTATTAATTGAGTCACCTAACATATAAAAGTAGGCTTAACCTCAATACTCTGACACCCTCAGCCCCCATTGAGAAGACCTTATAAATGATTATCAACTTGAATTTTCATGAATAATCCGCTTCCACAAAGAATAAGATATTATTTTCAACTTCTTAGATGGAACAAACCTAGCGGAAGGTTAATACTTCTCATCCCTGCAGGATGGTCTCTTTGGCTAACTCCATCACCACCTCCCTCCCTATTCATTTTAGGATTAATAATCTTGGGTGGATTATTTGTAAGCGGTGCGGGATGTATTGCTAATGATATTTGGGACAGAAATTTTGATAAGAAGGTAACAAGGACAAAAGAAAGACCATTAGCCAATGGCAAAGTATCTCTTAAGACAGCATGGATACTACTAATTCTATTGTTATTACTTAGTCTTTTTATAGTTCTGCTAATACCAACAGATAGTAGAAATTTATGCCTTCAACTTGCGTCATTATCGCTACCTTTAATTCTTTTGTACCCGTCAGCAAAAAGATGGTTTAAATATCCCCAACTTATTCTCTCTATTTGCTGGGGTTTTTCAGTGCTAATCCCCTGGGCAGCGAGTGAAGCCTCTTTAGAAGGAGGCATAACATTGCTGTTTTGTTGGCTTGCAACAATATTTTGGACGTTTGGCTTTGATACCGTTTATGCCATGGCTGATGAAATTGATGACAAAGCAATTGGTCTTAACAGTAGCGCAATCAGTCTCGGGAGAAGGTCAATAAAAACAGTTTCTTTTTGCTATTTTATAGTTAGTTTTTTGTTAGCTATTGCTGCTTTCAAAGCAAATTTAGGATTGATGTATTGGCCATTTTGGCTGATATCAACTTTAGGAATGCAAAGAGAGGCTCTCTTATTGGGTTCAAGATCAAAAGGTATTAAAACTTCAAGTTTGCATTTTAGTAATCAAGTGCGAATTGGCAGTTTATTACTTCTTGGCATGATCTTAAGCAAGATTATTTAAACAATGCCCTTAGGGAGATTCATTTATGACTAAGACTCTAAAAAAAGGCGATATTTTCCATATAGTTGCTGCAAGCTCTCCAATTAGCAATCAAGAAGATCTTCACTCAGGAATCAACGTTCTTGAAGAGTGGGGATTAATCTGTAACCAGATCAATGCAATCGATAGAACTTGGGGGTATTTAGCAGGTAGTGATGAAGTTAGATTTAACGAATTACACTCAACTAATTATTTCCCTCTAATAGCATTTGCTAGAGGTGGATGGGGATCGGCAAGATTACTAGAACAAAGACAACCATGGAAAGAAGGGTGGATGGTTGGCTTCTCTGATTTAACTTCCATACTTTTTGCAAGGCTAGCAAGTGGATTTCATGGAGGAATTCATGGGCCACTAATTACAACACTGGGAGACGAACCAGACTGGAGTAAAGAAAGGCTTAAATCAATTTTATTTGGCAATTGCATACCGGATATTTATGGAGATCCATGGGGAGGAGGGGTCGCGAAGGGGCCAATAATAGTAGGCAACCTTACTGTCCTAACTCACTTAATTGGTACAAAACATCTCCCAAATTTTAAAAACTCAGTCCTAATTATCGAAGACATTGGAGAAGCTCCCTACAGGATTGACAGGATGCTTACTCACTTAAGGTTAGCGGGCATTCTACAACAGTTATCTGGCTTAGGTTTTGGCTCATTTACTTCTTGCGATAATGACAAAGGCGTCGATAGAAAAAATACGTTTGAGCTTTCTGATATTTTCAGAGATCGAACTCAAGATCTTAAAATCCCAATTGTTTCAAATTTACCAATCGGTCACTGTTGTGGTAATGCATCACTACCACTAGGTAGACAGGCTGTCTTAAATGGCAATAAAGGTCGCCTTAGTCTTTCTTAGTCGACAATAAAGACTCAGCAATTACAAGATCAAATGGCGTTGTAACTTTGATATTTGAAGGCCCTGCATCATATATTTTCACTGGCAAGCCCAAACGCTCAAACAAAGACGCGTCGTCAGTAACATTCCATTCTTTAGCGATTGCTTCACTGTGCGCATGCTTAAGTTGATCCACCGGAAATCCTTGGGGTGTTTGCGCAGACCACAGGTCTGAGCGAGGAGGGCTCTCAATTATTTCCCTATTCCTATCAACCTTTTTTATAGTATCTGTTACTTGTGAGGCCGCAATAACAGCGTGTCCACTAGACACAATCTCTGCTATCTCATCAAAAACCATTGGTCTTACAAGACATCTTGCACCATCGTGAATCAGGACAGACTTGGCATCAGAGGGAAGTGCAGACAGTCCCCTCTGAACAGACTGCTGTCTTGTTGCTCCTCCATTTATCCATGTAACCGACCTCATTGATTCATCAATGATCGAACAAATAGAATTTTTGTCTCTAGGTTGTCCAATAATTCCAATCCAATTTATTGCTTCAGAGGCAAAAGCTGATTTCAAAGTCCACTCTAAAACCGTTTTACCTGCAATTTTCAACAAAAGTTTATTTCGATCAGCACCCATTCGACTTCCACTTCCTGCAGCCGCAATTAACAAATGCACAATTGAGTCCTCTAATTTTTGATTGATTTAATATATTCGACCAATAGAAATAACTATTTTTATTATCTGAACTTAAGTTGATTTTAAAATCAAGTGGTACAAGAGTAAGTTAAATAAATTAAGCATAAACATTAACTTTTTCAAAACATAAAATTATGGCATTACAAAAATTACTCGAAGGTCAAACTGCTTTAGTAACTGGAGCAAGCAGAGGGATTGGCAAAGCTATTGCAATTGACTTAGCAAAGGAAGGAGCAGAAGTAATCATCAACTATTCTTCATCTCTTGAGAATGCAAACAAAGTAGTTTCAGAAATTAATTCTTTTGGAGGCAGGGCATTTCCTCTTCAGGCCGATATTTCTAATGAAAACTCGGTAAATGAATTAATAAAAACAGTATTAGACAAAAATAATAAAATTGATGTTTTGGTCAATAACGCAGGGATAACCAAAGATGGACTTCTTATGAGAATGAAAACAGAGGATTGGCAGAAAGTATTAGACCTCAACTTAAGTGGTGTTTTTTATTGCACAAGAGCGGTTTCTAGGCAGATGTTAAAGCAGAAGAAAGGAAGGATCATCAACATAACTTCTGTGGTTGGATTAATGGGAAATCCAGGACAGTCAAATTATTCAGCAGCCAAGGCTGGAGTAGTTGGCCTAACCCAAAGTGCTGCTAAAGAATTTGCGAGCAGAGGAATTACTGTAAATGCAGTCGCTCCAGGTTTTATTTCTACTGATATGACAAAAGATCTGAATAGCGAGGCAATTCTCGCTGCTATCCCCCTTGGACGATTTGGGGACCCAAAGGATGTCGCAGGGGTAGTAAGATTTCTAGCGGCAGATCCATCAGCTGCTTATATAACCGGTCAGACAATTCAGGTTGATGGTGGAATGGTAATGGGTTGAAATTATCAATTTTGAATAGGCTGACCTAATTCATCTCTCAATCTTCGAATACGTTGTAGTAGTTTTAATCTTCTGCTTCTAGCTGTAGCTGTAAGAAATATCCTCAAAGGGACATAAACCAAAGTCATAGTCCCGGCCAACCCAGCCATAAGAATAAAAAATAAAGCTCCTGGATCATTCATAAGTTGACACTAACTACCTTCTTGAAAAATTGGGAAAAATTTCTCAATTTCAATTCGGCTTTCCCCACTTATTCAGCCTCCCCTAATGTGCGTTTTTTGTGGGAGATTAAGTTTAATTCAACTCAAATATGGCTAAACTACTAAGCTTTTCAGACGATTCTCGTAGTGCTCTTGAAAAAGGTGTAAACAATTTAGCTAATGCCCTGAAAGTCACCATAGGGCCAAAGGGCAGAAATGTAGTAATCGAAAAGAAATTTGGAGCTCCGGATATTGTTAATGATGGAGTAACAATTGCTAAGGAAATAGATCTTGATGACCCTTTTGAAAATATAGGCGCAAAGCTTATTGAACAAGTTGCATCTAAAACTAAAGAGAAAGCGGGTGATGGAACTACCACTGCAACTGTATTAGCTCAATTCATGGTCCAAGAGGGGCTAAGGAATACAGCTGCTGGAGCAAGTCCAATAGAATTAAGAAGAGGAATGGAAAAGGCTGTAGCTCAAATCGTTGATGATCTCAAAACAAAAAGCAAATCAGTTAGTGGTGACGCCATAAAACAAGTTGCGACTGTAAGCGCAGGAGGGGACGCAGAAATTGGTTCAATGATTGCAGATGCGATAGATAAAGTAAGTTTTGATGGAGTTATAACAGTAGAAGAATCAAAATCACTTGCTACTGAATTAGATATCACTGAGGGCATGGCATTCGACAGAGGTTATAGCTCTCCATATTTTGTAACCGATGAAGATCGACTAATCTGTGAATTTGAAAATCCATCCATATTAATTACTGATAAAAAGATTTCATCTATAACCGATCTAATTCCAGTTCTTGAAACTGTTCAAAAAAACGGAACTCCTTTAATAATTCTTGCCGAAGAAGTAGAAGGTGAAGCGCTAGCAACTTTGGTAGTAAATAAAAATAGAGGTGTACTCCAAGTTGCTGCAGTAAGGGCTCCTTCTTTTGGTGAAAGAAGAAAAGCTGCTCTTGGAGATATTGCTGTATTAACTGGCGGAACATTAATAAGTGAGGATAAAGCTATGAGTCTTGAAAAAGTACAAATATCAGATTTAGGGCAAGCTAGACGAGTAACAATTACTAAAGACACTACAACTATCGTTGCCAATGAAAATCAAAATTCCGAATTATCGAATCGCATTGCCTCCATCAAACGAGAGCTTAACGAAACAGACTCTGAATATGACCAAGAGAAATTAAATGAAAGAATCGCTAAACTTGCAGGGGGAGTTGCTGTAATCAAAGTTGGTGCCCCAACTGAAACTGAATTAAAGAACAGAAAGCTAAGGATTGAAGATGCTCTCAATGCAACGCGAGCAGCGATAGAAGAAGGTATTGTGGCAGGAGGTGGAACAACTCTTCTTGAGTTAAGTGAAGGTCTAGAAGATTTAACCAAGTCTCTCGAGGGTGATCAAAAAACAGGCGTTGAAATCATCAAAAGGGCGTTGACTGCTCCAACAAAACAGATAGCTATTAATGCTGGATTCAATGGAGATGTTGTTGTATCAGATATTAAAAGGTTAGGTAAAGGCTTCAATGCACAGAACGGGGAGTATGAAGATTTACTGGAAGCAGGCATCTTAGATGCTTCAAAAGTAATAAGACTTGCTCTGCAAGATGCTGTCTCAATTGCCTCGCTATTAATTACTACTGAAGTTGTAATTGC
>QCIG01000026.1 GCA_003216815.1 Prochlorococcus sp. AG-402-K14 | reverse complement strand
AGTGGCTGCGTATTGCCTCTTTTTACCACCCCAAATTGCTAGGAATAAATAAACTGGGAATAACTCCAATTCCCAAGCCAGAAAAAAAAGCATCATATCTTGAACAGCAAATACAGCTATCTGGCCACCGTCCATGGCAAGGATTAAAAAGAAAAATAATTTTGGCTTATAGCTAACCGGCCAAGCTGCTAAAACCGCTAAAGAAGTTATGAAACTCGTAAGCAAGATTAATGGCATAGACAAGCCATCTGCACCAACTGACCAAGTCAATCCAAGGTCTGGCAGCCAACTAACTTTTTCATATAATTGCAAGCCTTCTCTAGTTGGATCAAAGCCTTTGAAATAAGCAGCAACAGTAATTAAGAAAGTAATTAAAGCAATTATTAAGGCATACCATCGAACTTCTTTCCCTTCTCCTTTATCTGGAATAAATGGAACAATTAATGATCCAAAAATAGGGAACAATATAGAAAGGCTTAACCAAGGAAAATCGGCTGAAATCGTCTCAGAAGTAAGCATTGTTCCAAGGTTCAAACTTGCACTGAGAGCGAATTCCAAGACTCGAAATTAATCACCACTGTTTGAGTTTAGAAATTTTGCTCTTATTGGCACCCTCTAGATAGGGGATGAAACACACAGCTAAAAAAAATATGTAGAAATTATGCTCCTACAACTCCAAAAAGTGCCACCAGAGCAATTACACCTCCAAAAACAATTAATGCATAAAACTGTGCTCTTCCTGTCTCCAAATATTTGAGACCTTCTCCACTTCCAAGTGTCAATAAACCAGTAAGGTTGACAACCCCATCAACAACTTTGGCATCTACTTCTAATACTTCTTTTGCAAGTTTTCTACTACCTCTTACAAATATCTTCTCATTTATGTCATCTAGGTACCATTTATTCTTGAGGAATAAATTGATTTTTGGGTACTTATTAGAGAGAGAAACACCAAGATCCAGTTTCTTTAAGTAGTAAGTGTATACGGCTAATAATATTCCTAAAGATGAAATAGATACTGAGGCAATTGCAAGAGGAAGAAATTCTCCCCAACTAAAGTTTTCTGCGGCTTCAATAGCTTCGTTATGGTCTAATAGTTTTGCAAAGATACTGTTCCAAGGAACTCCTATAAATCCAATCAGAACAGAAGGAATTGCCAAAACTGCCAAAGGGAACGTCATTGGCCATGCAGATTCATGAATATGCCCAGTTTCATGATCTTCATGCTCTTCATCTTTTTCTTTCCCTGCTTGAGCAAGCAAAGAAAGCTGCATCTCTTGATTTTCGCCTCGAAAGTCTCCCTCAAAAGTTAGAAAATAAAGCCTAAACATATAGAAAGCTGTCATACCTGCAGTGACAAAACCAATAAACCAAAGTATTGGAAAACTATTAAAAGCTTGACCCAAAATTTCATCTTTACTCCAAAAACCTGCAAGGGGAGGAATTCCACTAATTGCTATACAACCAATGAAAAATGTGATTGCCGTAATGGGCATTTTTTTACGTAAACCACCCATTAGTCTCATGTCTTGAGCAAGAATAGGCTCATGACCAACTACCTCCTCCATAGCATGAATAACTGAACCTGATCCAAGGAATAACATGGCCTTAAAACAGGCATGCGTAACTAGATGGAACATTCCTGCAACTGGGGCTCCACATCCCATTGCAAGCATCATGTAACCAAGTTGAGAAACTGTGCTGTATGCCAATCCTTTTTTTAAATCCATTTGTGTCAAAGCAATTGATGCTCCTAAAAAACAAGTCACAGTGCCAATAATTGCAATTAATAAACCGACAAAAGGAAATTGGCTAAATAATGGATCAAGCCTTGCTACTAAAAAAACTCCAGCTGCAACCATTGTTGCGGCATGAATTAGAGCAGATATTGGAGTTGGCCCTTCCATTGCATCAGGTAGCCAAACATGGAGAGGGAATTGTGCTGACTTAGCCATAGGCCCCATGAAAACAAGGATGCAAAGAGTTACAGCTGCCCATATTGGCACTGTCCCAGCATTTACTGACTCTGATAAACCTTCAGCGATTCCATGAAAGTCAAAACTACCAGTTGCCCAAAAAAGACCCAAAATCCCTAGCAATAAACCAAAGTCACCAACTCTATTTACGACAAAAGCCTTTTGAGCAGCATGCGCTGCGCCGTCTCGGTCGTACCAAAAACCAACTAGTAGATATGAACACATACCAACCAATTCCCAAAAAACATATATTTCTAGCAAATTTGGACTAACTATTAGCCCAAGCATTGAACTACTAAATAAGGCTAAATAAGTAAAAAAACGAACATACCCAGGATCATGAGCCATATAACCATGGGAATAAATCATTACCAAGAAAGCTATTGTCGTAACAAGAGCAAGCATTACGGCCGCCAGAGGATCGATCACATATCCCATAGGCAATTCAAAAGAACCTGCACTGGCCCATATAAACAAATGTTCAACAGGAGGTTTTCCTGAAAGTTGCTCAGCTAAAACTAGATAGCTTATAAATGCCGAAGCACCTACAGAGGTTAGAAGAGTTATTGCAACGGGTTTTCTTGAACGATTAAAAAGATCATTAAAACTAATTAATCCCAAACCAATCAAAACCGCCCCACAAAGAGGCAAAAGAGGAATTAACCAAGCAAAATCTGCAGCCGAATGCATCCAGCTAAATCATATTAAGAAGAGTTTAGGCAATTCTTGCTAGTAATTCAGTTAAATCAAAAGAGAGAAATTTCTGAGCTCCAAAAGAAATAAATCTATGAGACCACCAGAAAAAAAATACTGCAATGATAATGCCCATTTGAGAGGGCCTAAGAAATTCTTTTATTTGTAATTTTTGTCGTCCATCCAACACAGCTAAAAAAGGAATGACTGATGTTTTTTTCTTAACATCCTCAAATTCTTCTCCGAATTTGACTCGCAGTCTTCTATCACCATGCCAAATTGCAAATAAGTGATGCGCAATTAATCCCAAGCATGTGACAAGGGTAAAACTTGTGCCTATCCACAGTAAATGTGCGAAACACCAAATAATTTGCCCAATTGCCTGCGGATGGCGAGTAACCCTAATAATACCTGACGCATAAAGTCTAACTTTAGGCTTCAGAACCGCTGGTATTTCAAGAAGGTTATAAGTAGCTGGATATAAAAAAAGAAAACTGATTGCACTTAAAACCCAAACGATCGGAATTAGTTCATTAATTCCTTGAAAATTCCAGAATCTAACACCATCGTATCTATGAGCAATAAAATAACCAATCAAAATAAAAGCTGAAGGAATACTTGCACAAGCAAAAATCAGCCTCCATGCTCTAGCGCCAATAACACTCTCAGCTCTAGCCCTTAAAGCCGCTCCACCACTATGAATAACGGCAAAACAAAATAAAAGTAATATCATCACAAAACTTGAATAATGAGTATCTAAAAATGTCATTAGCCCTTGAAAAAGCCTCTTGAAAAATTATTAGATCCTTACCGGATCAACAGTTGGTGTTGTTTTTCCCTACATTTTATTTTATTAACTGCCATGAAGGCCTGCCACCATGGCCGAGATTCCATTCACTCTTGACCAACTAAGAATCCTCAAAGCGATTGTTGATGAGGGAAGTTTTAAAAAAGCTGCTGACAGTCTCTTTGTTACTCAACCGGCTGTAAGTTTGCAGGTGCAAAATTTAGAAAAGCAACTAGAAATTGCCATATTTGATAGAGGGGGCAGAAAAGCTCAATTAACTGAAGCAGGAAAACTTTTATTAAATTACTGTGAAAAAATTTTAGGAGAGTGCCAAGAGACTTGCAAAGCCATTGAAGATTTAAATAATCTCAAAGGGGGTTCTCTAATTATCGGAGCGAGCCAAACTACTGGTACTTATTTAATGCCAAGAATGATTGGTCTCTTCAGACAAAAATATCCAGAAGTTTCAGTTCAACTACAAATTCATAGCACTAGAAGGACAGGATGGAGCGTTGCAAATGGCCAGATTGACATAGCAATTATTGGAGGCCAACTTCCATTAGAGCTCAATGAATCATTACAAGTTATTCCTTTTGCAACTGATGAATTAGCTCTTGTATTACCAACTAATCATCCATTAGCAAAATCAAAAGAACTCAAAAAAGAAGATTTATATAGCCTAGGCTTTATAACTTTAGATACCCAATCAACCACAAGAAAAGTCGTTGACCAATTACTCTCTTCCTCTGGATTAGACGTCCAAAGATTACATATTGAAATGGAATTAAATTCTCTTGAAGCTATTAAAAATGCTGTTCAATCTGATCTAGGAGCTGCTTTCCTTCCTGTAGTTTCAATTGAAAGAGAACTTGCAGGAGGAAGTATACACAGACCAACTGTTGCAGATCTAGAAGTAAAAAGACAACTAAAAGTTATTACAAATCCAGGTAGATATTCTTCAAGAGCTACTGAAGCATTCACAGAAAATATCTTACCTTTGTTTGCCAGTTCATTTTCACCACTATCTAATACTGAAAATTAGAACTGTATAGCTTCTTTATTGATACCCACTGCATCTTCTTCAGCCCCTTTAATTATAAATTTATTTTCATTAACATCTGCTTGATAAACACAACGAACTATTGGTTGATCTCTAATTGATCCTATATAAGCAAATGTATTCATTCTCTGCTTACACTCTCTAACATCTTCATTATTTATAGCTCCTTGCTTTTGCAAAACAGTCCAATTTTCTCTTCTAATCACACATCCTGGTTGAAGAGCTGGTTGTGTTACGAAACTGGTTGAGGGATTGAGGGTGGTATACATTTCAACATCAATGACAAAAGCACTTGCGCCGTATTGCCTACAAAAGTCTGGATCTGGAACTGCCATATCCAATTGTTGCTGACTTGCAATATTTCCCTGGCCACCTGAAGTAGTACTTGTAATAAGGCTTCCAATACCAACTCCAACAACCAATACTCCAGCCAAAATCGCTAACGAATTAGAGTTAATTTTAATGCCGCCGCCATTTGGAGGGCCTGACGAGTTAAATCGACTTCCTTTAGGTTCATATTGATCTCTTCCTGTTGAACCTCTTCTAGAGTTAAATTTATTTCCTTCTTGTCTTCTCGCCAAATCTGATCTTCTTCGAGATGATGGACGACGATTGTAAGGACCTTGATTCATAATAATTCTTTTGTTCGAGGTAATCCCATGGAGTAATTCATCACCCTACTATTGGGGTTATAACTAAGTTCTCCCTCCTTAAGCAACTTTCGAATAAAATCTTCAAGCAAAGATCCAATTTTTCTTAAGTTGTAATCGCTCAATTCATTATCTGCTTGAGAATCCACTAATTTACTAAAACAATCTTGCACCTTTTTAATGGATTTATCGGTCCAAAGAAATTCATTATCGGGGTCAATATCTAAAGTCAAATGTCCATTATCTAGAATCAAATCATTATTTTCGACTATGGCAGTAAATATTCTTACGTGACGTGTTGTGCATTTTAGAATGGTATCGCTCATGAACTTAAAACAACAAACCGAAATTTATACTGCAAATTTAACGACGTTAGCCCTTGTTGGGTGATGTTAATCACTAAAGTTGTTAAATACTCTTTTATTTAAGTATGCGCGTAGCAATCGCTGGGGCTGGACTTGCAGGACTCTCATGTGCAAAATACTTAGCCGATGCAGGACATACTCCATTGGTTTATGAGGCACGAAACGTACTTGGTGGAAAAGTTGCTGCTTGGAAAGATGAGGATGGAGATTGGTATGAAACTGGGTTACATATTTTTTTTGGAGCATATCCAAATATGCTTCAGCTTTTTAAAGAATTAAATATTGAAGATCGACTTCAATGGAAAAGTCATTCAATGATTTTCAACCAGCCTAATGAGCCTGGTACATATAGCCGTTTCGATTTCCCTGATCTTCCTGCTCCAATTAACGGGGTTTCAGCAATTTTAAGCAACAACGACATGCTTAGCTGGCCAGAAAAGATTTCGTTTGGACTAGGTCTAATACCAGCTATGTTAAGGGGGCAAAATTATGTAGAAGATTGCGATAAGTACTCTTGGACTGAATGGCTAAGAAAACAGAATATTCCCGAGAGAGTAAATGACGAAGTATTTATAGCAATGAGCAAGGCGCTTAATTTTATTGGTCCTGATGAAATATCTTCAACAGTCTTGCTAACTGCCTTAAATCGTTTCTTGCAAGAAAAGAATGGATCGAAAATGGCCTTCCTTGATGGAGCTCCACCAGAAAGACTTTGTCAACCAATAGTTGATCATATAAGAGCTTCAGGAGGGGACGTGTTTTTAAACAGCCCGCTTAGGAAAATCAATCTAAAAGAAGATGGATGTGTTGAAAGTTTCTTAATAGGCAGTGCTAAAGAATCTAATGGGAAACAAATTGAAGCCGATGCTTATGTAAGCGCAATGCCAGTAGATATTTTCAAAACAATTTTGCCCAATGAATGGGCCTCTAAAGATATTTTCAGAAAACTGGAAGGTCTTAAAGGAGTTCCAGTTATTAACATTCATCTTTGGTTTGATAGGAAATTAACAAATATTGACCACCTATTATTCAGTAGATCTCCACTATTAAGTGTTTATGCTGATATGAGCATAACCTGTAAAGAATATGAAGATCCCAATCGTTCTATGTTGGAATTAGTTTTTGCTCCTGCAAAAGACTGGATTAGTCGAAAGGATGAAGAAATAATTGATGCCACAATGAAAGAATTGATAAAACTTTTTCCTATGCATTTTTCAGGGGATAATCAAGCTAAATTAAGAAAATATAAAGTAATAAAAACCCCGCAGTCAGTCTATAAAGCTGTTCCTGGATGCCAAGATTTAAGACCTGATCAAAAGACTCCAATAAAAAATTTTTTCTTAACTGGTGATTACACAATGCAGAGATATCTAGCTTCAATGGAAGGTGCGGTTTTAAGTGGAAAGCTATGTGCTGAAAAAATCCAAATCTCGACTGACATTGGTTCTTCTTAGCCTTAATGTATTAACAGCAATTTGTTTTGGAATTGCAATTCAACAGAAAATTGCAAACTAAAAAACTTACAAACTTTTAATTTTGGCGCAGCCTTCTTTGAATCTTGAGGATGCCTACGAGGCTTGCAGAAAGGAAACTGCAAAATGGGCTAAGACCTTCTACCTTGGCACAATGTTGTTGCCCGCTTCTAAACGCAGAGCTATCTGGGCTATTTATGTGTGGTGTAGGAGAACAGATGAGCTTATGGATAGTACAGAAGCTCAAAAGAAATCTAGAAATGAGTTATCCGACCGACTGAATAAATGGGAAGAAAAAACAAAAAAAGTTTTTGCTGGGAATACTGAAGATGATCTTGATGCTGTATTAGCTGATACTCTTCAAAAATTTCCTCAATCGATTCAGCCTTACATAGATATGATTGAAGGCCAGCGAATGGACTTAGATAAAACCCGATATAAAACTTTTGAAGAGCTTGAACTCTACTGTTACAGAGTCGCTGGAACAGTTGGATTGATGACTCAAGGTGTAATTGGAATTGATGCTGCCTATACATCTAATCCTAATAAGCCATCTCCCGATACTTCAAAAGCTGCTATTGCTCTAGGGATTGCAAATCAGTTAACTAATATTCTTAGAGATGTTGGAGAAGACAGAGGAAGAGGCCGAATTTATTTACCATTAGAAGATTTGGAAAAATTTAATTACTCCGAGGAAGATCTAATGAAAGGAAAAATTAATGAGAACTGGAAAGCTTTAATGGCTTTTCAATTAGCTAGAGCAAGAGATTGGTTCCAAAAATCTGAGGAAGGCATTAAATGGCTATCAATAGATGCACGATGGCCTATATGGACCTCCCTACGACTTTACAGTGGCATACTAAATTCAATAGAAAAATTAGATTATGACGTATTCAATAATCGAGCTTATGTAAAAGGATGGGTAAAGGCTCTAAACCTACCCATCTCTTATATGAGCACCATTAACGATGAAAGATATAAAATTAGAACACTGATTAATTAAATACTTAAACAGGCGTTTTTTGATTCGCTAAAAGATCCTTTAATTTTGATAGTTCTCCAGCCCATCTTGGATCGGGGGCTTCTTTTATTGGTGCATCACTATGTACAATTTTCTTAACATCTTTGCGATTAGAACCTTTATTTCCATTGCTAGAATTTGATCCCCTTCTTGAACCACCTGAATTAGAGTCTTTCCGCTCAGAACGCTCAACCCTTAATTTATTACCATTAAATTCATGACCATTTAATTTCTCAATAAGTTCATTTGCAACATTTTCATCTTTAATATTTGCGAAACCAAATCCCCTGCAAGCCTTGGTATCTCTATCGAAAACAGCTTTAAATTTGATTCCATCTCCTACAGACGTAAGGAGGGTTTCAAGTTCTTTAACATTAAAATTCTGCGGCAAATTGCCGATGTAAAGACGGACACTCATGTAGAAAAAAGGGGATAAGACGACGACGGCATACGGCCGAAATTAATTTGATTTGTGTGTAGTTAATCACAAAAAGGGTTGATTCTCTAAGATCCATTTACGAGCGGCTTCCAAAGCCTCTTGTTTTGTAAACAATCTTCCATAAGCTTTTTCCTTCGCGAGATATTCCATAAGCCCACCTAAAGAGGGTCCAGGGGCGATTTTAAAAGCTTTTTGCAGTGAATAGCCATTCAAAGGGGAAGAGGGGTGAAAGAGAGGGTCAGAGGAGTCTTTCCAGCGTTCGAGCCAAGTATTGGAATGCTTGGCTTCCAAAAAAAGAATTAAAGATGGCAACTCCTCTTCCAAATCAATATGGAGTTGAAACCTTTCATCCTCTGAAAGATGATCTAAACCAATCTTGTTAATTTTTTGGACCCAAAACCTTAGATTCTTACAACTTTTAATTTGATTTTTACTAAATGCCAATCTTGATAAACCTTCATCACTAAGTAAACATATTAATTTTGCTAAATCATATCCATCTCCATGTTGCTCAGAGAAAAAATCTTGTTTTTTTAGCTTGATAGAAGGAATCTTATCTTCATGCCAATCATCCAATAATTGAAGTTCTAAATAAGTTTTCCAAACTGAAAAGTTCCATTGTGTTTGTACTATTTTTAAAACTTCCATTTTGATCCTTTCAGGCGCAACATTACTTAATTTATCTACATTGCTTTTTAGGAACCTTTTAGTTTTTTTATCTATATCAAAATTTAATTCACACATTAATCGAAAACCCCTAAGAATCCTTAATGGGTCATCAATTAAATTCTGCTCACTTATTGCAACAATTTTCTTATTTGCTAAATCATCCATTCCTCCAGTTGGATCAAAAATCTCTGGATGCTCTCTAAGCCTTAAAGCAATTGCATTTATTCTAAAATCACGTCTTAATAAATCATCTTTAAGGTTCTCTCCAACCATTCGAGCAAAATCAAGCGTCCAACCATCAACAACTAATCGAGCAATATCTCTCTTTTTATCAAGCTTTACCAGAGTTGCATTAATCTTTTTTGATAAATTTTCGCTGAAATTAATAGCATTTGTTGGTATTACAAAATCCAAATCAGGCTTTTGACTCAATTTATTCAATAATCCATCTCTCACAGAACCACCAACTAGTGCACTGCCAGGTGGCAAATCAGCTATGGATATAGGCCAATCTTTTGGATTTAAATCTCCAAAAAGATCATTTGATAGTAATGTGTGATTAATTACCAAAATGATACCCAGATTTCACCTGAAAGTTATGTGCATCTGTGTTGATTGTGCCTGGGTAGATAGATGCAAGACCTACTTCACAGTTGAAGAAAATCACGGCGTCGAACACCTTTCTCAAAATCCAGATTTTCAAGGCACTAATCCAAAAATACATATCAATATTTTTGATATGCCTGATAACATGACAGGGATAGAATGGGATGTAAGAGGATGTGATAGTTTTCAACTAGATCAAGGTAAATGGAGCAGGCTTCGTCCTGGAGAAGAAATTCCAAACTAACAAATATATTCATTTAATTGCAAAATCTCAATACATCAAAATCTCAATATTTATTAGCTTTACATAGCTGCTCAAACTCTTTTGGAATTGCTGTCAAAGATATACAGAATCCAGAAAAAAAAACAAACAGCGAAGTATTTCAAATTGGGCGCGCATTATCCAACAAATTATTTAGTTGTATAGAAAAAATCCTACCAAAAAAACTTTGGAAACAAATAATTCGGATTTCAGTAGCGAAAGGTCCTGGAAGTTTCACTAGTACAAGATTAACTTTATCAATGGCTAGAACAATTTCTCAACAAATTAATTGTTCATTAGATTCTTTTAGTTCCTTTCATCTGATGGCTCCTAGACTTCACAAAAATCTTGAAAAAAATGAAATCAATAATACATTTTGGATTAAAGATGTCTTACCACGTAGAGGAATTGTAGCTGGCAAATATCAACTAATAAAACTTCACGAAACGTCGAATTTCTATGAATTTAGTGAACTTGTTTCTCCACAATTAATAAGAAACGAAAAAGAACTTATTCCTTCTATTGATGCTTCTTATGATATAGAAAAAGATATTATTGCACTTATGAATTTCTCACAATATTATCACAATTTAAAAGTAAAATCTAACTGGGAGAAAGTATTACCAATCTATCCAACTTCGCCCATAGATAATAAAAAATAGAAATCTATAAATTGTTATATCTATAATTTTACTATAGATACTATAGATATTTAATTGGAGATTTTCTTAATTAGGCCTTTATCCAGCATTGAGTTTATAGCTAGTTGTATTTCTTTAGTAGTTGATGTTAAATCTTCTCTTTTCCGTGTTAAAGGAGCCTGAATTAATTCACCAACTTTTAGATGAATAGATACAAATCTTGGAAGAAAAGACCCTTTTGGGAAGGCTCTGTGGCTATTAACAATTGCCACAGGAAGAATAGGACAACCAGTCCTGGCTGCCAGAAGAGCAGCTCCAGATTTGGGTTCATTAACTTTTCCATTTTCTTGTCTTGTTCCATCCAAAAACACACCCGTAGCCCAACCTTCAATCAATCTATTAGAGGCTGTTCTTAAAGCCTCTCTATCCCCAGCTCCCCTTTTAACTGGATACGCACCGCACGCAGAAATTATGAATGACAAAATAGGTACTCTAAAAAGTTCAGATTTTGCCATGAAAGCTACCGGTCGTCCCAAAGCATGGCCCAATATCGGGGGATCAAGATGCGAACCGTGATTTGATACAACTACAACTCCTCCAGTTTTGGGTAAATTCGAAATCCCTTTCGTTTGGCCTCGAAACAAAAGACGAAAAACCGGGAACACTAATAAATAACTTACGCAAAGATATACAAAGCTTGGACGTGGCCTATTTGTATTGATTTTCTCATTTCCCTCTGAAGCTCTAAATTTTTCCAAAATCAATAACCCAAATCACTTGCATTAGATATCTGACTAGTCAATACCCCTTTCATTGATCGTTTAGCAAGACCACTTAGTACATTCCCAGGTCCAATCTCAACCATTGTGGTTATACCCTCATTAAGCATGGCATTCATAGTTTCTCTCCATCTAACACCAGTAGTCATTTGTTTTTTTAAGCGCTCTTTCAAAATGTCACCTTTAAATGTTGGAGTTGGATCAGTATTGCTAAGAACTGGAACTTGAGCATCTTTAAAAGTTATTTTATCAAGTTCAATTGCAAAACTTTGAGATGCTTCAGCCATGAAAATGGAGTGAAAAGCCCCTGAAACTTGTAGAGGAATTGCTCTTTTACATTTTAAATTGTCAGCAACTTTCCTTACTGATGATGGAGAACCAGATAAAACAACTTGAGATTCACTATTGTCATTGGCTATCGAAACACCATCAGTTTCTCGAATCAAATCATCCAATTCATTTCGATCAAAGCCCAAAACTGCAATCATTGCTCCTCCTCCTGCAGCTGCCATTAATTCAGATCTTTTCTTTAATAACAACAAAGCCGTCTCTGCATCTAGAACATTTGCTGAATAAAGACCAACTATTTCTCCAAGACTATGTCCAGCAATTATTTGGCTCTTCCTCTCTTGCCTTTTTAAATCATCAGCCAATAGTGATTCAACAACAAAAAGGGCAGGTTGAGTATTTCTAGTATCGTTTAAATCAAATATTTCTTCGTTAGGAATCTCTTCACCAAGGCAGATTTTCCAAAGATCTCTTCCAAGAATTTGAGAGGCTAATTCAAAGCGATCTCGCGAACCAGGCAACTCAAGTAAAGAATTTGCCATTCCTAATTTTTGAGAGCCTTGACCAGGGAAGACCCAGGCAATAGACATGATTTCCTTGATTAATTGTTTAACACCCTAATAGGGACCATGCCAATAAAACAAAGCTGCTCCCCAACTTAAGCCAGCACCAAATCCACTACAAGCTATTAAATCTCCTGATTGAATTCTTTTATCTCTAACTGCCTCATCAAGCATCAATGGGATCGTAGCTGCAGAAGTATTTCCATAGTTTTCCAGATTTGAAAGCACTTTTTCAGATGGTATTGAAAATCTTGCTGCTACAGCATCAAGAATTCTCTGATTAGCCTGGTGTAATAGAAGCCAATCTATGCTCTTGGACTCAATTTGATATTTATCTAAAAGTTCTCCAAGAATAATTGGCACTTCTCTTACAGCAAACTTATAGACCTCTTTCCCTTCCATTTTTATTGGCAAATATTCCCCTTTTTGGTAGGTAGCACCTTGAACTAAATCTAAAAAATTATTTGTTTGTGAAAGATTTAGGCAACCTCCTCTACTTCCATCAGATTTTAAATTATATCCAATCAAATCATTGTCATGAACAGTGGACTCAATAGCTACTGCACCTGCACCATCTCCAAATAAAACACAAGTTTTTCTATCGTCCCAATCAACCCATTTAGATAATTGGTCTGCACCAATGACCACAGCTCTTTTAAGAGATCCAGAAGCTAGATATTGCGATGCTGTTACCAAAGCAAATAAAAAGCCACTACAGGCAGCTGTCAAGTCAAAAGCAACTGCATTGGAAGCCCCCAAATTTGATTGAATTTTAGGCGCAGAACCAAATAAATCTTCAGGGGTAGATGTTGCAAGAATTATTAAATCAATAGTTTTTTTATCCCAATTAGCCATTTTGATAGCATTTAGAGCCGCATCTGTAGCCAAATCAATCAAAGATTCATTTTCTCCAATCACCCTGCGATTACAAATTCCGGTTCTACCTTTAATCCATTCATGATTTGTATCTACTCTCTGACCAAGTTGGTCATTATTGATTATCGTTAGAGGCGTGGCGCTTCCGCACCCCACAAAAGATAATCCTAAGTTCAATTGCGAATTGCTAATCAAATCTAAAAAAAGCCCTCATTTCATAAGTCAATCACATGCTAGGACAGAACCAATCAGACCTTTAATACGTCAGGGTTATTCAAATCAGCCAAATCATCCATGACTCCATGGCTTGCAGCCGAATGAACCACTCTCAAAGCACTTAACACAGATAAGGATTTACTCCCCCCATGACCAATTACACAAATTCCATTAATTCCCAGAAGTAAAGCTCCACCGTGTTCGGCATGATCTAGCCGTTTTTTTATACGTTTCAAATTGTTTCTCAAAAAAGCAGAGCCAACTTTCCCTCTTCTGCCTCTTGGTAACTCAGCTCTCAGCACTCCCAAAAGAACACTTCCTACTGACTCTAAAAATTTCAACAAAACATTTCCTGTGAATCCATCACAAACCACAACATCAAAATCACCGGACAAAACATCTCTTCCCTCACAATTCCCAGAAAAGCAAAAACGTTCTTCTTCGTTTAAAAGTTTGTAAGTTGCTAGAGATAGATCATTCCCCTTGCAGGATTCTTCTCCAATATTCAATAAGCCTATTCTTGGTTTTTCTACCTGCAATACATCCCTAGAATAGATATTTCCTAAAAGAGCGAACTG
>QCIG01000025.1 GCA_003216815.1 Prochlorococcus sp. AG-402-K14 | reverse complement strand
ATCCATTTGAACTTTTCCCAGGATTAACTCTCTAATGACGAGAACACAAGCATAAGAACCCCTAATTCATTTGTAATGAATCTGGATTCAATAAAAAATGAGGCAAAACACTTGTTTGACTTTAAAAGGAGAATAGGAGCCTTAAGTACTTGAAAAAATCATCAACCCAATCCAGCTACAACAAAAAAGAGGACTTGAAAACTTATTAAACTCATTTAGAACATTCCTAATTATTACAAAACTGCATAAGAGTTGATGCTTGGAGCTCAAAAACGAAAAGATCATTTCTATTTTGAGTTAGCATGATGATAATTGTAGTTAAGAGATGATGAACCTTTTACTTGGAGTTCAAAGCACGTTTGATTTATCCAAAGTTGACTTCTCTTCAGGTCTCAGCATAAATTCTCCTGATCTTGCTGGCATTAGCTTTTTAATGGTGATGTTTGCTGGGGTTCTAGCTTTGAGGCTTGGCACAACACTTCGAGATTCATAGTTTCAAATTCTTATAAAAATTTAATTCAAAATCCTTTTAGAAATTAAGATGCTTTTAAAGGCATAGAACTTTAATTTTAAAAAAATCATTAAATTAAACGATACTCTAATTTCGACTTCTTCGAATGAAGTTTATTAACACTATGAAAATTACAATTAACAATACCAATAAATCGTTAATGTCTGGCAACATCAATTTTTTATAATGAGAAATCATATTAAACAATAATTATAAGGTATGTTGGTTTTTAACTCATTTTTCTTCAGATAACTTTCTTATTTGTCTAAGTTCGAAGATAACTGATCTCAGCATTTGTCAGATAAATTAAATAATGATTAAATACATGACAAAAAAATAATTATTTTTAATATTGTTATTAGGTAGTTTAAATTAACTAAAAATTTGATGCCCTTCTTATGAATTTAGAAGCTTCTAATGGAAATTTATATAATAACGCCGACAGTTTTGCAATTGCTTTTGATGCAGCTTGGAAAGCTTCTAATGTAGAAAATGATAAAGATATAAAGATAGACGATAAAATTCAAATTACCTTTGAAAAGATTAAAACCCATCCCTTTCTAATTGAAAATCCTATTCAATCGAGAAATATAGCCCTATTCAGAATAAAATTATTAGGCCTTGGTTAAATTATAATTAATGCCAGAAAAAGTTTAAATTATATTTTTTACCTATTTTCAAAATAATTTAAATACCATTCCGTAAATGAACGAATACCATTCTCTATAGATGTTGTTGGTTTGTAATCAACCCATGAATTAAGCAAATCCATTTTTGCCTCAGTAGAAACGACGTCTCCAGGTTGCATAGGCTGAAAATTCCTTATAGCTTTCTTTCCTAAATTCTTCTCTAATAAATCTATAAAATATGTAAGCTTAATTGGACTTGAATTACCTATATTAAAAATCCTATAAGGCGCATGTGAGGTTGAAGGATTAGGCTTAAGAGGATTAAAGTTATTATCAATAGTAGCCTTCTTAAAACAGCATCGAATTATGCCTTGCACTACGTCATCGATATAAGTAAAATCTCTTTGCATTTCTCCTTGATTAAATACTTTAATTGGTTCATTTTTTAAAATTGATCTTGCAAAAATCATTGGAGCCATATCTGGCCTTCCCCAAGGACCATAGACAGTAAAGAATCGAAGCCCAGTTGTTGGTAAATTATATAAATGACTATAAGTATGAGCCATTAATTCATTAGATTTCTTTGTTGCTGCATACAAACTTACTGGATGATTTACTGCTTGCTCTTCATGAAAAGGAAGATTTTTATTTCCACCATAAACAGAACTACTTGAAGCATAAATCAAATGGGGAATCTTATTATTCCTGCATCCTTCAAGAACATTTGCAAAACCTACTAAATTACTTTGTATATATTCATTAGGATTTGTTATTGAATAACGAACTCCAGCTTGTGCAGCAAGATGAACTAAAACATTTGGACTGTATCTATTTATTAGATCTGAGAAAACTTTATTATCTTCAATAGGAACCTCATAAAATACCCATTCACCATTATTTTTAGAAACCTTATCAATTTCATTTAATCTTGATCTTTTTAAAGACGTTGAATAATAGTCATTTAAGTTATCAATACCGATAACTTTTAAATTCAAAGAGAGAAGAGATTTGACTAATGCTGCGCCAATAAAACCAGCAGCACCGGTAACTAGAATTGTCTCAATATTTTCCTTTGATTCCATGGGGAAATTATGATTTATAAAAATAGATTATTTTAGTTATATTATAACATTTTAGTTATAATTCATAATATAAAAAGAGTTGGTTATTTTATTTTTTTCAGGTTAATTTCTTTTGGAAATACTCTCTAGTAATTTTCAATCCGTCATTAAACATAATTTTTGGTTTCCAATTCAATTCTCTCTGTGCAATACCAATATCAGGTTTTCTTCTTAAAGGATCATCTTCTGGTTTTTGTAAAAACTTAAGACTTACTTTTTTAATGGATGTAGTCTTGATAAGATTTGCTATGTCAAGAATAGATAATTCTTCGGGATTTCCTAAATTGATAGGTCCTTTATATGAAGAATCCATAAATAAGATTAAACTGTCAATCAAGTCATCAATAAAACAAAAGCTTCGAGTTTGATTGCCATTGCCATAAATAGTTAAGTCCTCTCCATGTATTGATTGAACTAATAAATTACTAATAAGTCTTCCATCATTTAATAACATTCTAGGGCCATAAGTATTAAATATTCTAGCAATTCTTATCTCTATTTTATGCATTCTCATATAGTCATAACATAATGATTCTGCAACACGCTTACCCTCGTCATAGCAACTACGTATCCCTATGGGATTTACATTTCCATTATATTTTTCTGGTTGAGGATGTATCTCTGGATTGCCATAAACTTCACTAGTACTTGCGAATAATATTCGAGCTCCAACTCTTCTTGCTAATCCAAGCATATTGTAGGTTCCAAGAAAACTAGTTTTCGCTGTTTTAATAGGATTAAATTGATAATGAATTGGAGAAGCGGGACAAGCTAAATGCCAAATCCTATCAACATCCAGTTTGATTGGCTCAGTAACATCATGATTTATAAGCTCAAAAGATGGATGCCCAATCCAATGTGCAATATTTTCTTTACTTCCAGTAAAAAAATTATCCAAGCATATAACTTTTTCTCCTGATTCCATTAAACGATCAACTAAATGAGAACCTAAAAATCCAGCTCCTCCAGTAATCAAATTTCTTAAAGGAGATTCGACCATAAGATTTCAAGCTTTAATAATTTATTTTAGTCTCTTGCAAAAAAACATGAAATTGAGTAGTTATAAGTCACGTAAATCTTTATGGATCATATAAATTAAGGACATTTTAAATAGGATAATTACATTAGAAAACTTTTTACGAGCTAATCATCCTTATCCAGGAGTTCACTTTGAGAAAAGAAAAATTACGAAAGTTCCTTCTGATTTCATTATTCACAGGTGGATTCATTCTACTTGTCTTCTTGATTCAAACATATGGAATTGAACCATTAAGAAACGCCGTGAAAGAAATGGGGATTTGGGCTCCTCTAGGAATTCTGATACTTCGAGGTATAAGCGTAATTCTTCCAGCATTGCCTAGTTCGGTTTATTCACTTTTAGCTGGATCATTACTTGGTTTTAAAATAGGCTATCTAACAATATTTATATCTGACCTGATTTTTTGTCAGTTAGCCTTTTTTATAGCTCGAAATTTTGGACGAGCTCCTGTTCGAAAATTAGTTGGAGCAAAAGCCATGGAAAGAATCGAGGGCTTTAATCAAAATCAATTAGAAGGAAATTTTTTTCTTATGACTGGACTTCTAATGACTGGACTTTTTGATTTCTTGAGCTATGCACTGGGGATAGGGGGAACACGATGGCGGCTTTTCACGCCCGCTCTAATAATCAGTTTATTGATAAGTGATTCAATTATTGTTGCTGTTGGAGCAGGCGTAAGCCAAGGGGCTGGGCTACTGCTTGGGGGAGCCTTACTTGGAATGTTTGCACTAGCCACTATCGCTGGATTTAATAAAAACAGAGTCTCCTCAACTCAAAAGCAAAGCCAATGAATTTGAGATTAAGTATTAAGAAATTAAATAATATAGATAACTAAAAAGAAAAAATATATATTTATTCTCTTTATATTGTTAAACTTACTTAGTATTAAATATACATATGTCAAGTATTCCATTTAAAGCACTCAGGAGAGGAGCTGAAGCTATTAATAAAACTCCAGTTAAGTATAACAAAAGCAGAGTATCCGGCAGTAAAAAAACAACATATGGATTACATGTAAGAGGAGCATCGATGCCAGGAGAAAAAGAAAAATTTACAGTCACATCTAAAACTAAACCTAAGCAATACGAAAACTTAATTCATAACAAAGTTATGAGCAGTTACAGAAGAAATAAGATTGAAAGTTATAATTATAAAATATTAGATAAAGAAAGTTCTGAAATAAATATGCTTCAAATCAATGAGTTTGTTCCTAATGATGATGATACATTACTTGTAACAATCAATGCATTATATAGAAATATCTTTGGCAACTTATATTTAATGCAATCGGAGCGTCCAATTGATCTTGAAAGGAAACTAAGAAATGGTGATATTACAGTAAGAGAATTTACAAGAAAAGTTTGTAAATCAACTATTTATAGAAATTTCTACTTTGATAGTATTAGCCAATATAAATCTATCAAGTTAAGGTATAAGCATATTCTTGGTAGGCCAATCAAAAGTCAAATCGAAGTAAATCAAAGTTCTAATATTATAAATAACCTAGGGTTTGAAGCTCATATTGATTTTCTAATAGATTCTGATGAATATAATAATATTTTTGGTGAAGATATAGTTCCATATATGAGGTCATGGAATTCTCCCATTGGTTTTCAAACAAAAAGTTTTCTAGAAACTTCATCCATAACAAAAGCTTTTGCAACAAGTGACATTTGTGAAATTAGTTAATTGTCTACAAATAAATTCACCCCAACTCAAATAAAGTAGATGAATATTGAAGGATTTTTCCTAAGAAGCGTTGGAGAATGGAGCTCAATGAGAAGTGGACATTCACTAGCATTTCAAGAATTTGAAGAAATAAGAAGTACAATAAAAATAGTTCCCTCTAAAAGCAACGATTCTAGAGTTATTAAATTTTTAAAAGATAATTTAATAACTACTAATGCAGTAAATAAAGCATTCCTAATTAATTGGGATGCAAAAAGTGAATGGGGTGAGGAGAATCAAAAAGAAAACTCGTCTGGCGAAAGTATTCTCGTTCCGATAGAGACTTCTAACACAGAAGGAAAGATAATTAGAAGCGTTGGATACACTGAAGCAATACAAGTAGTATCGTCATATAAGATTCTTGATGATGGAACTCTAATTATTTATTCAGACTATAGTCATATTTGTACAGAAGAAAGAATATGGTTTGTCTCAAACAATTTAAGGAGTAGGTCTTCTGTTACAAGAGCAATAGATTCATTAGCTATTCTACAAACCTCTTATGCATCGGAAATTCGTTCTATAAAAAAATAGATTATATCTAAAAGATGAAAAACAAAGATTTACTAGAATTTTCTAAGATAATTTCAGGAGTATTTAGTAATAAGGAACAAGCTTTAAATAATCCAAAAAACTTTGCACATATTCAAATACATATTCGGCCATTATTTTTTAAAACTTATAAATGTTTTGCGTTTTACTCAGAACAGAGATATCAACATGACATATGGAATCCATATAGACAGTCTATAAACAAATTAACCCACAAAAAAGAAACTTTCACTTTAAGTAATCATAAGATTGAAAATAAAGAAAGATTCACTGGTGGTGCTTTAGATATATCTCTTCTAGAAAATATATCTAAATATAAGTTACATAAAAAGTCTGGTTGTTCTATGCATTTTAGAGAAACAACTCCGGGAAATTTTTCAGGGATTATAGAATCAGGTTGTAAATGCTATATACAATTTGGAAAAGATAAGACTTATGTAAAAAGTGAAGTAAAGGTTAATCAAAACAGTCTTATTTCTTATGATTCTGGATATCAAATAGAAACTGACAAAAAAATTTGGGGGTCGGACTTTGGGCCATTAATATTTAAAAAGATAGAAAATTTTGATTGGTTTATTGACGAGAATTGGGAATAGAGATTCAATTTATCCTTAAAAAATAGAAATTTAACAAGAAGAAATTTCTTTTGCCTTTAATCTCACAAATCTATGACTATCATTTATAAATAATTTAGCAAAATCATTTTTAAGATGAATTTGCTTATTTTGTAATACAAGCAAGGCTGTATATCTATTTTTCCAATAAGGTGTACGCCTCTCATCTGAAAAATCATTTATATTATTATAGAATTTATTTTCATTCAAGCAACCCAATATTTGTATTGCTGAAGATTTAAATTTCATATAATTAGGCCAATTATCGGATAATAAAAAATCTACTTTTTCTAAAATCAATTTATCATATAATTGCTGATCTAATAGCAATTTATATATAGCAATAAAGAAGTATATTGCTCCATAATCTGATTTAGCTCTATCCCAATTGTTATTTAGATAATATAAAACCTTATCTGAAGGGAATTTTAGTAACTCTTTGATTGACTGATAACATCTATTAAAGTCTGTATGAAAAAGTTGCTCAATAAAAAAGCTCAAGTCATTATTAAAGTTATCAAGCTCTAAAGTATCAATCTTAATTGGATCATCAATAATAACTGATTCTATACAATCTAAGAGATTTATATTTTCCCATAATACTAATTCATTAATCCAAAGAGAGTCTATTGCCTGTAATTTAAATGATGGAGAAATTGGCGCCTTAATTAAAACAGGTAAAACAGATAAATGACCAGCATTTATAATATCTTGAACTGCGCAATGTCTATCATTTTGATTAGGAAGTCTCAAAAAATTCTTCAATTCACTCAGTTTATCTTCTTCACCAGCAAGTTTTATTAATGCCGCGAAAGACGCTCCTTTAACTCCATTGGATGATTGCTTATCTAGTGATAATGATCTCATCTTATCTATTTCTTTTCTAACCCCTAAATTAGTTAAAGTTTGTATTACTAATCTTTTATTATTAAATTTCTTATATAATATCAAGCAAATCTTATCAATAATATCAACATCATTACATTTAAGTTTACCTAATGACCAGATAGCCGTCTCAGTAAGATAATCATCATTATTATCATTTTGAAGAAAGTCTGCAATGATTGGTATGGCTTTTTTGCAATCAAAAATCGCAAGTACCTCTATAGCCTTTCTTTTTGCTATCTTGTATTCTAGTTTTTCATAGTCATATTTAATAAAGTCAAGGAGTACCTTTTCTGATTCATCACAAGGGAAATTTGCCAAGTGAAATACAGCTTTATAATAATCTGCTGAAAGCTTAACCTCAGAAATTGGTTTTTTAAGAATATTGATAGCTTCTATTTTATTAATTCTTGGTAGATTATTAAAAGGATTGGATTGCACTTTGAATATCAGGTTTACTTAGTAGATAAGCTGAAAGCTTTATATTAAGCATAAAGTTTATGCTTAATATAAAAGGATATTATTTATGAAAATACATGTAACATGATTATAGCAAATAATTTAATCTAGATTATATAATAATCTCCCTAATGGATAACAAAAAAGTGGATAATTACTTGAAAAGTGAACTAACAACTGAAGAAAAAAGAGAGAAAACCAAGGGAGATAAACACAACATAAGGAGTAAGAAAACATCAAGTCAAAACGACATCAAGTTTTTAATCAAAGGTCTTAGTGATGAAGATGGTTTAGTGAGAAGAAGTCGTGCAGAAGCATTAGCCCAGATTGGCTCAGCAGCTTTGCCTGAGTTAATTAAAGCTCTTCTGAATAGTAAAAATGTAATTCAGAGAAGAGCTGCAGCAAAGACTTTAAAGTTAGTTGAAGATCCAGCAGCTTTACCTCATTTAATAAAAGCACTTACCAATGATCCAGATTCTGTAGTGCAATTCTCCGCAGCTGGTGCAATTGCGATTTTTGGAGAGGCTGCTGTGAATCATTTAATCATTGTCTTAGAGAATCAAGGAAATACAGAAATGCAATATGGTCTTGCAGCCTGGTGTTTAGAATTTATTGGGGCTAAAGCACCTAATGCAATAAAAGAAGCAGCTAAATCAAAAAATACTAATGTTAAATCAGCTGCAATTTCAGCACTTGAAGAACACATTAGAAATTCACAAGATCAGGAAGCAATTAAATTAGTAGAAAGTGCTATTAATGATAATGCTGAAAATGTTCAAATTGAAGCTATTAAATTAGTTGGTAAATTGTATAGAATAGAATCTTTAATTCCTAACTTAATATTCAAATTAAAACACAAAAGTCCAGATATTAGGAAAGCTTCAGTATTGTCATTGATGCAACTTGATGTCCACGAAGCTATAAATCCACTCACAGGCCTTCTTAAGATTGAGCAGGATGCAAATGTGAGAGCTATCATTAAATTAGCTATAAAAAAAATCAATAAATAAAAGACTT
The DNA here is from genome assembly GCA_003216815.1 of Prochlorococcus sp. AG-402-K14. Classification (GTDB taxonomy): domain Bacteria; phylum Cyanobacteriota; class Cyanobacteriia; order PCC-6307; family Cyanobiaceae; genus Prochlorococcus_B. The sequence goes on along the minus strand of QCIG01000025.1, from coordinate 7,380 downwards.
AAAAAAGAATCTAGAATATTAAAGTACTTAGTCTCTTAAAATATCTTCTTTTATCATTGGATCAATAGATTTATCATTTAACAATTCATCAAATAAATCATCAACAGTCTGATCTTTCATTTCCAAAAGGGCGCTAATAGAAGCTTTGGCTCTTAATAAGTCTTTATCTCTGCAAGTTTTCATCAAAATATTTCTCCCAGTTTTCCCTAATTGCCTCAAAAGAGAGATAACAGTCAATATCATCTCAGGAGCGTCATCTTTAAGTGCTAAATCAACTACTAGCATCCCCTCCTGAGTTAATTCTTCTAAATTAAAATTAACGACAATCTGAATTATAGTTTTAAGGCAGCTAACTTTAACAATTGTATTGTTAGTATTCATATACAATGGAACAATTGATTTTAAAGTTTTTTCTCCCAATCGTCCTAAAGCTAATATTGATTTTCTTCTAATAAATATATCTTCTTCCTTGAGATTAGCTAAAAGATTATTTATAAATTTACCCTCAAATTTCTTTCTTAAAATCAAAAATGCTTGAAAATTAATATTTGGATTTGGATGCAAGAAATCATGATAAAGTTCTATATATTTTTTCAACTCTAAAGAATTAATCATTCTAATTTCAAATAATTATTTAAAGCCTCAAAAAAATATTTTAATTAAATAATTTATTTTTATGCAAGTGCGTTTATTAAATAATCCAATAACCCTTTGAATTCCGTTTCAGCTTGCTGACTCATAACTTCATTGATTTTAATTTCATCTCGAATAAAAATAAATGCTTCTATATATGCAGCTGTTGGTAATAGCTGGATACGAATAATTTCTCTCATGCCAGATATTCCCCATTCATCTAAAGGACCAGTACCACCAGTTACTAAGCAATAATTAATAAGACGCAAGTAATGATGAATATCTCTCACGCACTTATCTTTATTTGCCTGCTCATATGAGCCATTTTGGTACACAGCATCAACGGCAAGATTGGTAAATTTATCAAGGCAAGAAGCAAGTTTCTCTGCAGCCTCTAGACGAGCTTTTGCCCTATCAAAAGAACCTTTCACAGACTCAAAATCGCTCATGCTAGGAAATCTTCCTGCTGCATCAGCTGCGCTAACAACGGTTGTAACTGCAGATTTCATAGTGACTTAATAAGAGTTAGTTTGAATTGCTTTAAAAGAGAAATTAAAATTTGAGTTAAATATTCAACTCAAAGCCTCTGTAACAAGGTCAAAATAGGATGCTGCCTCCGCCGCAATATCTTGACATTGTGCTCCTGAGCCAGAATTAATTCCCTTAAACATTTTTCTGCCTGTATTTGTCTCAGTCATAATTGCAACTGTGGCAATTTTCATTATTTCAACTGCTCTAATAGCATTAGAAGTTGGAACTCCAAGAGCTAAATAAGTTTCTTTTAAACCATTGAGGCATCTATCTTCTAAAACAGAAGGATCCCCTGCAAGAAGTGCGTAGCTTACATATCTCAAAATAATTTCTCCATCCCTTAAACAAGCTGCCATTCGACGTGTTGGATAACAATGTCCACCTGGCTGAGTAAGTCCAGTATTTTCACAAACCATTCCTGCTATAGCATCAGCAGCTATGCAAGAAACATTCTGAGTTATTGCAAGGGTTGCATCAATTCTTTTATTTGCATCTGCTACATACTTTCTTAAATTCGCAAGATCCTCAGTTCCAAGTGCTGCACCCTTGGCGTCAGCACTTACAACTGTTCTAGAGAAAGCATCAAGCATCTTTTGACTACCTAGGCTCTATAAGTAAAAAAGTTAAATAGGTAGTGACTATAAAGTCACTACCTATTTAACTTAAGACTTACAGTCAAATTTCACTGAAAGAGACCTAAGAACGAAATGCTTCTTAACTGTAAAAAAGAATTTTCACTAAAATCTTTCACAGAGTTATCTCAAAAAGCTTATAAGCAAAGGGGATATCACTAATTTGAGCTATTGTGAAGAAAAAAAATGCAAAGTCCTACAGAAGAAGAGTTAGAAGAATCAATTAAACAACTAACAGATTACAAAAATCGTTTAGAAAAAGAATTGACAACTATTTCAAATAAACTAAAAATGCCTCAAAAAAAACTCAACTCACTTATCAACTCGCACTCAGAGCTTAACAAAATAAAAACAATACTTTCCAAGCTAAATAAACAAAAAGAAAATGTAGCTTCAAGCTTATTATAGTAAATTTACTTTGTCTGCCTAAATAATATAAAATGATCTCTATTAATATGGAAAAAACTAAATTTAAATTAATGTATTTTAAGTATGTAAAATGAGAAAATCAAACAATATTTTCTTAAATGGATTAAACCAGGCTCAGTCTCAAGCAGTTGATCATTTTCATGGTCCATTATTAGTTATAGCAGGGGCAGGAAGTGGAAAGACGAGAGCACTTACTCATCGTATTGCACATTTAATTATTGAATATAAAGTTGATCCAAGCTCTATTCTTGCAGTCACCTTTACTAATAAAGCTGCAAGAGAAATGAAAGATAGACTTGAATTACTTTTAGCAAAAAGGTTGGCAAGTGTAAGTCATGACAAGCCTTGGTCAGCATTACAAGTAGCAGAGCAAAGACAAATTCGTCATCGTATATATCGTGAAATTAGCCGTGAATTATGGATAGGAACTTTTCACGCTTTATTTGCAAGGTTATTACGCTTTGACATTGACAAGTTCAAAGATCCTGAAGGGTTAACTTGGACCAGACAGTTTTCAATATACGATGAGACAGATGCACAAAGTCTTATCAAAGAAATAGTTACACAAGACCTGCAATTAGACCCTAAAAGATTTGAGCCCAAAAAAGTCCGCTGGGCAATCAGTAATGCTAAAAATCAATGCTTACTTCCTGATGATTTGTCAAAGAATCAAGAGGGTCAGAGAGGAAAATTAGTTGCTGAAACTTATAGACTTTATAGAAAAGCATTAGCTGCTAATAATGCATTAGATTTTGATGATCTTCTATTAATACCTGTTCAATTACTACAGCAAAATGAAAACATTAGGACTTATTGGCACAATCGTTTCAAACATGTTTTAGTCGATGAATATCAAGATACTAATTGGACACAATACGAATTAATTAAACAATTGGTTACCAATGGCAAAGATCCATCTTCTTTTAAAGATTGGAATAATCGATCAGTTTTTGTTGTTGGTGATGCAGATCAAAGTATTTACAGCTTTAGAGCTGCGGACTTTAGGATACTAATGGGATTTCAAGAGGACTTTGGGAAGAAAAGCCAAGACAATACAAATGATTCAACACTCGTAAAACTTGAAGAAAATTATCGGTCTACATCTACCATCCTCGAAGCAGCCAATTCACTAATTTCCAACAATAAAGAACGAATAGACAAAGTTCTTAGAGCAACAAGAGGCGAAGGTGAACCTATTAAATTAACAAGGTGTGACGATGAGATAGCAGAGGCAGAGGCAGTTATACATAGGCTAAGAATTTTAGATGCCTCGAATCCAGAATTACACTGGGGAGATATGGCTATTCTTTATAGAACAAATGCTCAATCAAGAGCAATTGAGGATTCATTAGTCCGCTGGAGTATTCCATACATAGTGGTTGGAGGATTGCGTTTTTATGATCGAAGAGAAATTAAAGATTTACTAGCTTATTTAAGACTTCTAATTAATCCATCTGACAGTGTCAGTCTCCTAAGAGTTTTAAACGTTCCTAAAAGAGGGATTGGTAAAACAACAGTTCAAAGATTGAGTGATGCTGCTAGTCAATTGAAAATTCCTCTTTGGGAAGTTGTAAATGACCCCGAAGCTGTAAGATCTCTCGCTGGAAGATCAGCTAAAGGTCTTTTGATTTTTAGTGAGCTTATCAATGAATTGCAAAGTCATCTTTTTTCTTCAAGCCCGGCCGAATTAGTTCAATTAGTTTTAGAAAAAAGTGGCTATTTAAGTGAATTAATTGCAACAGGAACAGATGAGGCAGAAGAAAGAAGGCGTAATCTTCAAGAATTAGTTAATGCCGCTTTGCAATATCAGGAAGAAAGTGAAGATGCAAATTTAGAAGGTTTTTTATCAACTGCTGCTTTATCAAGCGATGCAGATAATAAAGACACTGCTTCAAATCGAGTCACATTAATGACTCTTCATAGCAGTAAAGGTTTGGAATTTCCTGTTGTTTGTCTTGTGGGAATGGAACAAGGGTTATTCCCAAGCTATAGATCACTTGATGATCCATCCTCACTTGAAGAAGAAAGGCGCCTTTGTTACGTAGGTCTTACTAGAGCGAAAGAAAAACTGTTTCTCTTTCATGCATCGGAGAGAAGAATGTGGGGGGGGATGAGAGAACCTGCAATCGCATCTATATTTCTTTCAGAAATACCAGAAGAGCTTGTTAAAGGCGATATCCCATTATCTGGTGGGGCTACATTAAGAAGAGAAAAAAATCTAGATAGACTGACTAGAATTGATCGCCAAAGTAGTAAAAAATCTTTTCTTAGTGGAGCTGAAAATGGAGTAAGAAAAACATATTCTGGTCCTTCCCCAGGGAAAAGATGGTCAGTTAACGATAGAGTTGAACATTCTTCATTTGGAGAAGGAAAAATAACACATGTTTTTGGTTCAGGAGAAAAAATCTCACTTGCTATAAAATTCTCAGGAATGGGACCTAAGATATTAGACCCAAGACTAGCTCCATTGAAATTAATAGATGAGTAAAATTTAAACTAATAAAAATGTTAATTAAGAATCTTATACCTCATGGAATTATTTGATAAATCTGAAATTGAAAAAGAGATACGAGAATTACCCAATGGAATTCTAGAAATTCTGTTAGATGCAGCAGTATCATTGAATATAAATTCTATAGCGATAGTTGGAGGAGTTGTTAGAGACTTAATAACAAAGTCTAAAAATAAAAATTATGAAATTATCTTGAATGATCTAGATTTAATTATTGAAGGTGAAACATCAAACTATGTAAAAGAATTGCAAAAAATTCTTGGTCCAGAAAGAGTAAAAGTCATACGCAATAACACAACTTATAAAACTACAGAAATAGCTATTAATGGTATAAAAGTTGATATTGCAGAAGCTCGTGAAGAAACATACCCTATACCTGGAGAAAATCCAATAGTCGAATCATCAACAATCAAAAATGATCTAATTAGAAGAGACTTTAATATAAATGCTATGGCAATTGAATTGAAAGAAAATAGGCTAATAGATTTATTCTCAGGATTAGATGCAATAATCAATAAGGAAATAGATTTTTTGCATAAATCAAGCGTTCTAGAAGACCCAACTAGAATTATTAGAGCTTCTCGCTATTCAGCCAAGTTAGATTTTCGTATATCAAATCAAGCCTTAGGACAAATAAAAGATACAATGAATATTTGGCCTTGGAATTGGCATATTGGAGACAAGACTCATTTACCCCCTTCAGCATTATCAATAAGATTAAAGATGGAACTTGAATTACTTTTAAAAAGTAAATATTGGAAGAATGCATTAAAAAATCTAAAAGATTGTGGAGGTCTAAAAATAGTAGATCCAAAGTTAGAGAATGATGAAAGAATCATCGAAAAAATATTTATTGCAAAGAAGTCAAATATTGAGCCTCTAACTGCATTAGTTTATGAATCTGAAGACCCTATCTCTCTTGCTAAAAGATTACACTTAGATCAACAACAAAAAGAAATAATAGAAGGAGCTTTTCAATTACAAAAATCTCTAAAAGATTTAACAGCTAATGATTTATATAAAAAGTGGCCCCCATCTAAGTGGACAACTTTTCTAGAGGAAATAAATGCGAATGAATCTTCTTTCATACTTGAAATATGTAAAGAAAACCCTCTAAAAGAATATTTAAAATCTTGGCTATATAATTGGAAGTATATAGAGTCGCCAATAAAGGGAGATGATTTAATAGCTAAAGGCTGGGAACCTGGACCAGGCATGGGAATAGAAATAAAACGACAAAGAATGAAATTAATTGATGAAAAATTCTTTTCGAAATAAGTTGCCAAATATTTATTAAGAAACAAACCCAATTTGAATCCAAGGTCCTTGCTGTATGATTTTTTTTGAATTAATGGATGAGCAACTAACAACCAAAGGGCCACAAGTTTGTGGGTCCACTAAAATTTTTAGCATGGTTTTGTAACATTTTTTGTTAGGCATAAAACCATTAGATACGAGCTCAAATCTTAAGTTTTTATCGCCATCAATATTTTGTAAAAAAATCTCATTTGAAGGAGCTAAAGTACTTTCAAAACCTTTATCTAAAAGTTCTTTTACACCATCATATACTGGTATTTTATCTAGTTCAAGAACAACTTTTAAGGGTTCTAAATTCTTTTTTAATTGATCATTATTTGTAGATTCCAACATTTCAGACAAATGACCTAGTAATCCAAAACCAGTTATGTCAGTACATGCATTAACAATTTTTGAGTATGGTTTAATATTTGTTAACTTATTAATATAATTGACAACATCATGCTGACTTTGATTCATTTTTTTTAGAACAGAGTCAAGAATATAAGGTTTAACTTGACCATTCATAAATGCAGCAAAAATAATTCCTGTTCCCAAAGGACGACTGATCAAAATTTGATCTCCCTTTTTCATTCCTCTCTTAGACCAAAAATATTTCTTATCCTCAATAATTCCATTTACCGTTAATGAGCTTTCAATTCCTAGAGAAAAAGGCTCTTCAGATCTTTTTCTTGATTCTAATGTATGCCCACCTATAAGTTTTGCTCCTTGAAGAGTTAAAGCAGAATTAATACCTTCCAATACTTGGAATAGCAATTCTTGCTGCAAATTATTGGTTAGGGATGGCAAATTGACAACTGATTGTGCAGAGATCACAGATCCCCCGCATGCCCAAATATCAGAGCAAGCATGAAAAGCTAAAAGCCTCCCATTGAGCCATGGATCACTAATTAAAGAGGGGAATCCATCTACACTTTGTATCAAAGTCTTACTAGAATTCAATATTCCTATATCAATAGAATCATCTGCATAAGATTCTACTAACTCTAATTTATTTAATGCCGAGCTTAATGGAGTAAAAGCTAATTTAGCTGCACATCCTCTACATTTCATCATCTCTTTTTCAGCAATCATTTCTGAATCAAGATCTTTAAAAAGATAAAAATTAGAGATAAATTTTTTATCAATTGATTCTTTCAATCTTGATAGGAAATCAAAAGGTCCAATAATAACTTCACCCCACGAAATAAAAGCTTTAGACTTCTTTTTTTTAGAGCTTACATCTAAAATTTGTATTGCTTTTGCTTGAGGTTCCCATTCCTTAAGTTTTAAACCTTTACTAATACGCTCTAAATTTATTGCCAGTGGTTTTGCCGAACGAACTGC
>QCIG01000024.1 GCA_003216815.1 Prochlorococcus sp. AG-402-K14 | reverse complement strand
TAGATTCTCAACAACAGATCCTTGCTTTATTCACGGTGAGCCAAGAATCCAAAGAAAAGAGAATAAAACATTTGAAACAGGAGAAAAACTCTTAATCGTAAGCGAACAAGGTTTAGGAGATATTCTTCTATATATGAGATATGTGCCTTATCTAAGAAGCCAAGGTCTAGATGTTTTATTCTCTGCTCCGCAAAAGCTACATACATTGATCAAAGCATCAAATATAGATCAAAATCCATTAAAGCCAGAACAAGTAAATCAAGTTTCAGAAGGTAAATACATTCCACTATTATCTTTACCTAGATATTTGAAAATAAGACCAGAGAATCCAATCATTGCTGAACCATATATCTTTTCAACTGATGAACTACGAAAGAAATGGAAAAAGATTTTCTCTAAAGAAAAACGACCAATAGTTGGTATTAATTGGCAAGGTAATCCAAAACTTGAAAAAAGTTATACAGGACGCTCAATCCCTCTAGAAAACTTCTCGAAGCTACATGATAATAATGAGATCACAATGATTTCTCTACAAAAAGGTTTTGGTTCAGATCAATTAGATCATTGCTCATTTAAAAATAAGTTTATTGACTGCCAACCTCAAATTGATTCCACTTGGGATTTCCTTGAAAATGCTGCCATCATTGAAAACTGTGATTTAACTATTACATGTGACACGTCGATTGCTCATTTAGCGGGAGGTATGGGGAAAGAAGTTTGGTTGCTTTTAAAAGATATCTCTTATTGGACTTGGGGATTAGAAAAAGATAGAACATTTTGGTATCCATCTATGAAATTATTCCGACAACTAGAAAAGAACAACTGGCAAGAGGTAATGGAAAGAGTTTCAAATGAATTAAAATCTATTTTATAAACTTATAGCTATTCACCCAAGACTAACAAAAAGGTACAGGGGGGTAAGAAAGAAATAGATCAGAGTTTACTGGGACGGTAAGGAAGAGATGCATGAAAGAAATAAATATTTTCGCATACTTTTTCTTTGAGCAGTAAAAATGTTAATGTAAAATGAGTGTTTCAAAGACAAACTGAAGAGAGTAAAAGAGCAAACGCCTGTTAATTAAAAGTGGTTCTTTAATATCGTTGAAATTATTCGAAAATGGAATAAAGATATTCACTAGTAGATCTAAGTAAAAGATCTAATGAAATCTCATTAACTGACTTAAAGATTTACCAGTACCATGAGAGCGCTTACAAACAAAAATACCAACAACATAAGTTTAACGAAGCATTAACTCATATGAACTTGTTTGAAATGATCAATTAGACAAATGAGGTGGGAAGAAAGACACAAAAACTCTCTATGAATTCAAAAAGTTCCAATAGGAGAATTTTCTAAATCTTTGACGAAGAGTGAAAGGAAATAATGCATTTGGATGACTTCAATAAATATTTGATTGGGAAAATAGTTGTTTTGCACAAGCAAGCCCTTAGAATTCGAATGAAAGCCTGATATATTAGGTAAATATCAGGCCTTTTAGATTTGAAAGCAAGTATTAAAATAGCTAAGTCACTTTTTAAGGAAAATAAATATCAAGAAACAATTGATACTTGTAATCAAATATTAATTACTGATAACAATTCAATAGAAGCTATAAAATTAGTCTCAAAAAGTTTTTTAGCAATAAGAAAAATAGAAGATGCGCGTTTATATCTCAATAAAGCCCTGAATATTAAGCCAGATGATTATGAAGTGCTTACAGATATTGGAAAAACATATCAAGCTGTAGGTGATCTTAATAATGCTAAAAACTATTATAAAAAAGCTATAGAAATTAATAGTTCTTATGCTCAAGCATTGACGAATCTTGGAAGCATTGAAATAAATGAAGCTAAAAAGCTAGAGGGATTATCTTTATTAATCAAAGCAACTAAATCTGATCCTTTATTAGCTATTGCTTGGCATAATCTTTCTAATGGTTATGCTCACCTAGGAAAAACAAAAGAAGCAGAGATTGCTTGCCAAAAAGCAATAGAGCTCAATCCTAATTTCTTTAATTCTCATTTCCTACTAGGCCGCATCCTTATTGGACAAAAGAGACACCAGGAAGCAGCGCAATCCTTAGGAAAAACGATTGAACTTAATCCTGATTTTTTTCAAGCTCATTTAATCCTCGGGTCAATTTTACTAGGCTTAGGTCAATTTAAAAAAGCTGAAAATGCTTGCTACAAAGCAATCAAGCTCAATCCTAATCTGTGTGATCCATATTTCCTTCTATCAACTATTCTAATTGCGCAAAAAAAACTACAAGCTGCAGAACAATCTCTTCGTAAAACGATTGAACTTAATCCAGATTTATTTCAGGCTCATCTAAATCTTGGAGGAATATTAAAAGATCTTGATAACTTAAAAGAAGCGGAATTATCAACTCGGAAAGCAATTGAATTGAAACCTAATTCTGCTGAGTCACATTATAACCTTGGAGGGATATTGAAAGATCTTGGTGATTTAAAAGAAGCAGAATTATCAACTCGAAAAGCAATTGAATTAAAACCTGATTTAGCTAATGCCCATATCAATCTAGGAGCCATCTTGAAAGATATTGGTAATTTAAAAGAAGCAGAATTATCAACTCGCAAAGCAATTGAATTGAATCCTAATATCGCGAATTCTCATTACAATCTTGGAAGGATACTGAAAGATCTTGGTAACTTACGAGAAGCAGAAATATCAACTCGAAAAGCAATTCAATTAAAACCTAATTTTACTGCTGCACACTATAATCTGGGAGGGATATTGAAAGATCTTGGTGATTTAAAAGAAGCAGAATTATCAACTCGAAAAGCAATTGAATTAAAACCTGATTTAGCTAATGCCCATATCAATCTAGGAAGGATATTGAAAGATATTGGTAATTTAAAAGAAGCAGAATTATCAACTCGGAAAGCAATTAAGATTAATCCAAAGTCAGCTCTTGCATATTCCAATCTAGGAAGCATATTGAAAGATATTGGTAACTTACAAGAAGCAGAATTATCAACTCGCAAAGCGATTGAATTGAAACCAGATTTCGCTGCTGCCCATTCTAATCTTGGAACCATATTGAGAGATCTTGGGAAAATAGATGAAGCTCTGTTGTGTTATAGGACAGCAATTGATATTGATAAATACCTTGACTATGCTAATGAAGGAATAGGTCGGCTACTTTTAATGAAAGGTAATCATTCAGATGGTATTCGTAAATTAAGAGAAGCAAATGGTTCCATCAGTTTTAATCCCCAAAAATCCTCTATAAGCATTAATTAAATGAAGAGAGTAACATTAAATTCAGGGAATAAGAGTCCTAACTTTATTGGCTCTTGGTGTATAGAACCAATCTTAATTTGTGATGATCTTATATCTTACTTTGAACATAATATAGCAAAACAAAAGATTGGGAAGAGTGGAATTGGATTAAATACTGATATAAAAGATAGTATTGATATAACTATGAATCCTAAAGATATTGTTCTACCCGGAAATGAGGCATTTAAAAGATATTTTGAGCAACTTTTTGAATGCTATAAAAACTATGTAGAGGAATGGACATTTTTAAACAAAATATCTGAAAGATTAGAAATTGGTTCTTTTAATATACAAAGATATAAACCTGGTCAACATTTTAAAGAAATACATACAGAAAGATTATCTTTAGATAGTCTTCACCGCATTTTTGCTTTTATGACTTACTTGAATGATGTTCATGAAGGAGGATCAACATATTTCAGTCATTATGATCTTGAAATACAACCACGAAGAGGATTAACTTTAATTTGGCCTGCTGAATGGACTCACGCACACAAAGGCAACATACTTAAAGAAGGTTCAAAATATATCATTACTGGTTGGATGAATATTTGCTAATTAATTTCTTAAAGATATGATCGAATATTTTTCAAGTGGAAATGATAAAATGCAAAAAGCCAATAACACTATGTAAAGTGAAAAGGAAAGGACCTCAATATCCTAGGGTCAGTATATCAATTCTAGGTTCATACAGGCATTACTGAGAATTTCTTGACTTAGGAAACCATATGGAAATTCATATCAAAGATAAACACTATAGAAGATTATGTAGATCATTTGAGATGATATATACTTCAAATGGTATCAAACCTAGATCTAATGCTTGAGATCTAACATAATTAAACCCTCCTAAATATTGAATCAGTAGAGCATGTCATATTCATTCCAAAGAAATCTAGATAGAATTGATCTACTTTATATCTATTAGATTCACTTTTCATGAAATCCTGAATAACTTGTTGCTTATAATCACTATCTTCTACAATCAAATAATCTCCAGAATTAAGAAATTTATTTACTGTATTCAATACTGATAAAACATTTACATGGGCATCTTCTATAACTAGCATACTTTTGCCTTCAGAAGAGTCAATCAATGGGAATCCATTGTTAATATCTAAAGTATTTATATCAAATTCTATAAAAGTAACATTGTGATATTCAAAATTTGGTTTATTAATATCATAGCTATAAATATGATTATCAAATCCTAATGATTTACACATATCAGCCATCCAAACCGCACTTCCACCAGTGCCTGATCCTAATTCAATAATAATTTCAGGTTTAACTTCGTTAAGTATCATAAAATATAAGGTTAAATCATTCGCTGTTTTGAATAAATCATAATCTTTCCATTTTATTAAAGAGTGTGTTCCCTGGTTAATTATCATTGGTAAGCCATTAATTTGTCTTTTATTTTTAGTAATACTTTTTCTTTCTGAATAAGAAATGAAACGATTTTTTTTTGAATTAATTGAATGTTCATATATTTGGCAATAGTCTTCTTTATCTGTATTTAATCCTAAAATATGTTTAGTAACACAACTGTCTAAAAAAGTCTGGGTTCCTCCCTGTTGATCAAGCTTTTCAACATGTAGCTCAATCGTTTTTTTTAAATTAGACTTAGTTTTTGTATCTTTTGATTTAAGCCGCAAATATTCATTTTTATATTTTTTAATTTCAGCTTTCTCTGAAGATCTATTTAAAAGTATAATTAAGAGTCTATAAGAATCAACCAAGTCTGGTTTAAATTCCACTGATTTTTTAAATCTTTGAATTGAATCATTGTAGAGGCCTAATTTTAATAAACAATTTCCAATTAGATAATGATAACTAGAGTCTTCAAAGAACTTAGCATCTAAAGTCGACTCTAAATCGATTATTTCTTTGAATCTTTCTTGTAAGAATAATAATATTATTTGATTACTTTCTGGCATAAATATAGAATTATTCGCAAAAAGGCAAAGGATCTCATATTGATCTATAGTATTACCTCTTGCTCCATATTTTATAGCTTGAGAAACTACGTCTGACGCATTTTTATATTTTCCAACAAGCATTAAATATTTTATATAATTGATCCAAGCCTCTCCCGTATTGCGATGATAATCTAAGGCGGTTTTTAAAAGTTGTAATCCCTTATCTAAGGAATTTGAGTTGATATTTAATATCCCTAAATTAGTATTTGCTTCATAATTTTTAGGATCAATTTCTAAAGCAGAAGCATAAATAGACTTTGCTTGAGCAAGCTTTTGCTCTGCAATTGCCTCTTGAGCCTGAACAAGCAACTCCTGGATCTCTATCATGAGCAATATTTATTGAATATAATAAAACAAAGTCTAATTATGAAATGTCGAAATTCCTTTTATCAGACAGGCATAAGAAATATTTCCCGCAATAAACACACCGTGACATGTTGATATAACAAGCATCTATTAGCACAATACCAGTAACTAGGACTGCGACTACTACCAAGTGCCAAGCAAGTAACTATTGATCGATTTCCATGAATTAAATAAAAATCATCTCAGAAAGAGTTTTACTAAGGATAGAGTTAGTAATACAATTTAGTCAAATTAGAAGTTTGTAGAAAATAATGGAACATAGTACTAGTGATAAAGAGCAAGGAAAAAAAAGTGACTGAAGTCAAAACATTCCCTGTTCCATTCCCTGTAGATGGAAATCAAGAAAAAATTACTATTAATACTCCTTCTAAGCCTTCTAAAGAACAAATAATCAATCAAGCATTTAAGTTTCATTCACAAGGAAATATTTCAGAAGCTGCAAAATATTATCAACATTTCATAAAGCAAGGACTTAAAGATCACAGGGTTTTTTCTAATTATGGAATCATATTAAAAAATCTTGGCAAATTACAAGAAGCAGAAATTTCCTACCGCAAAGCAATTGAAATCAATCCTAATTACGCAAAGGCACATTCCAATCTGGGAAACATTCTGAAAGATCTAGGAAAATTAAAAGACGCAGAAATTTCCTACCGTAAAGCAATTGAACTTAATCCTAATTTCGCAAATGCTCATTCCAATCTAGGACTCATATTACAAGATCTTGGTAATTTAAAAGACGCAGAAATTTCCTACCGTAAAGCAATTGAACTTAATCCTAATTTCGCAAATGCTCATTCCAATCTAGGACTCATATTACAAGATCTTGGCAAGTTAAAAGAAGCAGAATTGTCCTACCTAAAAGCAATTGAAATCAAACCTGATTACGCTGATGCTCATTCCAATCTGGGAATCACATTGAGTGATCTTGGCAAATTAAAAGAAGCAGAATTATCATACCGCAAAGCAATTGAAATCAAACCTGATTTTACAGAGGCGCATTATAATCTTGGAAACATATTGAGAGATCTTGGCAAGTTAAAAGACGCAGAACTGTCCTACCGCAAAGCAATTAAATTCAATCCTAATTTGACAGAGGTACATTATAATCTTGGAAACATATTGAGAGATCTTGGCAAGTTAAAAGACGCAGAATTTTCATACCGCAAAGCAATTGAAATCAAACCTGATTACGCTGATGCTCTTCTAAATCTGGGACTCACATTACAAGATCTGCGCAAGTTTCAAGACGCAGAGCTGTCCTACCGCAAAGCAATTGAAATCAATCCAAATTTCGATAAGGCACATCTAAATCTAGGAATGATATTGAGTGATCTTGGTAAATTAGAAGACGCAGAATTATCACTTCGCAAAGCAATTGAACTTAATCCTAGTAGAAGCTCATACTTTCAATATGCTAGTTATTTATTTAAAATAAGAGAACTAGATTCTGCCGAAGAAAATCTTCTTAAAGCAAAAATATTAAGTGAAAAAGATTTAAAAACTTATTTATTAGATGCCGCTCAAAGCGCTATTAATTTTTACAGAAAAAGATCAATAAATGAATCTCACTTAAATTTTTCAGAAGACTCAAAAATATTACATAATAAAGAATCTGGAAAATCAATTCTAACTCGATCAGTAGAAATTCAACTTTTATCTTATCTATACAAATTAAAAAACAAAAAATTAGAAACGACTAATCATTCAGATGCCAGATACGGAGAAGGCGTATGCTCCTCAGATTTTGAATTGTTTAATGATCCTTCTCCAATTATTACAACATTAAAAATGGACATAGTAAAGATTTGTAAGAAAGCACTTGAGATTGAAAAAATGGTTATTTGTGATTCATTTTTTAACATTTTCACCTCAGGATCTGGTGCCACACCACACTCTCACATCGTTCCACAAGATAAACATTTTAATCTATCATATAATAAATATACGCTGGTATATTATCTATATACAGGAGATCAAACAGGTAAAGAACCAGGAATACTAAAACTATATAAACCTTACGAAGAGATACTACCTAATGCCGGGATGATTGTAATAATTGATAGTAAAAGAAAACACTCTGTTTCATATATTGGGAACAAAGATAGAGTAATGGTAGGGGTTAATTTTTACGGCTTCTGAGGAAGCTAAATTCTGAAACTCTTAAAGAAAAGATAAAAGTCTCTCTAAGAAGATAAAACATAATTAACTTACAAAACTGGGCAAAGTTTGAAGAGAAGCATACAAATACCATCAGAGGAAGTTATCAGTTCTTTATGGCACACTCAGGGAACGCTTTAAACGCTCTGACACCAATTAAGAACGGAAAGGGAGGACTTTTGAATGACACCAAGTGGACTGTGGTGGAGCAACATGACGCAATTGGATGAGATTTTGGAGTTATTCCACCCAACACATTTAAAATGTTATTTAAGGAGCACAATTACTGTCTAAAATATACTTTCAAAATGAAGAGAGGGACTCAAGATCGCTGAAGCAGCAGGGTCCCTTTCTTAATGAAAAAAATTAAGGTTTCCAATACTCATCCCATTCATCCTGAAGTTCTTTCTGTGATAAAGAGTTGTGGAAACCTCTCCACTTCTTTTCTGAATTTGCGTAAGTTGCACTCAATGACACCATTAGATCTATTGCTTCTTCTTTAGTAAAAGATTTGCCTTGATTTGAATATCACTTACGAAGCAATCTCTTCCCAAGGATCAAGTGAAGACAGTTCCTTGACTGGTATCAATTTAAAATCACCTCTCCTGATACCACTACAGATCAATCCATCTGGATGTTCTCTCTTAAATATTTCAACTGCATCTTCTTTTCGTTCTGATGGAATCGTGACTTTATAAATCACATCACCTGAATCACGAATCTTATAAACAAAAATCCAATCATATTCTTTACTATCCATCATCAGTTCATGCTGACTAACTTTGTTTTAACTCACTTTGGTCAGATGAACCAATTACACAAATGGAAACAGGTGTTTTCTCTCATGTTCCAATGATTTTGTTTGACTAGAAATGGTTGGAGTTCTAGCACTTGTCTTCCCGTAGGTCAGGGAAGTGGTTAGTAAAGAAAATGGATTGCTCAAACGGATACACAAGTGCTGAACTTAAAGAAGGGGCAACCAAAATCTTGCCCCTTCTTTAATGGAAAATTTATTGGTTGACCATCTAGATAAAAGCAGTATATTTGTACTAGTTCAATCCCCATCACAAGCAACAAAGGAGCCACCAGTGAGCAGGTGGTTTTTTGTCTCTTGAAATAGAAAATGAACCAACCAATCAGAAACGCATTGCCAACACCAACAGGATGGTTAGTTGCACCGACTAGAGACTTTTGTCTGTTCTTTATTCGTGATCCCAAATCGGTCATGGTTGCACCGACTGTCTTCGCTCAACTGTGGCACTGCACAGAGGAAGGCATTCCAACAAGACTAAAGAACACAAGACGATTGGATTATGAGAGTGCTCATGAAACTTGGAACGAACTACTCTCTAATGATTGGGAATTAGTAGAACATCAATTCGGTGCTTGTGTTGATACTGCTTAATCAACCACTGATATCACTCAACACAAGATTGTTTCCCACCCAACATTTCACCCAACAAAAAACTGAACTGTATGCAACAGTATGGGCACTCCTGAATCAATCACTTTCCTTATATCTATTCACTGACAGGCATTTGAGACTTTATGAAGCATCCTAAACCAAATCAAGAACGGAGAGGGAGTCCGTTAGTAGCGAACCATAAAGAACGGCAGTGGAAGGGAATGAACTAATGGAGGGAGAAATACCTTTATTTCCCCCAACACCCCCCACGCAGGGAAAATGTTAATCAAGAACAATCCTCTAACTAAAGAAAATAAAGAAGCAAACTCATTGCTATTACTGGAAGTTTGTACTATAATGTATTCACCTAAAACAAAGATATACCTCTTAAAGGTTTAGAAGTTCAGTATTTAATTAGCACAAATTATTATGAAATTAACCGATAGGTTGCTTCGTTTGCCCGAAGTAATGGAAAGAGTTCCATACAAAAAACAAAGATCTATGATCTATTTGTAAAACTGGAATCTCTCCTCACAAAAACTTTTAATCCCCTCACAACAAACTTTTAAAAAATTCAAGTCCAAAATTAAATTTTTTATTAATAGACTCACTAGAGGATATAGACTTAGATTTCGTGAAATTGAAAATCTGAAGTGACTATTAAAAGAAGGGAAGTAAGGCTATTAGAAATAATTCGTTTAGTTCAATTAATCAATCATGAAACAACGGCAAAAACACTTTCCGAGGCCACGGGAATACAAGAAAATATACTAGATCATTATTATCGAGTACTGCAACAAGACTCCTACAAAACATTTGAACCGAATAAGTTAGATTTAATTATGGATACTTTGGCTATTTCTAGGAAGTTAAACATTGTACAAATTGGAGCCAATGATGGGAAACTTGGCGATCCTATATATAAACAAAATCTAAGACATGGAAAAAAGCTTTTATTAATTGAGCCTCAAAAATATTACCGAGAAGCATTATTAAAAAACTATTCTACTTTCAAAGGTGAATTACATATCGAGCATGTGGCGATAGGGAACCAGGGTGAAAATCTAGAATTTCATATTTTAAAGCAAGATTATTGGGAAGAGTATGAGAAAAAGTTTGGGCGACCAGCGAATGGATTGTTTTCTTTGATCAAGAGTCAAGTAGCTCAAAGATTGGCCTCTAGATTAGGTATCAATTATTCAGATATCGATAAATATATGACGACACTAAAAGTTGATATCGTACCTCTACAAAAACTCTTAAAAAAATATAATTTTGAAGAAATTGACGTACTTCAAATTGATGCTGAAGGATATGATTTTCAAATCATTAATTCACTTGAAGATATTAAACCTAAAATCATTAACTTTGAATCTTTCAACTTAACTCCAGAAGAGTGGGTTGGTTTTACAAGTTTTTGTGATGAAAAAGGTTATGGCTTTATTCAAGGGATTCAAGATACTCTGGCAATATATGGCTCCAATACAAAACATCAAATATACAAATTAGGCGAGGAAAATAAATTGAGATTTCCAATAAAAATTAAAAAAAATAGTTAAAGCATAAAAAAGCTTCCTCACAACAAAATCTCTCAGATTTATTTGTACAAATGGAATCTCTCCTCACAACAACTTTTAATCTCCTCAAAACACTCCTCACAACAAACTTTTTAAAACCGTGGCAATCGCTGGCAATCAGTGGCAGAACTTTTTCTAGTGGTATCAGCAGATCTCAGCGATTTTGGCAGTTATTGGTAACACATGAATACAAAAGAAAACGGAGAGGGAGGAGAAAAGAAACCCCCACATCCTCAAAAAAGTTTCCCCCCACGCAGCACCCGAAAAAGAAAGATATACCTGAGATCTCCCTTCCCTTCAGTAATTTCCATTCCCCCCACATTGCCCCCACACAGAACTCGGAATCTGTGGCACACTACGAACAGGTGCGAACTCTTCATTCTTCTAATCCCTTACTGCCACTGCATTATTTCTGTTTTCTGAACTTATACGGACTCGCCTGAACCAATAAATAACGGAGAGGGAGGTATTTAGATTAGAGAAAAAACGAACGGTATAGAACTGATACGAACGCTCTTTTAAAAAAATCTTGCTTTTTCCCACAACAAATCCCACAACATCAAGTAAATGGTATTTAAAAGTTTTAATCAGAATTATCTGAATCAAAAAAAAAAAACGGCAACCTTACTGCTGCAACAATAGGTGTGCTCTATAGTGGGAACGACTTAAAGGCAAGATTATACCTTCAGAGGACAAGGATTCAAAGCAATTAAGTATTTAAATATCAAACAAATTAAGGACATTTCCGATAAAAGTGGAGGAGCTTTTGCTGTATTTCCTGAAATAAGACATATGTTCGGAATTCTAAAAGGATGTTGCAAAACATATAATGAAACTCAATCTTCTCAAAAAAAATCACATCCAGAATATATAATTAAAAATAATACTTATAAAGCAAAGGTTGAGATCTTCTAAAGGGTTTACAGATTCAAAGATACAACACAGGGAGACGTTGCTAAAGGAAATACTTGATGAGACTAATACACCTTATGGCTTCCCTAACCTTTCGATAATTGATATCAGTCTTAATGGAGCATGTTCCCGTAGATGTAATTTTTGCCCAAGATTTGATGAACAGAGATACCCAAATGATTTATCTTCTTTAGATATATTGGTTTATGAAAATCTAATAAATGATCTTTCTAAAAATAGTTTCAAAGGTTGTGTTACATTTAGTGGTTTTTGTGAGCCCTTATTAACAAGAAATATTAATGACTACATAGGAATTGCCAGAAAGAATCTAAAAAGAAATAGGATAGAAATTATTTCGAATACAGATTGCTTACCTAAAAATGATACTCAACTTAAGCTGTTTTTAGATAAATTATTTGAATCTGGATTAACATGTATTATCTTCAGCCTATATGATGGGATTGATCAATATAACATTTTAAAAGAAAAATTCTATACTAATTTAAATTATTCTGATATACAGATCCAGTTAAGAAAAAGATACTTAAGTGATAAAGAAAATTTTGGTTTTACACTTTCAAATAGAGCATCTGCTGTTGATATAAAAGCTCTAGGTGCACAATACAAAGGTCCGAAAGAACTACCAATTAAGGCTCCCTGCTATTATCCCTTCCTAAAGGTTTTAATTGATTACAACGGAGATGTATTGATTTGTTCTCATGATTGGCACAAAGACAAAATTGTGGGAAATATTAAAAAAAATGGTATATATGAAATATGGACTAATGATAGTTTCATGGAGATTAGAAGAATGCTCTCTAATAGCGAAAGAAATTGTTTCCCTTGCTCAAAATGTGATGTAGAAGGTATATTATATGGAGATGATCACTTCAATAATTGGCAAAAATATCTATAAATTATAAAATAAAAAATGCCAAAAATTATAGTTATTGGGTTTGGTAATATTGCAAAACAACATATCAAGTCATTTAAGTTTCTTGGTTATGATATTGAGTGTATTGTAAAGAATAAAAGAGGAAGAAGTGAAAAAGATATTGAATTATATACTTGGGAAAATTTTCCTGGATTTAATAGACCAATCAAAGCAATAATATGCGCACTACCTCCAAAAGATTCTTTTCAATTACTTAAAGATATTATCCCAGATAATATACCGACTTTATATGAAAAACCACTCTTCAAAGGAGTTGAAAGTCTTAATTGGTTCCTTCTAAATACTTCATCAAAAAAAAAGAATAATACCTTTATAGCTTTCAATAGACGCCATTATAAAACAATAAATAGTTTAAAAAAAATTATCATAAGATCTAATTCCTACTTCTTAGAATCTTCATTTAGTGACAGATATTTAGCAATACAGAAATCAAACAATCTAACTCCATGGGATGTTCCAATGTATATAACTTCTCATTGGATCGATATGATTGGCTCTCTCGTAGGTTACCAGAAATTGTCTACATTAAAATGTGACAATAGCTCCCCTTTCCATATATCTTTTTCTAATGAAAATGATAATGATAAAAAATTTATTCAAGTATCTATCACCCCAAATCAATCCAGGAATCATTATATACGTCTTATGAATGAAAACAAAGAAGAATACTTAATTAGTCCCTTAGAGGAACTTAGGGCGTTAGAACTTGAAGTTATTGAGCCTAAAGAAACTGAAACTTTTAGTAATAGAAAATACAATATAAATTCCCAATTAGTTGCTAAAGATGATGGCGAGAAAGGAATAAAACCAGGTTTCCTTGAACAAGCCAATTGGTTTATCTCAGAAATAGATAGAAGGTCTAATACTAATTTGCAAGAAGACTATTTCTATGAAATAAAGTGTGTTTTCAATATCGTTGGAATAATTCAAGAATGGAATAAAAATATTAAACAATAAACATACCGAGACATGTTGATATAACAAGCTTCTATTCCCACAAAACCTCCTCTAAATCCCTCAACACAATTTCTAAAAAACGAGTACTGTATAGAACGCAGGCGGACTTTATTAGAGAAAGTTTCCTTACTATTACTGCGTTTTAGCTATTTTCTGAACTTCAACGAACTCTCTTAAACCAATAATGAACGGAGAGGGAGGACTTTCGCTTGAAACCCAGTGACTATATCTGAACTTGATTGAACCAGCAATATTTGAAAATCGTCCATTTACCAACAACACGCTAAAATGTTAATTTGTAGATAAAACTAAAAGATTTAATATCTATTTTATCAAAAATAATTAATTATCAACTAATTTTTTCTCCTCATAGGATGAAAAGAACTATCTGTCAATTCAGGTAATTTTATATTAATTGGTATATCCTTATTTACTGCAAACATATTACAAGAAGCAAAATTTTTAAATAAATTATTTTCATTTTTAAAAAAATTATTTTTATTATAAATAGGAATTATATGCCAGAATATTCTATAGTCTAAAGACCATATTAACTCAATCAATTCTTTTGATTTCTCAATATAACTATTATCATTATAACTATTATCATTCTCTACATACAAAAAAGGTTTTGTTCTCTTAATCAAGTCAAAACCACCTTTAAGAACATTCCCTTCCATTCCTTCAGCGTCTGTTTTTAAAAGTTTTAATCTTGTCAAATCTGCAAACCTATTATCTAAAGTATCAATATTTGCTAGTTGTGAATATTCATTTTTTTCATTAGTAAGACTCATTCCTCCAAAATTATTTTTCCTAGTAAAATCAAAATTAGGAAAATATAATTTTTCGTCTTTTTTATCTGATAAGGCACTGTTAAAGCAAAAAGTATTTGTTATTGAATTGATAGACATATTTGCACAAAGATTTTGAAAGATTACATTTTGCGGTTCAAATGCAAATACAGCGCCTTGATTAACAGTTTTTGCTAAAGCAAGAGTATGACTTCCAATATTTGAACCAACTTCAATTACAACATCAGTTGGAATCAAAATCTGTTTACATAAATCTATTTCTCCTTGAGACCACTCCCCATATTCTTTGATGCTTTTCCCAATATAAGAATCATTCTTGTTATAAAGCATCCAACCATCTCTCATTTTGATTAAATCGTTGAAACCTCCAAGAGAGATGAATTCTTTATTTTCTATATCCAAGAATCTTGTTAGGGAGTTTGCAAAATACTAGAAGATATAGAGATCTTCTATGTCTTCTATAAATAATTTATCTTCTAGTATTAGTGCAAATCAACATTAAAAAAACATAAATTCAAATAATTTTTCCTGGTTCTAGGAAAATCTAACAACAACAGATTCTTTTAAACTGCTTGTAGCGACCAAATGGATCTCAAGTAATTACCAACTAATACTTAATACAACTCATTCCACCCAACAACAGATTATTCCACACCCAACATTCCACCCAACAAAAAACTGAACTCTATGGCACAGCATGGACACCCCTGAATCAATTACTTTCGTTATATCTAGTCACTGACTGGCATTTGAGTCCTTATGAAGCACCCTGAACCAAGTTAAGAACGGAGAGGTAAGAGAATCGGGGGGAGTTCATACGCACCGCAGCGAAAGGGATTGAACAGTTCAAAGGTGAATTAGCGATATTTCCCCCTACAAATACCCCTACGCAGTAAAATGCTAATCACCACGCAAAAAGTAGAAAACTCCAAACTTGTAGTTGATTGAGAAAATAATTGATTTTACCAAGAAAGTAACTATTGATCGATTTCTATGAATTAAAGAAAAATCATCTCAAAAAGAGTTTTAATAAGGATAGAGTGAGTAATACAATTACTCGAATTGAAAGTTTGTAGAAGATAATGGAATCTAGGGAGAAAGATCAAGGGAAAAATCATATAGCTCAAGTCCAAACATTCCCTGTTCCATTTGCTTTAGGAGAGAATCAAGAAAATCAAGGAAATACTACTATTAATACCAATACTCCTTCTAAACCTTCTAAAGAACAAATAATCAATCAAGCAATTCAGTTTCATCTAAAAGGAAATATTCCAGAAGCAACCAAGTATTATCAACTTTTTATTAATCAAGGGTTTAATGATCACAGAGTTTTTTCTAATTATGGAACAATTTTAAAAAACTTAGGACAACTAAAAGAAGCAGAATTGTCATATAGCAAAGCAATTGAAATCAATCCTGTTTTCGCAAAAGCACATTACAATCTGGGAAACACTTTGAGAGATCTTGGCAGGTTACAAGAAGCAGAAATCTCATATCGCAAAGCAATTGAAATTAATCCTGTTTTCGCAGAAGCACATTACAATCTGGGAAACACTTTGAGAGATCTTGGCAGGTTACAAGAAGCAGAAATCTCATATCGCAAAGCAATTGAAATTAATCCTGATTACGCTGAGGATCATTCCAATTTGGGAAACTTATTGAAAGAGCTAGGCAAATTAAAAGACGCGGAAATCTCATATCTCAAAGCGATTGAAATTAAACCTGATTACGCAGAGGCTCATTACAATTTGGGAAACTTATTGAAAGAGCTAGGCAAATTAAAAGACGCAGAAATCTCATATCGCAAAGCGATTGAAATTAAACCTGATTACGCTGAGGCTCATTCCAATTTGGGAATCACATTGAATGATCTAGGAAAATTAAAAGACGCGGAAATCTCATATCGCAAAGCGATTGAAATTAAACCTGATTACGCTGAGGCTCATTCC
>QCIG01000023.1 GCA_003216815.1 Prochlorococcus sp. AG-402-K14 | reverse complement strand
GCCAGCATGGTATGCAGACACTGAAAACCTCTACAAGCTATGAATGTTTATCGACACCCTTCGTTAGGAATAAAAGAAGTTCTTTTACAGCCAGTTTAACTATTTCTGAGAGTTGTAGCTTTCTTATTGGATTTAAGTATTTTCACGCTTAATAGGTCTCTCTTGGCACGTTTGACAGATAGATGGAAGGGGATGTTTCCCAAGCATGCTGGCACGTAATTTTTGTGCTGCCTCACTCTGGATCACGGTTTCAATAGATGATTCACGAACATTGCCTACTTTTAGTTGGCCATCATGGTCAAGACAGCATAGTGTTACGTCTCCGTTCCATAGAATACCAATATCAGTGAACGGGTGGTAACAGTATGATGTTTGATTCGTTGGCTTTAAATCAAAGTTGTCACTGACCCTGGTATTAGCAAATGTAAATGCTTTCCAGAAGGTCAGTTTAATTCCTTTTTGCAAAGAGTAAGAGGTAGATGAATAATTATTTCCTCGCACTAGATCATCATCATTATGATTTTTGCGCTTAAAGGGAGTCAGACCTAGCTCATTTTCAACTTCAGCGACAAAATCATTCCATTCTTTTAGGATGTCCCCAGCCTCTTTTGAAGATCCAATAATACTCACATTTGAGGCCGTATTCTGGGTGACCATCACTCGTATATCGATATTATTTTTGGTTGCATTCCCTTTCTCTAAACGCTTCATGTATTCGCGAATTAGCAATCGAAGATTACCGATATAGCGCTCCCATGAAATATTAATAGCACCTCGAACATGATATGTCTCTTCCGTGGGCGACATATGGCTAGCAGTTATTTTGCCATATAAGTTATCCAATATTTTTGAAACATTTTTAGCCCCCAAGGTACTGATATTGGTTGTTAAATTAGTTTTTACATTTTTTTTTGATCCAAATTTTAAAATTTCAATCAATTCAGGGTGCAAGGTTGGCTCACCCATTAAATGGAGATTTACCTCGTTAGCAAAGTTTTTATCAGCATTCTCCTCATATAGTTGTTTAACAAGCTTTAAGTCCATAGAGCCCAAAAGACGTTTTTGAGAGTCCGAAGGACAAAATGTGCAATGGAAATTACACTTATTAGTTAATTCTATAAAAACACTAGTAATAGCTGGAGCAAGCGATTCGTCGCCAACTGGACTGATCCCACTACGGTGGGCAAAAGCCTTTTGGTTACATGAAACAGCTTCTTCCCATCTGCCCAGCTCTTTTAGCGTGACGCCCAAGTTGCAGTGAGCTTCAGCAAAGTCAGGCTTCAACGCTATGGCTTTTTTATAGCTTGCTTGAGCTTCTTCCCATCTACCCAGTTCTTTTAGCATGTTACCCAAGTTGCTGTGAGCTACGGCATAGTCAGGCTTCAACGCTATAGCTTTTTTATAGTTTTCTTGGGCTTCTTCCCATCTACCCAGCTCTTTTAGCGTGTTACCCAAGTTGCTGTGAGCTACTGCAAAGTCAGGCTTCAACGCTATAGCTTGTTTATAGCTTGCGTGAGCTCCTTCCCATCTACCTAGCTCTTTTAGCGTGTTACCCAAGTTGCAGTGAGCTTCGGCGAAGTCAGGCTTCAACGCTATAGCTTGTTTATAGCTTGCGTGAGCTTCTTCCCATCTACTCAGTTCTTGTAGCGTGACGCCCAAATTGAAGTGAGCTGTGGCATCTTGTGGCGCCAATTGTATAGATTTTTGTGTCGGAATTAATGACTCAATAATTCTGCCAGTCTGTTTGAGTAAAGCCCCAAGCACTTTCCAAGAAAATGGATGTTTGGGATACCTTTCGGAAATGGATCGTGCTAACTTTTCGCCTTCATCAAATTGTCTGTTTTTATAAAGCAGTAACAGTTTATTTATTTCTTTATCTGTTGGTTTTAGTTGCATTTTTAACGAATTTAATCTCTCTCCATTTACGCCCTGCTCCTTTGCTTTTTTAATAACTTTTTTTGCTATTTCATTCTGCTTTCCTTTAATAAGTGCATCAATGTAACTTAGCCAAAACTGTTCTATTTTTGGGTTGGCTGCGAGGGCAGTTTTTAAAAGTGGTAATGCCGCATCAGCTTTATTCATGGAGACTGCTAATACGCCCAGATTATGATTAGCACCAGGGTGCAAAGGTTGAGATTGCAGGATTGCCCGATAAAGACGCTCCGCTTCTTGAAGCTTGCCTTCATTATGTGCTGCAATTCCTTGCTTGAGTGTTTGATTGATTATTTGTTTATTAGAAGCATTAGAAGGTTTATTGACTTTATTGCTGTTGATAGTAGTGTCTTCTTTTATTTCCTTTGACTCAAATAGAACTGGGAAGGTTTTTACTTCAGACCCTTCTTGTTTTTGATCTGTTTTTCTCTCAGTCACATCTATAGTTCTTAAAGGCTCTATTAACGAGGATTATAACTTGTACTAAAGTTTTAATTTGAAAGAAATTTCCCATGCAATTAGGCAGATGATCATCTTCAAGGGTGAACCTGAATGTGCGCCGTTGATCAAAATGCGCCGCTCTATCTTTTCTGAAATAAGCTTGAACGCCTACTTTCCTCTTTTCTTTCTCTTTGGCTTGAGTTAAATGAACCACTATTGAAGCTTCCTCTGCTCAACTTTTGGCTAGCAATGGTTTGTTTAATTAAATAATGACGAAGGAGAATACATATATCTCTTGGTGCTATGTTTTACTATCAAAAGCACTTTCTAAAAGTAGATGTTTTAGAAAGTTTTTATTAAATTTGGCAAAATTATTATGCGTGTTCTTCTAACAGGAGGGACGGGAATGGTTGGACGTAATATAAAGGAGCATCATAATGCCAGTAATTATTGTGTTTTGACCCCCTCTCGTAAAGAACTAGATTTAACCAATAGAGAACAAATAAGAAGTTATTTGAAGACTAAAAGTCCAGAATATATTATTCATGCCGCTGGATTAGTTGGTGGAATTCATGCAAATATCGCTAACCCTTCAAAATTTCTAATAGAGAATCTTGAAATAGGCTGTAATTTAATATCTGAAGCAGGAAGCATGGGAGTAAAAAATATTATTAATTTGGGAAGTTCTTGTATGTATCCAAGAAATGCAATTAATCCTCTTAAGGAAGAATATTTGCTTCAAGGTGAATTGGAGCCAACAAATGAAGGGTATGCCATAGCTAAAATAGCCTCGCAAAGACTATGTGAGTATTTAAAAATCGAGGATCCCTCTAGAAATTACATTACACTTATGCCTTGTAATTTATATGGTAAATATGATCATTTTGAACAAGAAAGATCACATCTTATTGCATCTATAATTGCAAAAATTCATGATGCTAAAATAAATAATAAAAAAGTAGTTGAGATTTGGGGAAATGGAAAAGTTAAAAGAGAATTTATGTTTGTGGAAGATTTTGCTAGTGCGGTTTGGTTTCTATTGCCAAAAATTAATGAATTAAGCAATATAATTAATGTTGGTACTGGTAAGGACTACACAATTTTAGATTATTATCAACAAGTAGCTGAGACAATTGATTTTGATGGTAGTTTTAAATTTAACTTAAATAAACCTACTGGAATGAAGCAGAAGTTGTTAGATGTTAAGAAAATACATGATTTAGGTTGGTTCCCAAGGCATAATTTAGAATTAGGTATTAAGAAAACTTATTCTCATTATTTAGAGTTCCTTAGATGATATTTATTAAATATTTATAATTTCTAAAAAATGTATAAAAAAATAGGTTTGGCTTCAGAAACAATACCTAAAGAACATCTTGATAGATTATCTGAATGGATTAAAACTTATCCAAGATTAACTCAAGGAGAGAAGGTAATTGAATTTGAATCTTTGTTTGCAAAATATATCGAGGTAAATGATTCAACTTTTATTAACAGTGGCTCCTCTGCCAATTTGTTAATGGCAACTACAAATCTATTCTTTAAAGATTTAAGGAATAAAAAAGTTGGTATACCAGCCTTGTCATGGGCAACTACAGTCTCACCATTTGTTCAATTAGGTTATCAACCATATTTATTGGATGCTGACCCTATTAATTTAGGTATTAATATTGATCACTTATATAAGTTAATAAAGGAAGAAGATATTGGAACTTTAATTTTAGTTCATATTCTTGGACATAATTCATCTGTTGAGAAAATCTTAGATATTTGTGAAGAATTTGATATACGTCTGTTAGAGGATAATTGCCAATCATTAGGCTCTACCATTGCGGGGAAACACCTGGGATCATTTGGTCTTGCATCAACATTCTCATTTTTTTATGGGCATCATATTTCTACCATTGAGGGAGGATGTCTTTGTAGTAATGATTATGAGTTTAATCAAGTAAGCAAGTCATTAAGGGCTCATGGCTGGGGAAGAAATCTTGATGTGGACTTTCATAAGAATTTAAGATCAAAATATAATACCTCAGATTTTAGAGATTTATATACATTTTATTATCCTGGATATAATTTAAGGTCTACTGAATTGAATGCATATTTGGGTCTGATGCAGATGGGCATTTTAGATGAATATTGTTCAAAGCGTTCAGTTGTATTTAATACATATAGGGAAGAACTTAAAAATTTTTGGTGTCAAGAATCATCTAACGATTTCATTTCAAGTTTTGCCTATGCTACTTTAGTTAAAAATCCAGAGGAGGTTTGGATTCATTTAAAGAATAAAAATATTGAAAGTAGACCTCTTATTGCTGGAAGTATTGGTCAACAACCATTTTGGAAGGAATATAGTGGAAGAAGTACTTCTCTAAAATATGCTGATCAAATTCATTTATATGGAATTTATCTTCCTGTTAATGCAGATATAAATACAAGCGATGTTCTTAGAATATGTACTGAATTTAAAAAAGTTGCAGAACCTTACAATTTCTTATGAGATTTATATTGAATTGAATCTTTTTTAAATAAACTATTCATTTAGCTTTTAGATCTTTAATTTTATTTAAATATATCTTTGAATAGGAATGAATAGAATTTGACTGCATACCTTCTAGAGAAATCCATTCGAAATTTGAATGTTGCTCATTCAAATTTATTTTTAGTTTATTATTTTCAGGTTCAACTTCTATTAATCTTGCTTCTATAATGTAATGCGTACTGCATTCTGAAGTGGACCATGATGTAACATTGTAAAAGTGTTCGTATAAACCTATTGAAGTGGTTTTATTAAAGGAAAAAGTCAAACCTGTTTCACTTAGTAATATTCTATTAAAAGCATCTATAATCCGTTCATTTTTATAAACTCTTCCACCTGGTACAAAAAGTTTACCTTTCGCTGGATTATTAATTCTACGCCCCATTAATACTCCATATTTTCGAGAAAATATAATCATATCAATACCAAATATTGGAATTGAATTCACACAGCTTCTCCAAATCTCTTCAGATAATTTTTCAGCAATCATTAAGAAAAAATCAACTTAGCTACTTTAACACTTTGGATTAAACAAGCTAAAATCATTTTTGAACCAGATTGAAATAAATATTTTCAAGATCTTTAGTATATAATTTTGAATTAAAAAGTGACGATTTATTCTTTAGTTTTTCTAGTTTAGATTTTAATTTAAAAAGTTCATTATGATTACTAGCTAGCCTTAGGGCTGTCTCTTCATATTTGGTTTCATCATATGTAATTAGTTCTGGCATTCCTAATGAAGTTAATAGACTGGATGAAACTCTCGCAGCAAAGCTTTCTCCTGATTTAGTTAAGATTGGCAATCCTGCATATAATCCATCACAAGTCGTTTTATGACCGTTAAAGTTAAAGGTATCAAGTCCAAGGTCTCCAAGAGAGTGTCTTGCTAAATGCAAACTAAATGGAACTTTATTTGCGAAGATTAATCGTTTTGGATCAATATTTCTTTTCTCTGCTTCTCTATATAAATTCTCAATCGCAAATTTATTTGGCTTTTTCAACCAAAGTACACTTCCTTTTATTTCTTTAAGCAATCTCATCCAGATATCAAACTCCTTTGGAGTGATTTTGTTGTTATTATTAAAGCAGGTAAATATAAACCCTTGCTCAGGTAGGTTGAAATCTTTCCGGGAAATAGGGTCCTTGTTTATTTCTGTTTTATCATCATTACATAGATAACAATTGGGCATAGTTAGTACCCTCTCTGAATAGAATTTCTCATAATTATCTGGAATTACAATTTTATCTGCGAGAATATAATCAATAACATCAGAGCCAACAGAAGATGGGTATCCCAAATAGTTTATTTGAATAGGTGCGACTCTAGAAGAAAATATAGAAAATCTATTAAAAGTGGTATAACCCATCAGGTCTATAGCAATATCAATTTGATCATCTCTTGCCAAAGCTACAGCTTCGATATTATTTAGCTTGCTTATGTCTCGAAATATGCATCCAGATTTTCTTGCTCTTTCAGTATATTCATCTTCTTTTGGCACAAATGAATATAAATATATTTTAAACCTAGATTTATCGTGAAGCTCAAGTATAGGAGCAATTAATTGCATTACAGGATGAGTTCGGAAATCAGCAGAGAAATAACCTATGTGAATTATATTTTTTCTGGAAGGTTTAATTTGTTTGGTTGGTCGATTATAGTTTTCTTTACAAAATTTTTTAGATCTTTTTAAATGCTTTAAGGGATTATCTTCGTAAAAAAGTAAACTAAATGGAGAGACCAAAGATCCTTCAATTCCAAGATTCTTTAGCCAAGTAGTTTGTATATCTTGATCACTCCAATCGCAGATATGTCCCTTGGTTTCAATCAAAGCAGCCTTCGCCTTTGATAATTGATTGTTCAGTTTCAACGCCTGTTTAAAGTGAGTTATAGCATCACCGAAATTGCCAAGATCTTTTAATATGATTCCAAGATTGGAATGAGCCTGCGCGAAATCAGGTTCATGCTCAATAGCTTTGCGGTTAGATATCTCTGCCTCTTTTAATTTGCCAAGATCTAACAATATGGTTCCCAGGTTGTAATGAGCTTTTGCGAAATTAGGGTTAAGTTCAATTGTTTTGCGAGTTGATACTTCTGCTTTTTCTAATTGTCCGAGGTCTTTTAAAACTGCCCCAAGGTTTAGATGAGCCAGAAAGAAATCAGATTTAAGTTCAATGCTTTTTCGTAAGGAATGCTCTGCCTCTTGAAGTTTTTTTTGCCTAAGGAGAATAGTTCCTAGAAGAAAATGAGAGTTAAAGAGATTGGGATTGAGCTCTATTGATTTGCGTATGGATCTTTCTGCTTCTTGTAATTTTCCTAAGTCTTTTAAAACTGACCCAAGGTTTAGATGAGCCTGAAAGAAATCAGATTTAAGTTCAATGCTTTTTCGTAAGGATTGCTCTGCACCTTGAAGTTTTTTTTGCCTAAGGAGAATAGTTCCTAGTAGAAAATGAGAGTTAAAGAGATTGGGATTGAGCTCTATTGATTTGCGTATAGATCTTTCTGCTTCGTGCATATTTCCTAGTTGAAAATAACTATTAGCAAGGTTTCCCCAAGCTGGCGTTAATTGCGGGTCTGATTCAGTCGCTTTGATGAGTAAAGATAACGCTTCTTGTTTGTTTCCTGTATTGAGTTCAATTAATCCCGCATTGGTTAATGCTGGAGCATAGGAATTATTAATTTCTATTGCTTTGAGATAATAATCTTTAGCAGTATTAGAATCTCCAACAGCTTGATAGGTATTACCTATATCTTTAATTGATTCATAATCATCAGGATTAATTTTCAGAGCATTGTTAAAATATAAACGAGCATCATTTATATTCCTAGTTGCTAACAAAGATTTTGCGATTAGTTTTACCGCTTCTATTGAGTTGCTATTAGTAGCTAATATCTTATTACAAGTATCAATTGTTTCTTGATACTTATTTTGTTTAAAGAGCGATTGAGCTATTTCTATATTTTCTTCCAAGTCTAAAAAGGTTTCTATTACTACCATCTTACACACTTGGGGTGATAGTTCAGCTGGTATAGCACCTGAAAGGCATTCAGAAGTTCGTATCTCCCAGAAGCATTGTGATCACAAATTTTCTTTGGCTAAGAAATAAATAATTGCTGTACAATCTAGCGCATAACTCTAAAAACTTATTAACTAATACTTTTCCTTCTGTGATTTCGATTCTAGTCATTGTTGTCTTTAATGACTAGAACTAAATGCTATAGAAAATAGAATTAAAGTAGATAAAATATAAGAAAATTACCCTTATAGTTTTAACCTATTTGATCTTGATTCATGAACCTTTAAGCTACTTTCCTTATTGTTTTTGTTACCTATACCATTGACCAGATTTAGAAAATTATGTAAAGATAGAAATGCTAAGGACTTCTGGTTATTCATAAATGACTAGGATATTAACTCTGCTTCTTTAATTATTAGGTTGTGATGATCAAAAATGCTTTTTTGGTTTAGTAATAGCCGAAGTAATCTTTATTTGGTTGCTAGTGTTCCATTAGTAAGTAATATCCCAAATCCTCTAATTAAAGATACAAAGAATAGTACGATAAAATATAAATTTGCTATTTGTATATAGAATGCTATCTATAATTAAATAGTTTATTATTATAATTTACATTTTTGCATCATTAATAATAGATCTTTTAAAACCTTCTTCACGTACTTCTTCTGAATCAGTGGGTCTTGCTACAAAAAGAGCTTTACTCCTTTTAGTTGCAAAAGCATTTTTTAAAATTGAAAAGGTAAATGCTCGTCTTTCAAAATTAACTTCAGGCACTCCATGATATGAAGTATCTGAATTTAAAAAAATTATGGCTCTATTGTATTTCGGGGATATCTTATGGATGCATTGCTTAATATCATCATCCCAAACCTGCAAATGTCCAGTATGAATCTTTTCATTAAACAAAGGCTGAGTATAAATTAGGACTGTTAATTCTTTTCGAAAGCCTGACTCTGGTGACAACCTTGCATCACTATGAATCAATTGAAAAGAATTAGGTAACATAGTTCTCATACCAGACCATCGCATTGCTTTATCTGGAATTAAGCCTTCAATTTCTAAAAGATGACCTATTTGGTCAGTGAATTCTTCTGAATGTAGAAATTTTACAATCTCTGATATTTTATCTGGCATTAATTCTAATTTAGATATACCCCTCATACCTTGTTCTAATATATTTACCTTTCCGTTTATAGATGTATGCCCCATATGCCAGGCTGAGTCATCTGAGTCAGGCCAGTTATGAGAAATTCTTTCAATGACTTCTTCTTTTAAAAAATGATCCAAAACCCAAATGGTATAGGGGTATGTGATTTTAGATATATGTGAATTAGTATTTAAAATTTCCAATATTTATTTTAATAGAGTTTTTTCTAATAAATTATTATATCATCTTCTTCTTTTAATCTTAATTTAATTAGGGAGATATTGTTTTTAATAGATTTAATTTCATATTGTCTTTCTAGAATAAATTTAAAATATAAAGTTATCCAATCTAATAAAACAATAGTAGATAATTTTTTTGTCAGTGATTTTATTTGTATAATTATTATATTTTTAGTAAGTTTAAATTTACTATAGACAGAGCCGATTTTGTGACTATAATTCTAGAAAATAACTTAGTAGTGTACAACTTAACTCCAAAAGATAAAAGAATTTTCATAACTGGTGGTACTGGTTTCTTAGGTAGAAACCTCATTAAAAGGTTATATAAATACAATGAAATTATCATATACTCTAGAGACGAAGCAAAACATTATTTATTAAAGGAAAATTTTCCAAATGTTCATTTCGTTATAGGAGATATTAGAGACAAAGATCTATTGAAGAGATCATCTAAGGGGGCAAATATTGGAATCTTTGCTGCAAGCTTAAAGCAAATTAGTTCATGTGATGAGAATCCGGAAGAAGCTCTAAAAATAATAGCAAATGGCTCTATTAATAGTAAACATGTAGCAATTGAAAATCAATTTGATGCTGCTACATTTATTAGCTCTGATAAAAGTAGAGCTGCGACAACTATATATGGTAGTTTGAAATATTTTGCAGGTGAACAATTCATAATTAAGAATAACTATGAAAGATATTGTAATACTAATTTGTCTACAATGATCTATGGAAATGTTCTTAATTCTACAGGTAGCATCATCCCAATGATTTGGAAATCTATAAATTCAAATACAGAATTAACTTTATTTTCTAATGAAATGACTAGATTCATTATTGATGTTGATGAAGCAATTGATTTAATCCTTAAAGGAATTTTATACGACCAAGTATCAATTA
Source organism: Prochlorococcus sp. AG-402-K14 (assembly GCA_003216815.1). GTDB lineage: Bacteria > Cyanobacteriota > Cyanobacteriia > PCC-6307 > Cyanobiaceae > Prochlorococcus_B. The sequence continues at coordinate 6,189 of QCIG01000023.1, read as the reverse complement.
TTCCTAAATCAAAAAGTCTGAAAGTTTTAGATTTGTTTGAAATATATAAAGAAAAATTTAATTTAAAATTTAATATAGGTTATCCAAGAATTGGTGAAAAGATTCATGAGGTTTTAGTTTCAAAAGAAGAAATGACAAGATTATGTAATTCAGATTGTGGAACCTTTTATACTTTAAAACCTAGTCTTACAAAATATGAATCAGATCTTAATCAATTAAGTAAAGAAGATTATAGCTCAAAAGATTGTTTGATTTCGAAATCGGAACTGAATAAGGTTTTAGAAAAATTTAACTATTTTAAGTCTTGAGAACATGAAGGTAGCAATAATTGGATCCTCTGGAATGTTAGGTAAAATTGTATTCAATTATTTACTTATGTTTGCTAGGGATATTCAATTAATAATTCCTAAAAGATTCAATTTAGATAAGAAAAATGAATTTATAAGTTCATTGCAAAATGCTGATTTTGTTATAAATTGTGCTGGATTTATACCTCAGAAGCTTCCAGATTCTATATCTATTAGTACAAGGATAAATTATTTTAAAATCAATTATTTGTTACCAGAATTATTACTTGAAAATAATTTCAAAGTGATACATCCCTGTACGGATTGTGTTTACAAGGGAACTCCAAATTTAGCTCCTTATGGACTAGACTCGAATTATGACTGTGATGATTTATATGGGAAAAGTAAGGCATATTTATACTCTAGAGATACTTATAATACTAATATTGATCAGATAAGAGTTATCAGGGCATCCATAATAGCTTCCGATAAATTAAATAAATCATTATATTCTTGGACATTATCTAGAATTAATTCATCTTGTTTGATATTTGGATATATTAATCATTTTTGGAATGGAATCACTGCTTTGAAATGGGCAGAAATTGCTTTGAAAATAATTAATAACTTTGATTCTTACCCACCCATATCTGTTTATGGGACTAACACTATATCAAAATACGAATTAATTAGGAATATACTTATTGTCAATAAACTTCCCCCAGATAAATATCTTAAACCTACAAAAGCAAAGTATACTTTAAATAAAGCGTTAGTTCTTGGCGAAAACAACTTTGGTGATATTTATAATTTGTTAATTGATTTAAAGGAATTTGAGGATTTAATTAATTAAATTTATTTAACTTCTGATATTGACAATTAATACAATATTAAAACTAGCTTTAGGAAGCAGTTAAATATTAATCTTTATTTGTAAAAAATATTTAGGTAAATGATTCAACCTATACTAAAATCTCTCTTCTGATAATTTATTGATTGTGCAGCTTATAATGAATTTTTTACCAGGTTTTGATAAATATTTTCAAGATCGTGAGTAAATAATTCTGAATTATAAAGTGTTGACGTTTCTTTTAGTTTGTTTAATTTTGATTTTAATCTAACAACTTCTTCAGGGTTGCTAGCAATATATAAAGCTTTTTCTTCATATTCATCTTCGCTATATGTAATTAATTCAGGCAGTCCTATCGAAGTAAGTAGACTTGCAGATACTCTGGCAATATAACTCTGTCCTATCTTTGTTAGGACTGGTAAACCAGCCCATAATGCGTCAGAAGTAGTTGTGCCTCCATTACAATTAAAAGTATCAAGTGCTAAATCTCCAAGAGAGTACCTAGCTAGATGTTTTTTTAATGGTAATCTCTCAGCGAATATTAATCTGTCTGGATCTACTTTTCGTTTTCTTGCTTCCTTATATAAATTATTTATTGAGTATGGATTTGACTTGAATAACCAAAGAACACTTCCTTCTGTTTCTATAAGTAAGTTCATCCATATGTTAAATTCTTTTTTTGTTATTTTATAATTATTGTTAAAACAAGTATATATAAACCCTTGTTCAGGAAGTTTAAACTCACTTCGAAATATAGATTCTTTAGAAATTTCTTTTTTATTATCATTACATTGAAAGCAATTTGGCATACGTATTATTTTTTCGGAATAAAATTTTTCATTCTCTTTAGGAATTATAATTTTGTCAGCGATAATGTAATCAATAGTATCAGAGCCAATAGATCCAGGAAAACCTATATAATTTATTTGTATTGGGGCAATCTTATATGAGAATATAGGCATTCTATTATGTAACGTATATCCCATTAGATCTACTGCGATGTCTAAGTTATCACTTCTTGCTAATTCAACCGCCTCAATATCATTTAATTTCTTTATGTTTCTAAATATGCATCCTGACATTTTGGCTCTTTCAGTATATTCATCTTCTTTTGGCACAAATGAGTATAAATATATTTTAAACCTGGATTTATCATGCAGCTCAAATAAAGGAGCAATTTGCTGCATTACAGCATGATTGCGGAAATCAGCTGAAAAATAACCTATATGAATTATATTTTTTTTGGAATATGTAATATGTTTGCTTTTTCGAGTAAATTTTTCTTTATAGAATCTTCTAGATCTTGTTAAGTGATTTAAAGGATTATCTTCTAATGGAAATAATGCCCATGGGCAAATAGGTGTTCCTTTTATTCCAAGTGATTTAAGCCATATTTCTTCATTCTCTTCATCACTCCAATCGCATACCTTGCCTTTGGTTGTAATTAAACCATCCTTAGCTATTGATAGTTGATGGTTCAATTTTAGTGCTTGTTTGTATTGATTTATAGCATCAACGAAATCACCATGATCTTTTAATATATTTCCCAGATTGTAATGAGCTTCAGCGAATTCAGGATTCAGTTCAATTGCTTTGCGAGTGGATATTTCTGCTTCTTGTAATTTGCCAAGATCTCTTAATATGATTCCCAGATTAGAAAAAGCGTTTGCATCATCAGGTTTAATTTCAATTGCTTTGCGTAGTGATATTTCGGCATCTTGTAAGTTGCAAAGATCTTTCAATATGATTCCCAGATTGGAATGCGCCTTTGCATAATTAGGATTAACTTTTATTGCTTTGCGTAGTGATATTTCGGCATCTTGTAAGTTGCAAAGATCTTTCAATATTACTCCTAGATTGGAATGCGCTATTGCGTAATTAGGGTTGATTTCTATTGCCTTTCGAGTGGATAATTCTGCTTCTTTTAAATTACCAAGATCTTTCAATATGATTCCAAGATTGGAATGTGCTAATGCGAAATTAGGACTAATTTCTATTGCCTTGCGAGTGGATAATTCTGCTTCTTTTAAGTTGCCAAGATCTTGTAATATATTTCCCAGATTGTAATGAGCTTCTGCGTAATCAGGTTTTAGTTCAATTGCTTTGCGCGCGGATAATTCTGCTTCTTGTAAGTTGCAAAGATCTTTTAATATGATTCCAAGATTGGAATGCGCTATTGCGTAATTAGGGTTAATTTCAATTGCTTTGCGAGTAGATAATTCTGCTTCTTTTAAGTTGCAAAGATCTTTTAATATGATTCCAAGGTTGGAATGCGCTATTGCGAAATTAGGATTAATTTTTATTGCTTTGCGAGTGGATAATTCTGCTTCTTTTAAATTACCAAGATCTTGTAATATATTTCCTAGATTATAATGAGCTTCTGCGTAATCAGGTTTTAGTTCAATTGCTTTGCGAGTAGACAATTCTGCTTCTTGTAAGTTGCAAAGATCTTTTAATATATTTCCTAGATTAGAATAAGCCTTTGCATTATCAGGTTTAATTTGAATTGCTTTGCGAAGTAATGATTCTGCTTCTTTTAATTTTCCTAGTTTTCTTAAGATTAATCCATAATTAGAAAAAACCCTATGATCTTTAAAGCCTTTATTTATTAAATACTGATAATTTTTTGCTGCTTCTGAAATATTCCCTTGTGAATGAAACTTAAATGCTTGATTTATTATATTTTCTATAGAAGATTTGGTCTTCTTATTGCTTTCCTTTTTAGATTTTTTCTGCTCTGCAAAACCTTTCATCTTTAAAACTTTCAGGTTTTTTCCTTGTCGCGATAATACTATCCTCTTCGTCCAAAAACCTTTTGACTATTACAAAGAGGTTACCGCACCAATTAAGCGGGGTCGCGGCCTGTGCAAAATAAATAATCAAATGGCTGGATTAGCTACTGATTCTTCGAATAACAATCGAGTGAGGAAAATTTAGTTATCAATTTGGTATCAAGTCAAAAGCTATGACTATTCGATCTTTATCTGTAGAGAATGGAATAGTTCTGTGGTGAAGAGAAGAAGGGAAGAGGACAATATCTCCTGCTTCTGGATTATGAATTAATTGTGGAGAGTCGATATTGGAATAATTCGGCCCATTTAAACTAAATTCAATTGCACCTTCATCATTATCAAGAGGAGGAACAACTTTTAAATAAATTACGCCGCTTAACCATCCACCGGGGTGGATATGTGCACTTTGATAGCCTTGCTTCTTAAGAATTACATGCCACGCAATTAAATTTCTATTGGATGGCCATTTTTGAATAAAGGAGCAAGACTCTTTTACAAATTTTAAATAATATTTATCTATTTCATTTAAGATAATTGATTTAAGATGATAAATATTGTCAGATGAGTTGGAAAATAAATTTATATGAGTTGGAGTCTGGAATCCATTATGAGTTGTCTTTTGTAGGGGCTCCCAAATAGTTTTAATCTTAGCAAGCTCATTAATTACTTTTTTTATAAATTCATCATAATCTTTAAGATGAAATTTTAGATTTGAAAAATGTAAAAATGCAATTGGATTTCTACAAAAATTATTAGCTGTCTCTTTATGTTCCTTTGCTGCAATAAATGAAGAGAATGCAGCCAATCTTATATTTTTATTATCTAATTCAGATGTTTTTTCAATTCTCTTGTAAATCTCATCAATCCTTCCAAGTGCATAAAGTGATTCCAATGCAAATGCCCTTGAGTTCTTTGTATTATAAGAATCTGAGTCTTTTAATGCTCGTTCAAATTCTCCTTTATCAAAAAAGAATTGCGATCTATTTTTTAATGCAGAATGTAAATTTGGTTTCAAGGCAAGTGCCTTTCCATAACAAGCCTCTACCTCTTCTAATTTTCCAAGATCATACAACACAGATCCCAGATTGGAATGTGCTTCTGCGAGATTAGGATTAAGTTCAATTGCTTTTCGGAATGAAATTTCAGCTTTATTTAGTTTCCTAAGACTTTTCAATATAAGGCCCAGATTGGAATGAGCTTCTGCGTAATCAGGTTTTAGTTCAATTGCTTTGCGTTGGCATGTTTCTGCTTCTTGTAATTTATTAAGATCCCTTAATATGTTTCCAAGATTCGAATAGGCATTAGGAAAATCAGGCTTAAGTTCAATTGCCTTACGAGTGGATAATTCTGCTTCTTCTAATTTGCCAAGACCTTTCAATACAGATCCCAAATTGGAATGTGCTTCTGCGAGATTAGGCTTAAGTTCAATTGCTTTGCGGTATGAAATTTCTGCTTCATTTAATTTTCTAAGATTTTTTAATATAATTCCTAGATTAGAATGAGCTTCTGCGTAATCAGGCTTTAGTTCAATCGCTTTGCGATGGCATGATTCTGCTTCTTTTGATTTTCCAAGTTCTTGAAATATTACTCCATAATTAGAAAAAATCCTGTAATCCTTGAAGCCTTGATCAAGAAAATATTGATAATGTTCTGCAGCTTTTAAAATATTTCCTTGCGAATGAAATTTAAATGCTTGATTAATTATTTCTTCTTTAGAAGGTTTCGAAGGAGTGTTAGTAGCAATAGTACAATCCTCCTTAATTTTTCCTAAAGCCAATGGAATGGTGTATGTCTTTACCTTGGACTTTTCTTCCTTTTGATTTGTTTTTCTTCCAGTCACATCTTTTTTTATAAGAATCAATTAGTTGGGATTATAGCTTGAACTAAAGTTTTAACTTTCAAAGAAATCACCCATGCCATTAGGCAGGTGACCATCTCCCTGCAAGTGGAAGTGGTTTTTCCAGAATCGACCAGAATCTCTCTAATCGCTGTTAAAACTAGTAAAAATTATACATGGGCCATGGCTCAGCTGGTAGAGCATCTGCATGGCATGAAGGGCATTATTCTTCTGTGATCGATTGAAATAAAAGCTTTTAGATACTGCAATAAAGTATTAAAGATACACTCCTTGGATCAAAAGTGCTTATTTAACCACTATCAAGTGCTATCAAGTAAACCAGAGGATTTCTCTAATCTTTCAAGACGCTTAATTATACAGTCTTTTCAGACAATAGAAACCCAAAAAGGATTGCTCAATAAC
>QCIG01000022.1 GCA_003216815.1 Prochlorococcus sp. AG-402-K14 | reverse complement strand
AATTTCGATAGTCAATTAAAATGGGCAGAGTTATCTAAAAATGAAAAGGAATCTTTAGTAAAATGTTTAACAATGAAAATTTATTCAATAAATAGTCGTGGCCCTTTTGGGGAGGAATTCGTAACTGCTGGTGGGGTCTCATTAAAAGAAATTAATTTTCAAACAATGGAAAGTAAGATATGTAAGGGGTTATTTTTTGCGGGTGAAGTTTTAGATATTGATGGTATTACAGGTGGCTTTAATTTTCAGCATTGTTGGACAAGTGGATGGTTGGCAGGAAATGCAGTGGTTTAAATTAATGAGTTTGGTTAATTTATAAAAATCATCTGTTATTTAATTTAGTGATGCAATTAATACTGGTATTGAAACTGCAATCAGACCTATAGCAGCTGTAGCAGTAAGTAGTGATGTATTCATGCTTAATTGTTTTGAATTCTATTTTACAGAATGTGCCTGAATCTTTTTGTGAGTATTAATACTATTTATTAGGACATTTTTTCCTTTTTCTTATTAAAAAAGTAAAACGCAATTCTGAAGGCATAAGGGACTTAATTCAATTAATTTAATAATTTCTTATCGTCTTTATTCGAGGATTTTCAAAATAAGCCTAACAAAACGCATAACGTGGTAAGTATTAATACTTACCTGGCTGGCTCTCGCCTCGGAGGTTCCACGCTTTATGCCTCAGTGCAATTAAAGTTTGTTGAATTTACTTAGGTTAAATTGCTTAATACGATTTTCTATAAACCAGTTCTGAAGGATCTAGCATTTCTTGTCTTAAGGGTATTTACTGGTGCTCTCTTAATACATCATGGATTTGAGAAATTGAATGATATAAATAATTTCGCAGATGCCTTCGTTCGCCCTCTTCACCTTCCATTCCCTATTGCGCTCTCATACATAGCCGCTGGTTCTGAAATTGGAGGTAGTTGGTTGTTGATTCTCGGACTTGGAACGAGATTAGGTGCCACAGCAATACTTGGAACAATGAGTGTTGCTATATATCATGCGATTATTACTTCGGGTTTTAACATTTATCTATTGGAGCTTTTGGTTCTTTATTTTTCTTCTTCTTTTTCAATAATTTTATTGGGTCCCGGTATTTTTTCTGCAGATTATTTGCTAAAACAAATCTTTAAAACAAAGCCCAAATTTATATTTAATCAGGAATTAATTAATACTGTTCGAGTTCCTACTACTAGAGAATTATCAAAATCTATAAAACAAAAGAAACCCTTTGCATTCCCTTTTTCTAGTTTTTTGTCTTCTTAGATATTCAAGTAAATTATTTGTCTTTGTTTTCCTTCTTCTTCACTGACAAATAGAACCACATCCATGTTGGTAAAGTAATAAAAAAACCTATCAAGATAATGTAGCTTTTTGTTGTATCCCATGCCGCTTCGTCGCATATCTCTTTGAATTCATTTGAAGTGCTTGCTTTACTGCTTAGGGTTCTACAAATGTTTAGGCCATGAATACTAAGCGTTCCATATGTAATAGCTGTTGGAACAGTGGCAAGGAATATTGCAAGTATTAGATTTCCTAGCCTCAGATTGAGGTCTTTCCTTTTTTGTTGGTCCATATATATATATTTAGCAATATCTATGCCACATCAATGTAAATTTCTTATTTTTTTACAAAATAGAAAGCCTTTAGATTTGCTCGTGATTTTATTGCTCTATATTTTAACTACCATGATTTCTTTAATAACTATTAGTTCTTTCTATCGCATGTAATTAACTAGCAGCTAATATGCTCATAAGTTGTGGGTTTATAAATTTTGTAAATTTGATGATGCTTAATATACTTATCTTGGGTTAAAGTTAATGTTTAATAGCAATCAATTTATTTTATAATGTCCACAAGTAAGAGAGAGGAAGTTAGTTCTCATTTGCGTTATATCAGACAAGAACTTCGAGATTTGGATCAAATGCTTGGTCAATATGGCCTATTGCCTGAGTTGTCTGAGCTTAAAGAGGTCTATAATTCTTTAGATGCTCTACATCAATTACTTTCAGGTAAAGTTAAAAAGAAACCAAAGCCTGAGTTTGATGATTGATTCCCTTAATTTATATTTGAAAAATTATAGGATTAATTTTTATATTTTATTTTGGATAGATACATGAGGACTTGCAAAAAAAGAATTTACTAACAATATAGAAAAAGGGAAATTAAATGAACAAATGGGAGATGAAACATGGAAAAATCAGTACAAGCAATGGAAAAAATTAAAGCCTTATCAGGTTAAATTGATTGATGATGGTCCGAAAAGCCAATCTGAGGCTTGGCTTCTTAACTCAATGTGGTGTGAATGGATGGATTTGAAGAAAATCAATGTAGCTGAGATTTCTAAAAAAGATAATTCTACGTGTTTTGATCCTTGGGAAAACTAAGAGTTGTTGCCTGTTTTTGAAGTTTGATTTGTAAAATGATTTCTTTCTAATATATCATGGATTAATATTTCTTTAACGAAGACTTGAATTACTACAGCCATAGGAATTGCCAATAATAAACCTAGTGGCCCAAAAACAATAGTGAATATAAACTGTGCCGTAATTGTCAGGCCTGGAAGTAATTTAACTTGTTTATGCATTATGGAAGGAGTTATTATATAGCTTTCTATATTTTGAATAACTATATATAAACCAAGAACGGCTAATGATTTCCATGGAGTATCTAGCAATGCAACAGAAAGAGGGAAAATAGTACTTATTGTTGGACCTACATTTGGAATTACATTGAGAACACCAGCTATTATGGCATTAGCAATTACTAATTTTATTCCTAATAAATACAGTCCAATAGAAGCAAGTATCGCTACACATATTGAGCTAAGAACAACCCCTGTCATCCAACTACTCAAGGCATCCCCGCATTTTGCTAATATATATCTAGCGCGTTTTCTATAAAACGATGGAACTAATAATATTGCAACTTCCTTATAAGAATTTGGCTGTAATGTTATCATTAAACTGACAGATATTATGAATAATAATTGAATTATTCCTAAACCAACATTACTTACTAAATTTATAACTTTTGTAATACTATCTGTTACCCCATTGGCTAGAGTAGCACTATCTGGAATAATACTTAATTTATTTGTTAATAATGATCTGTCGGCTAAATCAGGAACATTATCTTTATATACAATCTCTACAATATTAAAGAATGAATTTATTAAAAGTTCCCATAGCTTGATAGCAGCTGAGGGTATTTGATTAATTAGTTCTTGAAATTCAGTAGTAAACTGAGGGATTATTAATACTATTGAAATACTTGATATTAGGATTATAGATGTTAATGTTATTCCTAAGGAGATCCATCTAGGGAGAGAAAAAATGTTTCGAATTTTACCAGTAATTGTAGAGAGAGCCATTGCTAAGATTATTGATGCAAAAAATAATATGAGTATTTCTTTTAAGCTCCATAAAATTATTATCGAAATAATTAACCCTGATATTAATAGCAAATTAGTTGGTTTCAAATTATATAATTAATTAGTAGAGAGAGAATTTGCATATCTTCGTGCAAAACGCATAAATCTTTCAAATTCTTTTTCTGAATTCCAAGTATATATGGACGTAACTTCATTAATATAGTTTTCAGAAATAGTTAGATCTATTTTTCTTGTTGATAGTTCACCTTCTTCATCAATAAGGTACATTTTCTCAATGGATCTATAATTTTCAAGTGTTATAGTTGAAGGCTTATTGAATTTATAGACTACTTTACCTTTTTTGCCATCATTATTTCTAAATAAACGAATTTCAGGATTATCTTTTTCATCCTTTCCTTTTACAAATTGTATTGCTACTTTCTTGTTATTGATAGGCATTTTATTTTAGGTCAAATGAATAGATGTCTTCTTGTAAGATAACTATAGGGAATTGAGGTTCTCATTTAAGATTTTAATAAAAGATGATTTTAAGCTCAGGCCACTCAGATTTATTGAATTTATATTTTTTCTCTTTTTAAGTTCGAATTCATAACATCTATCGTAATAGTCGAGCATCGCCACACAAGCTTTTGACCATTCTTTTTGCTCAATTGCAAGGAGTGCCTCTTTTGTTCTTTGTGGCCCCAATCTTTTGCTAATTCTATTTACAGCATCCTTTAATTCATTTTGAGGATTATGACTATAAGTATCGACTAAATTATCTATGCGTTCTTTCTTAGTTTTAATTATTTCTAGGATCGGTGCTTTTTTCATTTTTGCATACAAACTTTTTGGTAAACGGCATTTCCCTAGGTTAGAACTTTCAGCTTCTAGCCAAATCTCAGTAGCATGGCTTTCTTTAAATTTCTCAATAGACTCTGCCAGTATATTTTCAAATTGTTGAGTGGATGGCTGCTCTCCCATACCTAATGAACCAAAACTACTTCCTCTATGATTTGCGATGCCCTCTAAATCAATTACATGTATTTTCTTATTATTTATGTAATTGAGCAGATCTGTTTTTTTTGTACCTGTTTTACCTCCAATAACTCTTATTGGTAAATCTGTCTCGAATTGATTTAAAACCCATTTTCTATAGCTTTTGTATCCTCCTTTCAATAAATAAGTCTTTATACCAGTAGTTCTTGCAAGCCATGCAAAAGCACTTGATCTCATACCACCTCTCCAGCAATATATTCGTAATGATTTATTTTTGTCTTTATTCTTTGTAGTTGTTTGAAGAATTAATTTTAATAATTTTGTTGTGTTTGGTAGGGTCACTTTTAAACCATTTAATATTGCTTTTAATCGACTTTCTCTTTTGTAGCTTTTACCGATTGTTTCTCTTTCTATATTAGAAAACAAAGGAATATTGATTGCACCTGGCCAATGGCCTTGGGAAAATTCATTAGGACTTCTTACATCAACAATTGGACTAATTAAATTCCGAAAATCCGTTACGGTATAACCTAAATTGGTATCTATCTCTGACATAGTGTTAGTGCCCTGGTCATCTTAGGCCAGTAGTGGATTATGACTGAAGAAAAATCACGTTCAAATAAAGAAAGCATAAAGGAGTTCTTGGAGTCTTTCAAGATGGCTTCAGAAAGGAAACGTCTCGCTTCTTTAAAAGTTTTGGAAGATCGAGTTGAAGAGCTTCTTGAACTTGGGTCATCATTATTGGCTGGATTTGATCCTGACAAATCCGATTGGATACCTGGGTTTATTTTGCAACTCATTCATAAAACTGATGAGAATTTTATAAAAAATAATCTTGATTGTGATGGTTTTGCTTGGTTCACTGCCCCATCTGAAGTTGGTTTTGATTATTCGCCTCTCCAAAAATATTTACTAAATGAAAGTTTTGAGGATGCTGATCGCTTTACAAGCTCAAAGCTCAGAGAGCTTGCGGGTGAAAAGGCTGTAAAAAGAGGGTATGTATATTTTTCAGAGGTTGAATCTATTTCTGGTATTGATTTATCAACTTTGAATAAATTATGGATTGTTTATTCAAGAGGAAAATTTGGCTTCACAGTACAAGCTAAAATACTTGATTCAGTAGGAGGAAGATATGACAAACTTTGGCCTAGGATTGGATGGAAAAAAGATGGTATATGGACTAGATATCCAAAAGCGTTTAATTGGTCAATTGACGCTCCAAGTGGTCATATGCCCTTAGTAAACCAGCTTAGAGGAGTTAGATTGATGGATTCTTTACTTAACCATCATGCATTAATTACTAAAAGATAACCATTTAGTGATTATTGTTTAATTTTTTTCATAGAATAATTTTTTGACTGAATTTTGAAATATATTTTTTATTATTAGACTAATTCTTTTTTTAAGATCAATTTACAAAAAATGTTTTAAGTAATTGTGGAGCCTTCAAAAAATTGGGCTGTATTTATTCATCCCTCTACTTTAAAACTAGCTTCCTTTATTGAGACTCTTTTAGAGCCAGTAATATGTAAAGAAACTGCAAAAAAAATAGAATTGGGAATGCATGAAGCTCTTGTTAATGCAGTTGTGCATGGGAATTTATCTAATCCCAATAAAGTTGTTCGTGTAAGAAGAATTCTTACCCCAAACTGGATCGTATGGCAAATTCAAGATGAAGGAATAGGCATAGTTAAAAATAAAAGGATAAGCTCATTACCTCTTGAAATTGATGCTAATAGTGGAAGAGGCATTTATTTAATTCACAAGTGTTTCGACGATGTTAGATGGAGCAGGAAAGGCAATAGACTTCAGTTATCTCTAAAAAAATAAATATTTAATGACTTTTGCAACCTGTATCTTTTATTTCTTCTTTAATCCATAAGATTGCTTGATTAAGTAAATCTTCTATTTCTAATTCATCTCCATCGTTAATTAATTGTGAAATTGCGGAAATAATTAATTCTGCGCTTCTTCTTTGTTTATTCCCTCTGTATTGATGCCAATTGTAATTATCAAGGCTGATCTCACTATGAAGCTCTTTTGCAAGTAACTTTGCTTTTTCAGACCAGATAGATTTATTTTTATTTATCATAATTTAAGATTAATTGTGATTAGTTAATATTTATATTTTTAATTAAAATTAGATTGGCTTGTTAGCTTTCCACACTTTAGTCATGAAGTGAGATTCAGTAGTTATCGAAGTAAAACCACTTTCCTCTAATCTTAAATTAATATCATCAACTATATAGTCTCTATAATAAGGCTCATGAAATATTTTATGAAAGTTTTCCATTATAGGAGTGAATTTCGGAGAATCTTCTATTTGAATAGAGTCTGCAAGAACAAGAGTACCTCCAGGTTCTAACAATCTGAAGCATTCATTTAAAACATTTTGTCGTGCATCTCTAGGAAGTTCATGAAATAAAAAAACACAGGTTATTGCTTGAAAATTGCTCGATGAAAAGGGCATATCTTCTGCATTCCCTTTGGTCAATTGCACAAGATCACCGCTTCTAGAACTTAAATATTTACTAGCCTGTTTTAGGTATGATCCTGATAAATCAACTCCATAAAGCTCTACTTCCGGTAAGGCACTTTGTATTTGTTGGAGTGTCCTTCCAGTTCCTGTAGCTACGTCTAAAACTTTTATTTTCTTTGAGTCCTCAGATAAATATTTTTTTAGACCTCTTTTTAAAGGAGCTAAAACTCTTCTTCGCATAGAATCTGCGGTTCCATTAAAAAGAATTTCAACTTGTAAGTCATAAATTTCAGCAGAATGCTCACTTAAGTAACCATCAGTTTGGTGATGAAAATTTTGTAAATAGTAGTTAGGGTAATCTTCTTCATTGACATCTCTGGGGAGTTCTCTCGTTTTATTCTTTTTGCGCCTCTCCCAAGTTTTAGGCATGTCAAGCCAAACTAAAGGATATTTCTTTGCCCATTCCAACCATGGCGCTTCAAATAATTGAGATTTTGGATAAACGCCTGCTTCTGCCTCTTGCCAATCAATTTTTTCTAAATTTTCCATTGATCGTCTAACTTCTTTAATAAGTTGTTGATCGATTGGAAATTTTCCTGGAGTAGCTTCAGGTGCAAAAACTTCCATTAATTTTGTACTCAGCTCTTTATGAGCCAATCCAGCAAGTGTTTTTCCTTGTTGAAGAGTGTGATATGCAAATTTTTTAAGGCTTGGCGCTGCCATGAACCATTGATTGATTTCTTTATTATCTAACAGATTTATTTGGTTAGTGACGAATTAAATAAAAAAATTTTAAGGTCTATGCACAATTAGTACATAGACCTCGAAATACTAATCCACAAGAATTAATCGACTTTATCTAGGCGTCATAATACATAGTGAATTCATGAGGATGAGGCCTTTGTCTTAGTTGTTGAACTTCTTCGTATTTAAGCTCGATCCAATTATCAATGAAATCATTGGTAAATACGCCTCCCTCGGTCAAATATTTGTTATCGCTTTTTAATGCATCCAATGCATCATTCAAGGAAGAGGGAACAGTGTCTATTTTTGATAATTCTTCTGAAGGAAGTTCAAAAAGATCAACGTCAACTCCGTCTCCAGGATCAATTTGATTTTTGATACCATCAATACCTGCCATCATCATTGCAGAAAAAGCAATATAGGGGTTTGCTAGAGCATCACCTGACCTGAACTCTAATCTTTTTGCTTTTGGGCTTGGACCAGTTAATGGAATTCTTACTGCAGCTGATCTATTCCCCTGTGAATAAACTAAATTTACTGGTGCTTCGAATCCTGGAACCAACCTTTTATAACTGTTAGTAGTTGGGTTCGTAAATGCAAGGAATGAAGGCGCATGCTTGAGAATCCCCCCTATATACCATTTAGCTGTTTGAGATAAATTTGCATAAGTACCCTCTCCATAAAATAAAGGTTGCCCACTTTTCCATAAACTTTGGTGAACATGCATTCCTGTTCCATTGTCATTGAAGACTGGTTTAGGCATGAAAGTTGCAGTTTTCCCGTATTTTTTGGCTACATTCCTGACGATATATTTGTAAATCATCACATTGTCAGCTGCATTTATTAGAGGTGCAAATTTCATACCTAGTTCATGTTGCCCAGCTCCTGCTACTTCGTGGTGATGCTTTTCAATAGGTATTCCTAGCTCACCCATTAAAAGAAGCATCTCAGATCTCATGTCTTGCGCGGTATCGTTTGGAGGGACTGGGAAATATCCTTCTTTTAATTGGATTTTGTATCCAAGGTTTCCTCCCTCTTCAACTCTTCCTGTGTTCCATGGTGCTTCTATGGTGTCAACGCTATAAAAACTTCCACCTTCTCCTGAGTTGTATCTAACATCATCAAAAATAAAAAACTCTGGCTCAGGACCAAAGAATGCAGCATCGGCAACACTTGTGCTGCTCAAATAATCTAATGCTTTTTGTGCCAATGCTCGTGGACACCTAGCATAGGGTTCTCCACTTCTTGGCTCTTGAATTGAACAAATTAAGCTAAGAGTTTTGTGGTGATAAAAAGGGTCAATCCAGCTTGTTGAGGGATCAGGAACCATTGCCATATCTGATTCGTTTATGGCTTTCCAACCACGAATAGAGGATCCATCAAAAGCAAGCCCTTCTGAGAAAGAGCTTTCTTCAATAAGTTCCGAAGCTACAGTTAAATGTTGCCACTTCCCATGAAGGTCAGTGAATTTTAAATCTATAAGCTCAATGCCCTCGTCCTTAATTTGACGAAGAACATCCTGAGGGGTCTTGCTCATGGTGGATTTGATTTGCGACAGAGATACTTAATTATGAACGTAATGAGCGTTTGAATCTCTTTTTGTATCAACGAGTACTTTTTTTAGACTTTTAACAGAAAAATTTGATTGATTCTTGTGATTTTTAGCCTCTTATAGGAAATTCTAACTAATTCCTATTGCAATCCCTGAAAAAAACACCCAGACTTTGCCTATCGCTGTTTAGGCTCATAACTATATGAGCTGATCTGTTTTCTTGGCCACACAAATTCTTCCTTCTGTTGATAATCAACATCGCAAAGATTTTGGTCCAACTGTTTCTCCTGAAAGGTTATTGCTTGGGCCGGGCCCGTCAAATGCTGATCCTGCAGTATTGAAAGCATTGTCTCAACCCCCTATTGGTCATTTAGATCCTTTTTATGTGGATTTGATGAGTGAGGTTCAAGAGTTGCTTAGATATGCATGGCAAACAAGTAATCGATTAACACTCCCTATGAGTGGCACTGGGAGTGCTGCAATGGAAGCAACATTAGCGAATGTCGTTGAGCCTGGAGATAAGGTTCTCATAGCAATAAAAGGATATTTTGGACATCGACTCGCAGATATGGCAGGCAGATATAAGGCGAATGTTGAAACTATTCAAAAAGATTGGGGCAATGCCTTCTCACTTGAAGATATTGAAGATGCTCTTAAAAAACATAACCCTGCTGTATTAGCAATTGTTCATGCCGAAACTTCAACAGGTGTTTGTCAACCGATGGATGGGATAGGTGACTTATGCCGAAAATACAATTGTCTGCTTCTGGTCGATACAGTAACTTCTTTGGGAGGTGTTCCTCTTTATTTGGATGAGTGGAAAATCGATCTAGCATATAGTTGTAGTCAAAAAGGCTTAAGTTGCCCCCCTGGATTAGGTCCTTTTTCTATGAATGAGAGAGCCGAAGATAAAATGAGTAAAAGAAAAGATAAGGTTCCAAACTGGTATCTAGATGTTTCTTTGTTAAATAAATATTGGGGAAGTGATCGCGTTTATCATCATACTGCTCCAGTAAATATGAACTTTGGCATTAGAGAAGCTCTTAGATTATTAGCAGAAGAAGGCTTGGAAATGTCATGGGATAGACATAGAAAAAATGCCAAAGCACTCTGGAATTCTTTAGAAAAGATTGGTTTGGAGTTACATGTTAAAGAAGAATTACGTTTGCCTACGCTAACCACTGTCAGAATTCCTGTAGGTGTTGATGGCAAGGCTTTTACTAAACATTTGCTAGAAAATTTTGGTATTGAGATAGGAGGTGGACTTGGTGATTTGGCAGGAAAAGTATGGAGAATTGGTTTAATGGGATATAACTCAACTTCAAAGAATGTAGACAAGATAATAAATATTTTTGAAACTGAATTACCTAAGTTTAGATAATAGATTTTCTTTAGCCAAAACCCTTTTATTTTTAAACCAATCAACTATCAACTTTCTAGATTCTTCTTCCATTAGTCCCCTTTCTATAAACATATTGTGATGTGCACTTTTATGTTCGGCTAGGTTGATAGTTCCTCCAAGGGCTCCTCTTTTAGGGTCATCAGATCCATAGATGATTTTCCCCATTCTTGCTTGTATTAAGGCCCCTGCGCACATTGGGCACGGTTCTAGATTTACTATCAATGTACAGTTATTAAATCTCCAATCATTATTTATCCAAGAGGCTTGTCGAAGCGCAACCAACTCAGCATGACCTAAAGGATCTCTCATCGCTTCCCTTCTATTTCCTCCATAGCCAATACATCTGCCTTTATAGTCAAGAATGACTGCTGCAACAGGAACTTCGCCTTCCTCTCCCACAAGTCTTGCTTTATTTAGCAATCTTGTCATCCATTTGATTTTTTCATGCTGACTTAGTGAGATTGGTTTTGACAATTTTTAGATGTTTGGAGAACTATCAAATAAAATGTTTACCTAGAGATTAATCATTTTTTTTGGTTTGAGCTGGATCGACCAATACGACAAATAGCGATTTATTTTCTTTGGACCCTTTTGCTTCACCTCACAATTTAGACAAACAATTGCTTGCTTTACTTGGAGAAGCCTCTAGTAATCTATGTGATTGGCTCTCTGATTCAGGCAGTCAGGGGCCAATTCCTGATTCATTTGATTTGCCTGAGGTCTCTCCTTCTAAAGAAGGAGTTTCTAATAAGGTTTTGTTGAAAGAGCTTAATTTATTGATGAATGGTGCTTATAGACCATCTCATCCAGGTGCTCTCGCTCATTTAGATCCACCACCTTTATCAGCTTCAATTGTTGGAGAACTAATTTGCGCAGGTTTAAATAATAATCTTTTAGCCCAAGAATTATCTCCGAGCTTTTCATCTTTGGAAAGAAAGCTATGTAAGTGGTTTTGTGAGAAATTAGGACTTGGTGATTTGTCTGGGGGTGTAGCGGCTAGCGGAGGAAGTTTAAGTAATTTAATGGCATTAGTTATGGCAAGAAATATTACTGGCCTCGAAAGTGATCCAAGTGCGGTCTTTTTCGCAAGTGATGATTGTCATGTTTCCTTGTCAAAAGCTGTTCGGATTATGGGGTTAACACAAGACTCTTTTAAAAAAATCCCTACTGATGAAAAAGGCAAATTAAATGTTTCTTGTTTGTATTCAATATTTAAAAAGATAAAATCTGAGGGCAAGAAATGCTTTGCAGTAGTTGCGACAGCAGGAACAACTGTTCGAGGAGCTATTGATCCACTCGCTGAGATCGCTGAATTTTGTCAAAAGGAAAATATTTGGCTTCATGTTGATGGAGCAATTGGTGGAATTTATGGTCTCTCAACAACCACTTCAGAATTATTGAAAGGTATAGGTTCTGCCGACTCTATAACTGTTAATCCTCAGAAATTATTGGGTATCGCAAAAACTTCCTCTTTACTTTTAGTGGCTGATAAAAATAATCTTTCCTCTACTTTTTCAACAGGGTTACCCTACGCAGAACCACTTTTAGAGAATGAGTTTCATGGAGGCGAACTTGGAATTCAAGGTACTAGATCTGCTGAATCTTTGAAATTGTGGATTGGCCTAAGACAATTAGGTGAGGAGGGAATTGAAAAAATTTTGTTAGAGTCTATTAAACGAAGATGTTATTTAGAATCAATAATTGATCCCTTAAATTTTGAAATAATATCAGGTCCACTACACCTTTTAGCTTTATCACCTAAAAATCAATCACCCTCTAAAGCTTCTTGTTGGTCTAAAGAGACAAGAAACTTTTTATTAAAAAATAAGTTTATGCTTTCAAGACCTATGTATGGGGATAGATATTATTTAAAAGCTGTTATGGGGAACCCTAATACTAAATTTGAGGATTTAAAACAATTAGCTTATCTTCTTAATAATTCTATTATTTGACTTTTAAATGAATAATGATTTTTTTAACAAAAAAAATATTTTGGCTCTAGTTACAGCGTTTATTTCAATTTTAATTAGCCTTTTATATTTGGCATTGGTTTACTTTTTAGATTTTAGAGGACCTATGAGTCCTCCGCCCCCTGAGGCCTTGATTGGGGTGGTAGCTTTTTGAATTTTTTTTCAACTAAAGGATCAATAACTCTCTCATAGGCTCTTCGAATAAAACTTTTGAAGTATTCATCCCTTTTATTTAAGTTGTAGTGATATTCAACAACTTCTTGGATTCCTCCATCTCCCCAATTTTGGTCATGTTGGAAATAAGTTATAAAACTTGCACCAGCAATTCTCGTAAGCCAAGAGACACTAACACCTTGTATTACTTTACTAACAATAAGTGTTGGCAATGTAAGACTTAATGTTGAACTTATAAGAGAAACTCCACCTTTAACTAAACCTAAAGTTGCAAGTATTTTCCCAACTGAAAGTGCTAAACTCTTTGCTCTTTCCTTAGTAATTTCAACACCATAAATTTTTGCTATTTCTATTACCATTTGAGCATTTACAGCAGCTGCAGCGATCATATCTATAACTGGTAAAGGTGTTAAAATTAAAACTCCACTGCTTAGCCAACCATATTTATCAACACACTTTTTGGCTGAGATACTTCTTTGTTTGACTAATAATTTTTTTCCTTCTTTTCCAAGGTTACTGCATTGAAGCAGAATGTTATCTGCGATTAACTCTTCACCCTCTTCATGTAAAATCTTAGCCAATCTTTTAATTAAGCTATTAATTTCAGGATCTGGTTGATATGGCTTTTTACCAGGGATTGCAATTGACTGAGGTGATGCTGATGTACAAATAATATCTTCTGGCTCTATAAAGTTACTGCATCTGGAATTCAGAATATCAATTAATCTTCTTTCTTCATTCTCTCCTCTTAAATCTATTTTGTTGAGTACAATTAAAAGTCTTTTTCCTAATTTAGATAAACTCTTAATTGTTTTGGTCTCAGAGTAACGTAAGTCTCCTTCAATTACAACTAACATTAAATCCGCTTTTCTTGCTTCGATTAAGGCACTCTTTTCCCTCTCTCTGCCTTCTCTTCCAGCTTCTAATATCCCTGGTGTATCAATAATTCTTATTCCTCTACTTAGTCCTTTAAGTTTTAGTCTGAAAGATTCTTTTACTTTCGTTGAGCCCATTTCAGGACTAACTTCACCAACTATTCTTTTTAGCAAAGCTCTTATTAGTGAAGTTTTGCCACTTGAGCCTATTCCAAAAACAACTAAAACAATATCTCCTCTCTCTAGCTCTAATGAAACTCTACGCTGTTCTTCTTTTAGGGCTTTAGCTTTAACTTTGTCGTTAATTAAATTGATTAATTGGTCAATACTTTTTAATGATTTTCCAGCAGCTTGCTTCTTACTGTGAATTGAAAAATCAAGTAATTTATGCTCGCTTTTAGTTTTGAATATAGAACTTAGTAACTTTTGCAACCATCCAATTCTTTTGTAGTAAATTGTGGAAAATACTATTATCAGAGTTATTATTATAGAGTGTATATTTATCAATCTAATTATTGCCCCAACTAGTCCTATAACTATTAGGCAAATTAAAATTAATAATATATAGAATAACGCTTTTTTGGGGTTATTTACTCTCATAAGTATTTTCTATTTATTTAGGATTTGATGTCTCTTTTGTTAGTATTATATCAATTATAAAACATATTATTGAAATATTTATTGATATATCTGCTATATTGAAAATAGGGAAATTAATAGGAACTAGCTCTAGAAAATCAATAACATACCCTTTAAAAAATCTATCTATTCCATTACCAACTGTTCCACCTAAAAGATATGCAAGGCCAATTGAATTCCAATATGATCTTGGAGGTGATTTTAATATAATTGTAATTAAGACTGATGTAGCCAAAATACTTGTAAGAGTAAGAAGAGTAGTTGAATTACTGAAAAGGCTAAATGCAGCGCCTTTGTTTTTTACTAGGGTAAAATTTAATAAATTAGGTATGATATTTCTAGATTGTTTTAAGTCTAAGTTATTCAATATTGAATACTTACTAATTTGATCAATTAAAACAATGTAAAATGAAAAAATTAGTATTTTTTTACTTCTATTTTTAAATGAAATCATCTTAGTATTAATATACGTTTAAGACATATTGATATTAGACTAATTGAGATACATAATAACAATTGAGTTGGAAATGGTATAAAAGTGTTGATTAAGATCAGATCAGACAAATTTTCTAATCGATTGCCAAATATTTTCCCAATGCTAAGATAAGTAATTCCTGTAAAATGTAAAATACATAATGAGATAATTGTATAAAATGAGTAATTTATTAAATTAGCTTTTGAACTCCTTTTAGCTAAGAATCCACATGTCCAAGCAGCAGGAACAAATCCTAATAAGTAACCGAATTCTTGAGTTAAAATATAACCAACACTACCTCCTCCATGGAACACCGGTAAATAAAATAGACCTATAAATAAATAGCTAATAGCACAAATTGTTCCTATATGTGGTCCGAATAGAAGGGAAGCCAAAAGAAGACCTTGTATTTGCCAATTGCTATGTAGTGGAATAATTGAAAAAGATAGGTCTTGTTGAGGTAAAATTATGGATGAAGGTATCATCGCGCAAATTATGATTAACATTACGCCTGTTATCGCTTTTGACCCTCTACTAAATATGCGCAAAGAAATTAACTAGTAGTTCTCATACATTATTATTTACAAATTGATTGAGATGTCAATATAATCATTTAAAACTATTTAACTGTTCTTGTATTCATTTAGGCATAATGAAATTTTTAATTGGAGAAAAGGTATCCTTACAAGTTCCTATGCCATATTTGAAAACGGTTGATAGTATTTCAATGCTAAGGCCTCCAGATCTCGTATCTCTTGATGAGGTTGGTACCATAATTGGCATAAGGCCAAAAGATTTGTTAGAAGTCAAATTTAGAAGGGGAAATTTCTTAATCCCAGCAGAAAGGCTTAAGATTGTTGGAAATGGTAATTGATATAAAAATTTCTTTTGGTTTATTTATGCCAGTATTTAGTTATTTTTTCTATGATTTCTTTGTTGCTGCAAACGCTTAAGGAAGGCCTCTTTAAATATATATTTGCAGCATCCCTTATTTCTTTACTACTTATATTTTCTAGTCTTATTAAGATATCTTTATCGTGATCCTTTGTTAGGCCAATTCCTAATAGGTGAGCTTTATGTTCTGCTCTTTGACTAATACTCTGCAATGAATGTGCCATTTGACCACGAAATTTTATTTTTAAAAGATATAGTTCTTCTTGTGATATTTCACTATCTATGATTTTTCCCCAACATTCTTTTAGCAATCGAAGAGTAAGTATTGCTTTCTCCTCAGTAGTAGAGGCATGCATTATAAATGGTGTTTGATTTTCTCTAATTGGGTGATATATTCCTGCTTCGTATACTACTCCGTATTTTTCTCTAAGAACTTTGAATAACAAGCTTGACATTCCATAACCTAAGTAACATGATAGTAACCTAAGTAAAATATCTGCTTCATTATTATATTTAATTGTTGCTTTGCCTAGAAGAAGAATAACTTGTTTCGTATCTAATGCTCTTGTACGAATTCTACTTATTTTTTTATCTTGATACTCGAGTTCGTTATTGATTTTTATAGCTTTATAATGATTTGAATTAATATTGTATAATTTTTCAAATTCAATTGAATTTTTTATATAATTATCAAGGTCTCTAGGAAATTTACCAGAAATTACTAAGTTTATTTTTCTTTTAATTAATGAATTGGCTATTGGCAATATATGATCTATCTTAATTTTATTTAGATCATCGATTGCTCCAAGTGGATCATGTCCATAGGGACCGTCAGCATATATCATGTTTCTCCACGCATCAAAAGCTAATTGATATGTATTTTCTTTTTGTCTCTTAATTGCTTTTATAGTTAGATCCTTTTCTAGTTCAATTTGATCTTTTTCAAGTAATGGTTTTGTAATCATCCAACCTATTAAAGGAAGAAGTTCGTAGATATCACTGTTGATACATTTAAGACTTATTAAAAGACCATCTTCATAAGTATCGCAACTTAAACCTGCTCCACAACTTTCTATTATTTCTGCAAGTTGTTTATTATTGTATGGTCCACAACCTCTAAGTATTGTGGAGCCTAAAATTTGATGAATTCCTTTTTTATCTTTTGGATCAGCCCTACTACCGTCTTCTATCCATAGTTTTACTACTGTTATATTCTTGCTATTACATTTGTCTAATATAATATTCATATTTATTTTTCTGGTTTAGCAATTAATGTAAAGCAATTTTCAGGATTAAATAATGGAAAAATTAATTTGTTTATACGTTTAGATGTCCAATAGGATAAGTCTTTAATTGATTTTAGTATTGATTGATGTCGTCCCCAAAGCGCTTGATTTCCTAATGAAGAAGCTATTTGTGTGCTTAATTCAAGGCCAAAATAAATATTATTCTTGACTAACTTCTTTGCACGCTCTAAATCTTTAGTAGTAAATATATTTTTAGTTGTTTTGCTTAGAATTTTATTGATTTCTCTTTCAGCAATTTTGAGATTCTCTAATGGACAACATACGTCTAAAATAATTAATCCGCCTTCTTCAAGAATTTGCAAGTCTATATCGATTGATTCGATAATACGTTTTTCTTCCCTTAACTTTTTAACAATGAGGCTACTTTTACCTTCGCATAACATAGTTGCAGCAATTTCTGCTCCTAAAATCAATATATGTTCTTTTGCAGGAGGTAGTTTCCAGGCTTTCAAGATTCTCCCCCCTTCAAGTCTAGGAATATGTTCTTTTTTGTAGCCCTTATTAAATGTAATCTCTGTAGTTAAATCTTCTTTTTCCTTTACAGATTTTAGTAGACTAAGTTTGCTGTTGTTAATTATCGAATTAATTTCCTTTGGTAGCTCCCCTGCAATACATAGAGTGCAATTTTTTCCAATATAGTGATTTTTGTGAAATAGTTTCATTTGCTTAGGTATTATATTGTTAACAGTCTTCTTATCACCCAGTATTGGTCTTGAATATCTATGTGGCGAACAACATCCTTTTAGTAATTTCATGTAAATAATTTCATCTGGTTGTTCTATATTTTGTGCAATTTCTTCTAAAACTACTTCTTTTTCCATATCAAATGCTTCTTGATCAATTATAGGAAATAATATTAATTCTAATAGTAGTCTTAGTGCTTCTTCTGCATATTCTGGTGCTACTAAAATATGATAATGAACATCATCTAGTCCCGTTGCGGCATTACTACTTCCCCCAAGTGATTCGATTTTTAAATCGAATTCACCCTCTTTAAGGTTTTTGCTACCTTTAAAAATCATATGCTCAAGGAAGTGAGCCATTCCTTCTTCATTTTTCTTTTCATAATTACTTCCTCCTTTGCACCAAAAATCAATACATGTCAATGTTGATTCCTTCATATCAGCTACAACACAGGTAGCGCCATTAGACAGTGACCAATGATGGACTTTCATTCCAAATATTTTAATGGAGGCTAATCCC
>QCIG01000021.1 GCA_003216815.1 Prochlorococcus sp. AG-402-K14 | reverse complement strand
CTGATAAAAAGTGGCTATGGAGTTATAGAGATGAGAAAAGTGGATTAAGAATGGATAACCCACGGTTTGCTCAACTTTTACCTAATGGAGAAATACAAGAATTTTCTTGTAAGGCCATATCAATGAAAGAAAGAATTTCATAAAGAAAATCTTAAGTACTAAATAATAAATGCTTGATATAGCTAGGTATTAAGTAGTTGATAAACTTAAATGACTCTCGCAAGATCCAAGAGATTTGTATTTATACAAAAGAAGCCTAATTTAAGCAAAAAACAAGTATTTATTTTTGGATCAATAATTACTAGTGGCTGCTTAAGTGGTGCTTTTTTAATTGCACTTTATATTGAATATCTTCATAATCCTGCCTTTCACATCTTTGTTCAATCGAAAGGATTCTTCCTTTAGATATTGAAGTCTTACTTATTAGATATTTATAAGAACAAAAAAAAACTCTCGAGTAAACGAAAGCTTTTTTATTTTTTTAATGATTTATACAATGCCTTGAACGATCCAGCCTGTAAATCCAAAATTAATGACCGCAGCGAATAAAGCCATCATTGCTAAACGATCATTTAACTGTTCAGCATTTTAAATAGTTGTTATCAACTAAACAAAACCTGGAATGATTTGCCCTGTTGTTGCATATGCACCAATTAGGGCAATGCAACCAAATAAAGCTGCATAGCCATTAAGCCTTTCAGCCGTTACCTTTTCAGGATCAATGCTTCTTATGTTGTTTTTAGGACTACTCATTAAACAACTCCTGGAATAAGTTGACCAGTTGTAAGGTAAATACCTGTCAAAAGAACGAAAGCCATCATTGCTGGTCTTCCAATACTTCTCTCAAAAATTGTTTTGTTAGTTGGTTGCATGATTAAAAGTTTTCAGAAGATCCCTGGAATGATCTGACCAGTTGTTGCATACGCGCCAAATGCTGCAACAAAACCAAGCATTGCTGCCCAACCGTTAAACTTTTCCGCTTCAGGAGTCATTGTAAAATGAATGTATTTATGTAAATTAATGTAACGGAGGCTCGCGCTTGGATGGTGGTGGGCAACCGAACATAAAAGTAAAAATGATCAAACTCATTAGAAAAATCTATCTAAAAACAAAAATCAAGCGCCATGGGCTCTGACGATGAACTCCCGTAAAATCCTTATAATTAATAAACTTTAAACAGAATAAATTTGTACGATCCCTCCATTGGACAAGAATCACTCACCACAATTGATGTTGTAGGTGTACTTGTTGGACATATTGTTTTTGGAGTTGCAGCCACACTTTTAATCGATTGGAGCTGGATCCCCTTAAGTCCTCAACAAAGAGAAAGTGGCAGGTCTTTAAAAGATATCAAAACAAGTTGGGGTTGGGACGAAGAAACTAATAACCACGATAAATATCAAAACGCAGAAAAAAAATCTTTAGTAAAAAATGATAACGAATAATCTGTTAATCCTTAACAAGGTAAAATGATTTGCTTCAAGGTGTATCAAATAATCTGACAAATATTGATAGATATATTAAATATATATTGAATTGGCTATTTCTATTCATTGGGATGCTTTCGCAAGATAATCATCTCTTTAATGGACTTGTCTATGACAAATTTTGACCTTGAATAAAATGCAACTAAACATACCTTCTTGGAAAATAATTTATCTATGTGTATTAATTCTAGCCATAGTCATGGACAATTATAAATAATAGTTTTGAATGAATAACTTTTATTAGCTAGTTAGTATCTCTTATTGACTAAAATAACAATTAAAAGGGATTTCATGTTAAACAACAAAGTGGAAGCAGCCAATTGCACTGAATTATTTAAGGCTGCCTATGAAAATCGCTACACATGGGAATCTGATTTTCCAGGCTATGAAGGCAGCTGTTCATGGACAGATGGGAAAAATCAAATCAAAGGAACTTTTAGTTTAGGACAAGATTTAAAAGCCACTGTTAACAAAATAAATAATGAGCAAATAAAAAAAGCGATTTCTTCACAACTTTGGGAAGTTGCTATTCATCGAGTTAGAAGGTCTTTTGATCAAACTCATGGTATGAACACCTTTACTTTTGGAGAAACAAATGAAATTGGTACAGAAATAATAGTTGGAGGAAAAAACGAAGGTGATAAATATAGAGTCAAGAACGATGTCGTTACGATGGTTTACAGGCATATCCATGGGCATTTAATAGTTATTCTTACCAAGGAAGTAACACATACAGGTAATGGCTACTTAAGCAAGAGTTATTCGAGTCAATATCTTGATCCGGTTTCTAAAAACAATTTAAAAGGCAAAAGTTTTTATAAAGATGATTTCGTACCACTATTCAAAGGAGGACCTTGGGTTTTAGCCTCTAGATCTATACACCAAGAGTCCTTGGAAGGCTCGATGTTAAACAAAGAAATATTTTCTTTTTCAGAATTAAAAAGTCTTGATCACAAGTAAAAAAAATTAATTATCACCAATACAAGAAAAGCTAAAACAAAAAAAACACAGTTACTTGAATAGGCATGAAGTTTTATTAGATAGCAAAAATATATTCATCAATAAATGGATAGTAATTACGAAGATAGATCGTCAGCAAGAATAATCTGCATCCATTGAAAATCAACGAGAAGCTACTTTTTAACTTTTTTAGAATTCCTATTCGCAATAGCCAGATCAGCCATGCTTGGCTTAGGAATACTAAATTGAGATAGTAATTTCATAAAGATTTAAAAGATGAAAAATATAGTAAAAGTTATAAAATATCTAGTTAGTCTCAACTTGGAACTCTTTCAATGAATCTCCATAATAATTCATAGCCAATTGAAGTAAAACCCAGCTTAGCGCTCTAGACATTGTGCCCTCGAAATGAATTCAACTTAAAGATGACTAATGATTCAAAGACTTGCCATGAGTAATTATTATTTTTAAAGGATTAAAACGAAGTAACTATTGATTAAAGCCAACTAAATAATTGTTGTTTTTTGCTAATGAAAAAGTAAAGATAAGTAATTATTCGAAGGATCTAAGTATTTTAAATATATGCTTTAAAAATAAAAGCTATTTAAAGGTATTGCATGGTTTTTCTATCTAACCCACAGGTGTGGCACTTGCCTGGAACATGGTCTGAGCAACCTATTGATGGCCCTTACTTAGGCATGACTTCTGGTCAATTAAGTTGGGTAGCGGCGTCACTTCTAATTACTTTGTTGTTAGCCTTTTCTATTTACTTATTTGAGACAAGCAAATCAAATCGTAAAAGAAGCTCTTAAAATAGTTAGTATTTAAATATGTAATTTTTAGAAAGGTAATAGTTCATGACATATCTTTTTCTATATTTTTTTGGTATTGCTTCAATTTGGTGGGTTTATCGTGTTGGCTGGACTGAAGCTCTTAAAACAATCTTTAGCGTTTTAATTCCTTCTATCTTAATTATTTTGTTTAATGTCAAAGCAGGACGACTCATATTCAAAAATCCTGCTGTTGGAATAATAAGCGTTCTTCCTACTGCTTTTTTTATATATCGAGGGTCAAAGCCTCTTGTATATGGAATAAATAGTTGGCTTGACAGAAAAAGAAACGAATTTGTTGATTCACAAGAGATTGTCGATACAGAAGTAATTTCCAAAGAGCAAGCATAATTTTCATATCAACAAGGCATTCATAGAGATAGATTGGATGGAGTAAAAAATTATGATTACTTTTCTTTTCATATCTTTTTTCTTTTACAGGAAAGGATTTTAATTTGGGTTTAAAGAAAATTTATGAGTTTCTTTATTCTTTTTAAGTTATATTTGTTGATCAAAGTGAATAAATGGCAATAATAAAGTTATTGATAATTCAAACATGACAGATAACGAGCCAAAGTGGGATTACACCACTAAAGAAGGAAATTTTGCTGCAGGAGCAGCAGTCGTTGGAGGAAATTTATTAGTACTTATTATTTACATTCTTTATAGAACGGTGCCCTCTGTTCACCATTTCATAATCGGCAGGTGATAGGTCCAAAAATCTCAAAAGATAATCTGGAATGATTGGTTAACAGATTTCTCAGTATCTTCGAGATGTTGTTGATTGCGACCAAATAAAAGCCAATAGGAAAGCCATTCCAATTACAGGGAGAAGAGCTTTCATCAAACTAACGAGAACCAGAACTCCGATTCCACCCGCACTATAAATCGCCCATTTAGGAACATACCTACTTGCTCTTCTCCCTTTTTTACTTGAAGTTGAAATCACCTCAGGATCAATAGCCATTGTTAAGACAAAGATGCTCTCTCAACTTACACATTAAATTGTTTTAAGAGGAAAACAATAAGTTTAGGAATTTTGAAAGCATTCAAGTGTAATAGTAAATCACCCTGCATAAAGATTGCTATTACATATATATTTTAGGTATCTTCAAATAATCCAAAGAATGTCCATGCCACTAATGAAAAAATCCCAAAAATCAAAGATAAGACTGCAAAAATAAATTTCCCTAAGAAAAGGCTCACAATTGCAGTTGTTATTAGAGTTAACGAAAGAATTAAATAAATATTCGTCGGGGTTTTATTTAAAAACTCCATAATTCACATTTTAAAAAATCTTAATTAGAAAGGAAACTCCGATTTTATTCTCAATATAGAAATAACTTTCATAAATATCCACATCATTAAAGCCCCCTCAAGAAAACCAAACCAATACAAAGCGTAATTAGATATTCCCATCTCTTTTTGAGCACGTTCAACGAATGATTTATGCCATTGGATCAGATTCACAATTCATCTAAATACATAGGATCAGTATAGTTGAAAACATCAGATATTAATTTCTTTACGCAATAAAACCAAGTTATGATAGTAAAAACTTCTTGTAATATTGTACAACTACTCAATCAAATAGCCGACGATATGCTTAGTTGATCACTCCTAAACAAATCCTAACTACTACAATAGATCGTCAATTTTAACTATATAGCAATAATTCGACGCCTTTCTAATTTTTACTTAGCTGACTCAGATAACTCACTTAGTTCAATCCATCTATCCTCACACTCTTGAATAGATTTAATAAGTGCTGCTAATTGATAGCTAATTTCACTAATGTCTTCACTACTATCAGTTATTTTTGCCTCTAAATATATTTTCTGTTTCTCTAGCAATGGCAGTTTAAGATCTAATTCTTTTAGTTCCCTAGCTTCTTTAAAACTCAATCGCCTTTTATTATTTTTAGGCTTTAATTTTATTTTTGCCCCATTCTTAATTTTTGAATCATTTGCAATCTTATCAAGTCCTTTTTTTTCATTATTTCGCTCAACTAATATTTTTTGTTCCAGAAATCTGGAGTAATTTCCTTCATATCTTCTCAAGTGACCATTCTCAAAGTTAAAAATTCGATCAATAGTTCGATCAAGAAAATATCGGTCATGAGATACGACTACAACACAACCTTTGAAATCCTCAAGAAAATCTTCAAGAACACTTAGTGTTTGTATATCTAAATCATTTGTTGGTTCATCAAGTAACAACACATTAGGAGCTTGTATAAGCATTCTGCATAGAGCAAGTCTTCTTTTCTCTCCTCCTGAAAGTTTTGAGAGAGGACTATGTTGCTGACTTGGTGGAAAAAGGAATTTTTCCAAAAGCTGTGATGCAGTGATTTTTTTTCCTCCATGATCAATTAAAGAGGCAGCCTCCTCAACAAATTCGATAACTTTGCGATTTAGTCCACTTCCTTTACTTAAATCATTTGTATGTTGATCGAGATAACCAATATGAATTGTTTCACCAAGTTTTATCTCACCACTTGTTGGTAATCTTTTACCTGCAATTAGATCTAAAAAGGTCGACTTACCACTTCCATTTGGACCAATAATACCTACTCGATCTTCGGGACTAAAACTATAAGTGAACTCATCTAAAAGATCCAATTTTCTTCCTTGATCAATTAAAGATAGTCCTACACCTACAGCCTCAATTACTATTTTTCCAATTCTTCTACTCAATGAATTCATTTCTAATTTTGCTTTAACTTGAACTTTGGGTTGATCTTGCATTTCAGCAATCCTTTGAATACGAGCTTTTTGTTTTGTACTTCTTGCCTTTGGACCTTGTCTCAACCAAGCTAATTCTTTTCTTAAAACACCTTGGAATTTTTTCTTGGTAGATAATTCTGATTGCTCTTGTTCGACTTTTTGTTGAAGAAATTCACGATAATTTCCTGAATACTTACGGGCTTCTCCATTATTGATTTCAACCAGCCGAGTAGTAATACGGTCAAGAACATACCTATCGTGAGTAATCAAGACAAGCGCTCCCTCATACTTATCTAACCATTGCTGAAGCCATTCCACGGCAGAGGCATCTAAGTGATTAGTAGGTTCATCAAGAAGCAAGACATCTGGTTGAGAGACAAGCGCTGCAGCAAGGCCAACTCTTTTGCGATAACCACCAGAAAGATCTCTTACTGGCTTATCTAAATCTTTTATGCCTAATCTTCTTAAAACATCTTGACATTGTTGTTCTAAATTCCATGCTCCAGCTGCATCCATAAGTTCGCTTGCCTGACCAAGCTTCTTTAACAGATTTTCATCTTTTGGATTTTGAGCTATTTTTCTACTTAGTTTACTGAAATTTAGTAATAATTTTCTTTTCTCTCCACATCCCTCAAGAACTTCTTCCAAAATACTTTTTTCACTATCGAGACTCGTTTCTTGCCCTACTAAAGATATCCGCAAAGACGATAAACATCTCCTTTCGCCCTCCATCAAAGGCTCTATCCCTGCAAGCACCCTCAAAAGAGTTGACTTACCAGAACCATTGGGTCCAATCAAACCAAGTCTTTCTCTTTTATGAATATGAAGATCTAGATTTTTAAAAAGATTTTTTATTCCAAAGTCTGTTGAAGCATTGACAAGACTAATCAACACAGCTTACATCCTCAATCATCCATAATTAAAGCTAACCAATGAATAATACTCCTTTGCACTCTAACTATTTTTAAACTCTTAAGATTGAATTGGATAAAAACGTCGTAAAAATAAGTGTATTTATCAAAATTTCTTAATCAGAGATCTAAAAATATTATCTAAAAAAATTACAGTATTGCTCTACCCGTGAGCCAACTCTACCAGAACCTTTCAGACCCAATAATCGAGCTGACTCTCCAGCATTAATTTCTGCTGCATAGTAACGTCCACAAATATTCTTCGTATCATAAATTCGCTCATCAGAATTAGCAGGAGTTGGAGATACAAGAAAAAAAGATAGAGTTAATAGAAAAAAAAGGTTCATTATTATTTTTTATTAGAAGAAAATTTTTATTAGCATTTTATTAAGTAATATCCTACATAAATACTAATACTAATTGGAATAAGGATGAATTTTCTTCAGAGAGTTCTTTCGAATTACTTTCTGGCTTGGAGTCAGATTTTTAATTACACAGACAAGACAAGGAGGGTTCCATTTTGGCATTTCTTTATCCTAGACGGATTAATTGGAGCTTTAATTTCATTATCTTCAAATAATAGCCTAGCTAATGATCCAAATAGTTTTTACGTAATGGCCGAAGGATATGACTGGAGCTATTTATACAGTATTCCATCTTTTTTAGTATTTTTATCTTTGCTAATAAGAAGACTTAGAGATATAGGGAAAGAAAACCTAGCTTTATGGGCATTTTGTTCATTTATTCCTTTTTACAATCTATATATATTTGCACAACCCTCCTCAGAAAACAAATGAAATCTATTAATGCTCTAAGAATATGTGAACAGAGTCATACAATCAAGATGTGTTTTAATCTATAAATATAGATAGTCCAAATAGTAAAATCACAGTAAGAAATTATTATATATATAATAATTTCTTAGAGAAAAATCATTTAATAACTACTTATTTCTCACATTCGATAGCGATTGCATTAATGCAAGAATAAATTCATATGAGCTATCAAAAGTTTTCAATAAAACCAAGACTTCTTCTAAAATCAAGTTAATATATTATTTTTTATCATTTTCTACCTCTAAAAGTGCGTGGATAAGGGACATTAAGAGCATTAAACCTCTCGATTTTTTTTCTACGCTTATAGCGCTTATAAAACAAATCAAAAAGTGTAGATACTCCTAGCCAAGATAGTATGCAGCCTATAAATATTCTGGCTCCTTCCGTAGAAGCAAGCCAATAAATAATAGGGTCAACAATAAAATTAAGACTAATCAGGAGTCCTATCATTAAAGTTACAATAAGACAAGCAACTACTAATAAAACTCTGAGGATTTTTTTGGTGCTGAGATGCTTCATATAAACATTTTTAAATCGTATTAAGTAGATCTGTTCTTACCATAGAAAATTAACTTGGTGCATAAATTTATTATAATTTACCCAACTTTTGTATTTTGATTGCAATTAAATTTAGAAAAAGAAATAAAGAAAAGACTTTATAATCTTAATAGAAAGATTTAAGCTCGATTCAATTATTCCTTTCAGGTCAACCGCTGAAATTGAAGAAGTTTACAAACTCATCTAAAAAGGTAGCTTAGGTTAGTGACTTATAAGCAATGGCATTCCATCAACCAGTCGAGGAAACAATGTCAGAAGTTATATGCACTATGCTAAAAAGAACTGAAAAGGTCAGTGCAAAAGACCAGTTGGCGATAGGTCAAGAATACAGAGAATGGATTAAATGCATAAAAGATAGAGAACTTGTTCCACAAGATATTTTATTTATCAATACCTCCACTTTTGGTACAAAATTCCAATAAGTATTTTCACTACTCATATCGGTATCTCGAATTAGAGGAAAGGAATGTATATATGGGTAGAGGTCTTAAATAAGTAGGAGATTTGATAAGGTTAGATTTTAATTTATGAAATTAGCTACTTGCTAATAAAAAACAAAGTAAAATATTAAAAAGACTTATACTGTATTAACTATAACTTCTGCAATCAATAAAGAGATTCTAAAATCAACAAAAATGAAGGAAAAACATGACTGATTCATCTCTTGAAATGACTTCTCAAGAAGAAATTATTCAAGAAAGAGTTAGTCAATCAAGAAAATTCCTTAGGTTAAATGGTTTTAATCAATCAATTAGGGAGCTATTGAGCGAAATCAAAGAGGACTCAAAATATGATTTATTATAAAAATATTGTTCAAGTAGCAAGAATAAAAAAATCATCTCAAATAAAATATAAAATAATCAATTAAGCTGTAAATAAATCCCAAAGAAATTCAGGGTGATTTTATTCATCATCCATATTGCATATGTATACATTATTAATTGTAAAGTCATTTACATAATCAACTTTTTTATATAGTTAATATAACTGAAAAAAAAAGAATTAAGACTTATCAATAAATTGCTTATCTCAAAGAATCTTATTTGCTAAAGATATAGCTCTGTTTCATTCTTAGATTTATTTCTATGTCATTTTCCGAAGCAACTTCTTTATTACTCAAACAAAAAAAGAAAAAGGTTTGACCTTCTCAGATCTTGGAAATCTATTAGGACATGATTTAGATTTAAAAGGATTACCAATGAAAGATGTTATTCAAGAAAAGTTTGGCAATGGAATAATTAGTGCCATTGATTTTTCCATCAACTTCGACAAGGTTGAAGACATAAAAGGTGACAGAGTAAAAGTATCAATGTGTGGAAAGTTTTTAT
Organism: Prochlorococcus sp. AG-402-K14; assembly: GCA_003216815.1. Taxonomy (GTDB): domain Bacteria; phylum Cyanobacteriota; class Cyanobacteriia; order PCC-6307; family Cyanobiaceae; genus Prochlorococcus_B. The sequence goes on along the minus strand of QCIG01000021.1, from coordinate 9,526 downwards.
CTTAAAAAAAGTGGTAAAGGAATTTGTCTGCAGCTATATTAGCTAAGAAACTTACATACTAAGGTCACATAGCTATTAGTTAGTAGATTTTGTATTTACTAACTAATAATTTATTAGAGATTTGAATATTTCAAATACACAAACACTCATAAACGATAAAAAAACAGGAAAATATTCTTAATGTTTTGCTAACAAAGTCAGAATCAAGTTTTGTCCGAAGTCATATCACAAGAACAAGTCTATTTTTGCTCATTTCTAATTATATAGAATTTGAAATCTATATATTATCAATAAATCTTCTTCACTTACATTCCTGATTTTTTCAGATCAGAACGCACTATTTTCTTTATCATGACTTTGAATGAAGAGAAAGTAAAAGATTTTCTTTAATTGTATAAAAAACTAAAAAATTTAGCGAAGATCAAATTCTAATGATTTAAAAATTATGCGTCGACTAGTTTCAGGAATAATTGGCATAACTATGCTATTAACTGGTTGTGCGACTCCAAGTCAGGAGAGTAGTTCTAGACTTGATCTAATAAGAAAGCGCAATGAATTGATATGTGGAGTCAGTGGCAAAATTCCTGGATTTAGCTTTCTTGAAAGTGACGGTACTTATCAGGGATTAGATGTAGATATATGCAAAGCATTCGCTGCGGCAATCATCGGAGATTCCGAAAGAATCCAATACCGACCGTTAACAGCAGCTGAAAGATTTACAGCTATTAAAACAGGCGAAATCGACCTGTTATCTAGAAACACCACTTTTACTCTCAGCAGAGATTCCTCAGGTGGAAATGGACTAACTTTTGCGCCAGTTGTTTTTCATGATGGTCAAGGATTAATGGTTAAGAAAGGCAGTGGAATAAATAGCCTTGAAGGTCTTGCAAATAAAGCAATCTGTGTAGGTTCAGGAACAACCACGGAACAAAATATAAACGATGCATTTGAAAGTGCCTCCCTCCCTTATACACCAATAAAATATCAAGATCTTAATCAAGTAGTTGCGGGATATTTACAAGGTCGCTGTTCTGCCATGACCTCTGATCGTTCACAATTGGCAGCAGCTCGATCGGGTTTTAAAAATCCAAAAGAGCATATTATTCTTGATAACGTACTAAGCAAAGAACCACTTGCACCAGCATCTGATGGTCAAGACCAAAAACTTGCTGATGCAATGAGATGGATTGTTTTTGCTCTGATATCAGCAGAAGAGCAAGCAATAACAAAATCTAATATTGATGAAACTGTTCAACTGGCAAAAAACAATCCTCAATTAAAACCATTAAGACGATTTCTAGGTATTGATGGAGGGCTAGGAGAAAAAATTGGACTTAGCAATGATTTTGTGGTTAAGGTGATCAGCACAACTGGAAATTACGGAGAGATTTATGAAAGAAATTTGGGAAAAGATAGCGAAGTTCCCATTCCTAGAGGATTAAATGGTCTGTATAACAAAGGAGGTATACATATCTCACCGCCATTTAACTAATAAAATAAATCTTTCCAAGAATGAAGAGTAGTAGAAAAATATTTGTACAATTTGTAATTTGTATGATCTTTTTTAGTGTGATTGGAATATTAGTTAATAATTTAACAGTAAATCTGATAAGAACTGGTCTTGGTTTTAATTTCAATTGGCTTATCAAACCAGCAAGTTTCGCTTTAGCCGAATATCCTTTACCCTATTCACCTTCAGATAGCTATGCCTGGGCATTATTTATTGGCTGGCTAAATAGCCTAAAAGTAATTATCTCCTCATTATTAGTATCTACTTTATTAGGTACAATCATAGGCTTTGCAAGAACAGGTAAAAACTCATTACTCAGCTTTCTTTCAGCCGGGTATATAACAATTATTCGTCAAACTCCTCTTTTGCTTCAACTTATGTTTTGGTACTTTGTTGGGTTCTTAGGCTTAAAAGATGATATGTCTATTCATATAAAAGATATATTTAAAATTTCAAATCAAGGAATAGAGCTTTCAGTATTTACATTAACCTCAGAGTTTTCAGCATTATTACTTGGTTTAAGTATATTTACAAGTGCTTATATAGCGGAAGTAATTCGTGGAGGCATCCTTTCTGTTCCTAGGGGGCAATGGGAAGCTTTTAGAAGCTTGGGAGTCTCTGAAAGAAAGGGTCTAATAAGCATAATAATTCCACAAGCATTACCGGCAATAATCCCAGGTCTAACAAGTCAATATCTCAATCTTGCAAAGAATAGTACCCTCGCAATTGCAGTCGGATACTCAGATATTTACGCAATAAATGATACTATCATAAATCAAACGGGAAGGGCTATAGAGTGTTTTATGATATTGCTTACAAGTTTTCTAGTATTAAATCTATTAATAAGCAATAGTATGGAAATTATTAATAGGATAATTATCAATGCCAGAAAATATAATTAATTCATGTTTAATATAACTTTAATTATATTGTTCTTTCAAAATACAAGAAAGACTTTATTTTCTAATTTTTTGAATACTATTATTAGTCTAATCTTCATAATAGTTATTAATTTAATTTGTTTTAAAGCTTTTGGATGGCTTATACATAACGCTAATTGGAAAGTTATCACATCTAATCTTCCTTTATACGCATTCGGCAGTTTTCCACCTGCTGAACAATGGAGACCTGCAACTTGGATTTTCAGCCTCCTTTCACTAAGTATCATTACCCTTTTTGGTCCTGAGTGGAAATGGCTACGTAAAAATCTGCTAATAGCATGGGCAGGAACTATCCCCTTAGGTCTGTATTTGCTTTATGGTGGAATTGGAATATCACCTATAATGAGTAGACATTTTGGTGGTTTAACTTTAAGTATTTTACTAACGACTTGTAGCTCATTATTTTCTTTGCCATTGGGAATAATCTTGGCACTTTGTCGCCAAAGTTCATTACCTTTGATACGAAAACTAAGTTCAATCTATATAGATGTAATGAGAGCAGTTCCTCTTATATCCGTACTTTTCTTTGGTCAACTACTCATCCCTTTATTTATGCCAGTAGGAATAGAAATTGATCGTGTTTGGAGAGCTATCTTCGCATTCACCCTATTTGTCTCTGCCTATATAGCTGAAGATATTCGTGGCGGATTACAGTCAATCCCTAGCACTCAAATAGAAGCAGCTAGTAGTCTTGGCCTTAATAAATACCAAATCATTCAATTTATACTAATTCCTCAAGCCTTACGCATTGCATTACCTGCGTTGACTAACCAATCTATCGGACTTTTTCAAAATACTTCTTTAATGGCTATTTTAGGATTAGTGGAGTTACTAGGCGTAGGAAGAAGTATTCTGGCTAATCCAGAGTTTATTGGTCAATATATTGAAGTATATATTTGGCTAGCATGTGTCTATTGGTTCGTTTGTACAATCATGGCGGTTCTTGCGAGACATCTTGAACAAAGAATGAAAATCAATCAAGCCAATTTCTAATAATTCATGAACCCTATTGTTATTGCTAAAAATCTCACAAAGTCGTATACAAAGGGATTGAGAGCTCTTGATAATGTCTCACTGACAGTTAATCAAGGCAAGGTTCTTGTAGTAATGGGACCATCAGGATCAGGGAAAAGTACTCTTATTCGGACTTTTAATGGTCTTGAAACTTTTGATAGAGGAGAACTAAATGTTCTAGGAATAAATATAGAGCCCAATCATGATGAAAGGAAAATCCAAAAAATCAGAAGAAGAGTTGGGATGGTTTTTCAACAATTTAATCTATTTCCTCATCTATCAATTCTTGAGAATATAACACTTGCTCCGGTACATGTTCAAAAACGTAGTCAAATTGAAGCCGAAGATTATGGCATGTATTTGTTGAGTCAAATGGGAATAGATTCACATGCTAAAAAATACCCAAGTCAACTTAGTGGTGGAGAACAACAACGAGTAGCTATTGCTAGAGCCTTAGCATTAAAACCTGAATTACTTTTATTCGATGAACCAACTAGTGCTTTAGATCCAGAACGGATTAACGAAGTATTAGATGCGATGAGAAGGCTTGCTGAACAAGGGATGACAATGATTGTAGTAACTCATGAAATAGGTTTTGCTAAAGACGTAAGTGATCAAGTTTTATTTATGGATTCAGGCAAAGTTATAGAAACCTCTACCCCAGAGATTTTCTTTTCCAACGCACAACATGAACGAAGCAGAAAATTTCTAAATCAGCTGGATAAGCAATAGCAAAAACTAATCAGTAATGGTGATTAACTATTAGCTAATGAGTCATAAAGCTTGAGCTAATGAAGGAGATTGGACAGATTAGAATAATTCCATTCCTACTTAATTTTTAATCTAATTTTTTTGATTCAATGTCAAATTACAATCACCTAACTGAAATTTCAAATGTATTAGTAATTGGGTGTGGAGGTGCCGGATTAAGGGCAGCTATAGAAGTCAAGCTAGCAGGACTTCAAGTCTCAGTTCTAGGAAAACGAATTAAAACAGATTCACATACTGTTTTAGCTGCAGGTGGAATTAATGCAGCACTTGGGAATGTCGATCCAGAAGACTCCTGGGAACAACATTTTGCTGATACTTATATAGAAGGATATGGTCTCGGAGACTCATCACAAATAGAAATAATGGCTAAAGAATCTCCTTCCCTAGTAAAAGAAATAGATAAATGGGGGGCAAATTTTGCGAAATTAACAAATGGGAATCTTGATCAAAGATTTTTCGGAGCTCATACATATAGAAGAACTTGTTATTCTGGTGATTACACAGGTTTATCTATTTTAAAAACACTTTTAAAAAAAGCAGAGTCCTTACAAATTCAAATTCATGACAAGCAATACGTTACTGAACTACTTATAAGAGACGATATATGCTTCGGTGCAATGTCATTCGATATAACTACAGCCGAAAGAACAGTACACTTAGCTGATGCTGTTATTCTTTGTACAGGAGGTCATACAAAAATATGGAAAAAAAGTTCTTCTAGACAAAAAGAAAATACAGGAGATGGCTTTTGCTTAAGTCTCAAAGCAGGGTGCGAGTTAAGAGATATGGAAATGGTTCAATTTCATCCTTCAGGGATGATTACACCAGAAGAAATTGCAGGGACTCTCGTTACAGAAGCCGTTAGAGGAGAAGGAGGAAAACTAATAAACAACAAAGGTGAAAGATTTATGATTAATTATGATAAGGAGCGGATGGAACTCTCAACTAGAGATCGGGTTGCCGTAGCAAATTACACTGAGATTGCTGAAGGTCGAGGGACCTCTAATGGAGGTGTTTATTTAGATATAAGTCATATGAGTAAAGAATTCATAATGCAAAAAATACCAAGTATTTATAGACAATTTTTAGATGCACAAATGCTTGACATTTCAAAAGAACCTATGGAGGTTGCACCTACTGCTCACTATTCGATGGGCGGGGTCGTAATAAGCTCTAGAGAGCATTCCACGTCAATTCAAGGTTTATACGCAGCGGGAGAAGTAGCAGGTGGGTTACATGGTGCAAATCGATTAGGAGGGAATTCTCTTGCAGAAATTTTAATTTTCGGCAAAAGGGCCGGGATTGCTAGCATTAAGTATTCCAAGCATCTAAATGCACAAATAAGATCTGAAATATCTATTAAAAATGCACATAACAATATCAATAAGTTTATAAAGAAAGGAACAGAATTAGCAAAGCCATTACAACATCAATTAAGTAATGTAATGTGGCAGCATTGTGGCGTAATTAAAGATGAAAGCTTATTAAAGTCAGGTCTAAAAAAAGTTCAAGATATCAAGAATATCATTGAGAATATAGACGTTAGGATTGACTATCAAAGTTGTGATGATCTTGTTCAGGTTTTTGATTTAGAATCATCAGTCATATCTGCACAAGCAACATTGCTTTCCGCCTTAAATAGAAAAGAGAGTAGAGGCTCGCATCAAAGAAGTGACTTTCCAGAATTAAATGCTTCGGAAAATTGTAATTATCATGTCAAGCTCAATAAGCAAACTTTAGATCTGAATATTTCAAAGAAGAAGATTGCCCCATTGCGTCAAGAACTTCTAGACATTGTTAGCAAAGCAAAGGGAGTCAAAGATTTAAAAGGAAAATTACTTGAGTAATTACGACAAAGTAGAAATATATATCTAAAGCAATCTCAACCCAGACGCACAAGCACCCTAACTAAGTATCATAGGATGCACTAAGTAGTAAAATCGATCACATATGAGGTTGATTCTGCATTCAGGTACTCATAAGACAGCTACGACAACGTTTCAAGAGATTTGTTTTAAGTTCAAAGAATTTCTATCTACAGATTCCTTGTACTATCCAAGCTTAATTTCTCTATCTGAAAACAAATTTTTGCTGAAGGTTTTTCAAAAGAACAAGTTTAGCTTTTCAGAATTCAAGAATCATAGTCCATTGGCATGGCTGATACAGGAAAATGACTTCAATTCAATTTCAAAATTCTTTAAGACTATATATACAAATGCTATGCGATTAGATTGTAAAAATGTATTGATTTGTGGAGAAGATTTTGAGAATTTACTAATTGATCAACATTTGGCAAAAGAATTTTCTACACTTCTAAAAAATTTAGGTTTTCGAAACATAGAATGGGTATTTGTCAAACGTGATCCATTCTCTTATTTAAAATCAATTTATTCAGAACTATCAAAGCATAATCTTATAGTAAATTTTGAACAGTTATATCAAGAAGTCTGGGATAAAGGATATCTAACTTCATCTGGGGATTTTTATACTTGGAAATTCGTTTTTGATTTCAATTATTTTAAAAATAAATTTGATAATAATCTTGCAACTAAATCATCCTTTTTCTCTTTTGAAGATTTTACGGATGAATTTGCAGGGAAAATACTTTTGTCAAGATATTTATCAGAGTCTTCAATAGATTATCTAAACAAAAATGACGTTTCACTTAACTATGCAAACAAATCGCTACCTCCTCTTAACATAGAGTTTCGTTATATTTGTAATTATTTGGGAATATTGGACTCAAGTAGTAACTATAAAAGTAATAAGAAAATATTTGATTCTTTGATTAAATATAGACAAAATATTATCGCTAGATATGAAACACAAAAAAAAGATGAATTTAATAAAAGATTTTCATACATTTTTCTACATTCCCACAAGAAGTAATATCAGAATCGACTTTCCCTGATAGGGATAATGCAAAAAGAATAAATCAATCAATAAGAATCAATTTCATCAAAACTTCATTACCACCATCCAAATTCACTAAGTTCGCTTGATATTACTAAAATCAAATACTGGTTATTGAAAAGTTTTTTTTTTAATTAATTGACTAAGATCTCCAAGAATTCACAAAATTCGTTTACGATCTGTTCATAAGAATGATGGATCTAAAAGTGATGGTCGATAAGAAAGTAATCTTTTAATTTGGCAAATAAAATAAACTCTCCATTTCATTCATGAAAAGTGGTTAACAAAAGACCTTCCTCAGTCTAGGCAGCATCAAGTAATTTTATTTCTTGATGCTGCCGCTGTAGGTAAATTATAGAGTTACTTTCAGGGAATAATTTCTTTTCAAAGTAGGCTAAAGCAATCTTTTTAGTTTCAGTCATCTCTTTTGAATAAAACTTTAAATGATGAGTACCATAAATATTATCTCCGCTCATTAATCAAATTCCTAAAAACTTTCACCTTTTATAAAAGCGAATTGAAGAACATATTGCAATGGTTGCTATACAACATAATTCAATAAGACTATTCTCTCACATCTTGCTTTGGCAAAAGTCGAAATTAATTAACTTCTCTTCAACACAAAACTTTTGATTTCCATTGTTTTAGAGGTAATTTCTATACATATTTATTCAAGAAAGCTAATTAACCAATGACTAATTCAGTTGAATCAATTGTTATATCTTTAGGGAATGAACCTGCAGAGGCGCTTGGATTTAAAACAGAAGATCAAATAGAAACAGCCTTAATTCCTTTAATGGCAGATGCTTTCCCTGATGAAAGCATTGATTTGTAATAAATCAATTAAGAAAGGAAGACCAAAATTCTAGGAAGCCAAATAATTCCATGAATGATCCAAGGTCCTGATATATACACAAAGAGTATTAACTCCAATTTCAAAATGGAAGTTTCTAGCTATTGATAAATAAATAGATAAGTTCTTAAACGAATGAATGCAGATAAGCAGCTACAAGAAATGTTGCATATGGCAGTAAATAATGCAGTTTCAAGAATGAAATTTTTAACAAGCCCTTCTGATCGTCGCTGCGTATTCAATGAATACAAAGAGTGGCTAGGAGAAGCTATTGATAATGAAGTTTTAGCAATTCCCACAGAGATAATTCAAAACGAACTAGATAAATGAATCAGCCTTTTTACTAACTCAAGAAAAATCTACGATCTAGTAGCGTCAAATTGTAAACAAACTTAGGCTTTTAATTTGTCATCAATAAATAAACAGAAGGATTCAAGAGAAATGCTTTAAATACTGCTCAATAAGCAAGTCTCCTTGTCCTCATTCTTTAATCGTATTTTCAGGATAAGAAGAAGCAACTGATATCAACACAGAGAAGTAAATACATAGAATTCTATATAGCTAATAATAATAGTCGTGTCGTCTTATTCAGTTCCCGACAGAGATTTTTGAAGTCAAATTGCCAATAGGGTAAAGATTGATCTCTCCAAAGGGGGATAATGGAAGAGATAAAGTAAAGAGATCTAAAGTTTATTCGAGCTTGATTGTCATTATTTAAACTTAGTATAAAATCAACCTGTGGTTATTGAGTTCAAGAAAGAGAAACTGAGACACCCCCAGGAAGGGATAGGCGAAGGCTTCACTCTTATTGAATTAATAGTGGTGACAGCAATCATTGGTCTATTAACAAGTATAGCTATTCCTATTTTCTCAGGGTTCATATTGAGTTCACGACAAGCTGCTGCTATTACATATGTAGATCAAGCACTTAAAGCTGCAAAAATACATTGGATGCTACAAGAACGATGGCCTAATTCATGGTCGGAATTCGGAGAGAATGTAACCTCGAACCTTAAGACTTGCTCAAATTATGGTTCTGTATGTAATGGGAATGAAAGAGTAATAGTTGAAGGGCAATACCTCTTAGGTTTTTATTCGAGAGGGAATGAGTTACGTATCAGTGCTTGGCGTTTTAATAATTCGGGTAAGACTTCTAAAAACAGATCAGTCTTTGGCTGCGTTTCAACAATTAAATCCCGAAGCATTTATGCATGGAAATCCCCCAATAGTTTTTACCAAGGTCCTGTGTGGCATTTAAACTCTCATCCTTGGAATCGATGTAAATAATAAGTTATAGATCTTAAGCGTTTTTCAAGTAGCTTTGCAGGATTTCCAGTCAAGGTAAACTAGAAAGTGAGGAAGTTGAGAATTTGGCGCAAAAAAAATCGCACGTGTTTTGTCGATCTGTATTGCCAGTTATTTTTTGCCCTAAATCTCAGCCAAAGCCCTATAGAATAGTCGAAGCTCAGTCACATAAAGATATTAAATACTGCCAAGATAAATCATTTCACTAGCTGGATTTGG
>QCIG01000020.1 GCA_003216815.1 Prochlorococcus sp. AG-402-K14 | reverse complement strand
GGTGGAATGGGTGGAATGGGTGGAATGGGCGGAATGGGTATGCCAGGAATGATGTAAAACCAGCAAATATCTAATTTCCCATTAGCAATAAGAAATAAATTTTAAAAATTCACATCAGAAACTAAAACTAACTTCTCAGCAACCACTTCTTCAGAAAACTATATTTAGGTTTAGGAGGTAATGGAATTAATGCCTCTACTTTAGGAGGACTTTTATACACGTTTGATTGATCCAGAGCCTTATTTACATGGTTTCCTTTCTGAACTATTTCATATGATTTAACTTCAAATGACTCTTTGTTTTCAAGCTCAACTGGTTTAACTTCTTTCTTAGCGAAATTTATGATTTCTTCTTGCTTATCATCAACTTCTAAAGAAATTTCATTATCACCCTCAGAAAGATAAACAAGAGATTGATCAATCTCTTGTTTATCTTCAATCTTAGAGTTTTGAGTTATCTTGCTTATATCTAAATTTTCCAATTCTTCCAAACTTTCTACTCCAAATCTATGTGCCCATTGAGATTTTAAAATAGAGTATAGTTCATTATCATTAGACGTAAGAGCATCTACAATTTGTTGTTGTAGCTGATACTTTCTAGACTCCAAGGTTCTTTAAAATGGCTAAATTAAGGTTATCAAGCAAGTTTGCGATTTAACAGTGGTCTGATAAGAAAAAACAATCCAACTGTAAGAATAAATAAAATTGCGAGACAAGAATATCCATTTACTTCTCCATAAGGAGCATTAATTAAAACTGATTTCAGATCGACAGAATTGTGATAGGCCATGCGTATTGGTTCAATTGCAAATGTTAATGGGTTAATTGAGGCTATCCATCCCAGCCATTGAGGCATAAAAGAAATTGGGGCTAAAGCAGTACTAGCAAAAAGGACAGGGAGGTTAGCAATAAAAATGATTGCAATTAGTTCTATATGTCCTGGTAGAACGAATGCCAACCCAAGACTTAGGCCAGTTATTGCAAATATCAACAGCAACAAGGTTATTGCTATGAGCAGAAGGCCTCCTAAACTTGGCCAGCCATAACCAAGGAGAGCAGAAGTTGCCATAATTGCAAAACTCTGCAAAAGGCTAATGGTAGTTATATAGATTACTGAAGATATTACTATCGAACTTCTACTACTCAATGGAGCAACTAAAAGGCGATTAAGGAAACCAAATTCTCTATCAAACATTACAGGGAGTCCAGCATTAAGGGCCCCACTAAAAGCAGTAAATACTATTAAACCAGCCCCAAGAAATTCACCATAGCTACTGCTCCCAGGCAAAAAATCTATTGGAGCCTTAGAAAATAAGGCCGCAAAAAGCAAAAGCCATATCAAAGGTTGGAGAATACCTGCAAATAGTGTTGAAGGTCGTCGAATTAATTGAATGAATAGCCTCCATGTTAATGCTGAAGTCTCTTGCAACATTTCGGTAAAATCATTTCTTGACAGTTGTTCTTGATGGTTTGATGGATTAGTAGTAGTCATATCTTTTTAGTTTTGGATTAATACAATCAATTAACGCATTGATTTCTTATTCTCAAGCTTAAAATCTCTTTTACCAGCTAATTCTAATTCTGCATCCATAAGAGTCTTACCAGTTGCCTGCAAATAAACATCATCTAAACTAGGACGACTATGAGAAAGTGCAAAGACTTCAAAATTTTCTTTTGAAAGATGATCTGACAAATTTGATATAACATCATTGCTTCGAACTAAAAAATTTAAAGAATATCCTTGTTTTTTATTTACAACTACATTTGATACTCCATTGATATTTTTTATTAATTTCCTTACAGATTCAGCTTCTAATTTATTACTGAATTCTCTAACCCTAAGTGTCACCCTGTCTCCACCTAGTGCTTGCTTTAAATCTTCTGGTTTTCCACTAGCAATGACTTTTCCCTTATCAATAATAGCCATCTCATCTGCAAGTTCATCAACTTCCTCAAGATAATGACTACTTAAAAGGATTGTAGTTTCGTTATCTCTAAGTTCCTTTAACAATCCCCAAATAACTGATCTACTTTCTATATCCAACCCAACAGTAGGTTCATCAAGAATCAATAATTCTGGTTCATGCAGTAATCCGGATGCAAGATCAAGCCTTCTTTTCATACCTCCAGAAAAGGAACCACATCTTCTATCAATCCATTCATGCATCTCAAGTCTATGAATCAATTCCTCAATTCTTTTTTTCTTATCGTTTTTATTTAGATGATAAAGGTCTCCTTGAAGCTGAAGCAACTCTCTACCTGTAAGTATTTTATCAATTGCAACCTCTTGAGCTACATACCCCAATTTTCGTCGGGTTTCTTTTTCATCAATCAACGCATTGTTCCCTGCTACCTCAACATAACCCGAATCAGGATCAAGAAGAGTGCAGATAATTCTAAGTGCAGTACTTTTCCCTGCCCCATTTGGGCCCAACAAGCCATACAAAGAACCTTTAGGTACCTTAAGGTTAAGGCCATTAAGAGCCATAACACTGCCATACGACTTGAATAGATCTTTCAGTTGAATAAAAAACATCTAAAAATAGATTCGCTAAAAAGACAAGCTGATATCTTCTAACAAATTCTAATTAATACAAGAGAACAAGTTTGTAAAGTTTTTATTTTTATTCTTCAGGCTTAAGGAAAGCTCATAAAGAAGTCATTAACTAATTTTATCAACTGATCATTAAAAATAATTGACACTTGCAATCTACTAATAACAAGTAAAAAGCAAATTCCAAACATGTAAAGAATAGACCACCTGAACAAGCCCTTAGCACGATCTGAATCCTCTGGGTTATCTCTTAATCTTGAAACCAATTGAAGAAGTCTTGAGTTATATGGCAACAATAAAATTCCATATAAGAAACCTCCTTCGGGTAAAGCAAAACATCCTAAAAAACTTAAAAATACAGTTAGATAACCATAAAAAGATATAGCTTTGGCCGTAACAAAAGGACCACTTACTGTTGGAAGCATTGGTATCCCTACTGATCGATAGTCCTCCTTTAACAATATTGCCAGAGCCCAAAAATGTGCTGGGGTCCAAACCATAACCAAAGAAAAGAGCCACCAACCTCCTAATCCAATATGTCCTACCGCTGCTGAAGCCCCAACCAGAGGAGGGATCGCCCCCGCAACTCCCCCAAAAACTATATTTTGAGATGTCCTAGGTTTCAAGAAAGCTGTATAGAGAAGCACATAACTACAAAGTCCCAGAAGAGTAAGTCCTGCAGCTAAACAGTTAACTCCACTTACTAAAAGAATTGAAGAAGCGAGCGTACAAGAGATTGCCCCAATAAAAACAGATGTCGGAGTTAGGCGTCCAGATGGCAATGCCCTATTACTCGTACGTTTCATTCGTTTATCAAGATCTTGTTCCCACAAGCAATTAAGAGCTCCTGCTGCTGCTGCCGCAAGAGCTCCGCCACCTAAAGTACATGCCATTCTAAGAGAGGGTAACGGCCATTCTTCAGAAAGAGCCATTCCACCAACAGTTGTAGCAAGTAAAAGAGGGATTAATCTAGGTTTAGCAACCTCTAACCAAGCTGGTAATTTAATACGCTTTCTAGAGGGAACTATATCCTCACGATTAATTGACTGAGGAATTACATCAGAAGTTGAGCTAACCATGACATGTCTCCAAAGTTGATTGATTGATAAAAAATGATTGAGAAGATCTATCCATTCCTCTACCTTTGAAATTCAATGCTGATATAACCGCCACTAACAAGCAAGCAACTAGTTGATGACCAATGATAAGGCTAGGCTCACTCATACGTAGTTGAATTGATAAAACTCCTAATAAGATTTGCAAGACAATCAAAAAAGTAATAATGAAAAGATAAGGCCATTGATTAACAAGAATATCTCTACGAAAAGATGAAATAATTACAAATAAAATAACTAAAAGGCTAACGGGCAGGGCACTTGCTCGATGAAGACCAAGAAGGTTACAAGAGTCTCCAAAATTCAAGCATCTATGTGAAGCCCATGAGGTCGCCACCCGACTACCAAGTAAAGATTGACCTATTACAGAAAATAGGGATAGAAAACCAAGAGATCGAATCCAAGGTGGAAAAATTGATTGACCTGGACTAAGTAATTGTTGCGTCACGCCACTCATAATCGCTACGAGAGTTAAGGCGACTGCGAGATGAGCTACAACGACTAAAGATGGTAGCAACTGCTGTACCGTCAAAGCCCCTAAAAAACCTTGAAGAGCAACAAGCAAAGTCAATAGTCCATAAGTCCAAGGGACCCATTCCGGCAAGGATTTGGCCCAGTATAAAGAGAGGGCAAACTGAATAATCAAAACTATCCCCACAAAAAAGCATCTAAGCGATGAAACCATTCGAGGAATACTTGTAAATTCATTTGCCTACCAGGCAAAAAAGATCCATAACACAAAGGCCAGTCAGGGCAAGCTAGGCCAGCTTCCATCACTCTCGTTGCTCCTCCTATTACGACAAGAGCGATTAGAGCAACTACCACGTGAGCAGCAAGCTGGCCCAATCTATAGCGATGTTTTTGCGAATAAATAATCTGCACGTATGCAAAGATCCATGAAAATCATTATTACTTCAACGTAGCGATTACTTCGTATACGTCACCTGAATAAGCGGACTGCAACATAAAGATTCTCTGTAAAAAAGAATTATTCATCTTGAATTAACAATTAGTTAATACATTAATTAATTTTGCCCATAACCTATAAATAGAAAAGGAGATCTTCTTGCCGAAACTGTCGGCCATCATAACCCTTGCTACAAGTTTAATTCTTGGAATAGGAGGAGTTTGGATCGCTTACAACGTCGATATGCTTCCAGTAAGCGCGAGCATGAATGCTCCTGTTTATGATGAACTTTATCGAGTTCTATTCATTATTGGCAGCATACTCTTTATTGGTATGACTGCTCTTGTGATTTATAGTCTTGTTCATTTCCGTCGAAAGCCTGGTGAAACTGGAGATGGGATAGATTTAGAAGGTAACATTTCTCTAGAAATTTTCTGGACAGCAATTCCTGCAATTGTTGTTTTATTTGTAGGTTTATATAGTTACGATATTTATGATCGAATGGGGGGTATGCAACCTTTAATGCATGATCACACCAGTCATATAGAAAGTCAGTCTGAAAGAATTTGGGGTGGGATTGGATCAGGGCCAATTGAAACTTCATCTCCAAATAATTCGTCCTCATTACCAATTGAGTTGACTGCAATGCAATTTGCTTTTATCTTTCATTATCCAAAAGGAGATATTGTTTCTGGAGAACTTCATGTTCCAGTAGGGAAAGAAATTAGTTTAAAGATGGAATCTAAAGATGTAATACATGCCTTTTGGGTCCCTCAATTTAGACTTAAACAAGATGTCATCCCTGGTCAACCAACAATTTTAAATTTCACTCCAACAAAAACAGGTAATTTCCCAATCGTTTGTGCAGAATTGTGTGGTCCATATCATGGAGGGATGAGATCAAACGTAATAGTTGATGAACAAGAAGATTTTGACACTTGGTTAAAAGAAAACACAAAGGAAACAATTTAAATTTATGACTCTTTCACTTAAACCAAACGACTCCCCTCCAGAGAAACTTCAACCAACTGGATGGCTCAAATATCTAAGTTTTAGTCTTGATCATAAAGTTATAGGTCTTCAATATTTAGTTTGCGGTTTCTTGTTTTATTTAATTGGAGGATCTTTAGCTGGAGCAATAAGGGTAGAACTCACTAGTCCGCTTTCAGATTTCATGCCAAGAGAGGTTTACAACCAAGTACTAACACTCCACGGAACAATCATGATTTTTTTATGGATCGTTCCGGTTGTAAATGGTGCCTTTGGGAATTATTTAATACCTTTTTATGTTGGCGCGAGAGACATGGCATTTCCAAGACTCAATGCAGTTGCTTTTTGGCTAATACCTCCCTCGGGTTTAATGTTGATAACAAGCTATTTCATAAATGGTGCTGCACAATCTGGCTGGACTGCATATCCGCCTTTAAGCATTACGACTCCAGCGGCCGGTCAAATAATTTGGATATTAAGTGTCTTACTTTTGGGTGGAAGCTCAATTTTTGGTGGTATTAATTTCATCGCAACCATCCTGAAATTAAGAAGACCTGGGCTTAGATTAATGCAATTACCTATGTATTGCTGGGCAATGCTTGGTACAAGTATTCTTGTTGTTCTATCGACTCCTGTTCTTGCTGGTACTTTAATACTTTTAAGCTTTGACATAGTTGCTCATACTGGTTTCTTTAATCCCAGCCTTGGAGGAAACGTAATTGTTTATCAACATCTTTTTTGGTTTTACTCGCACCCTGCTGTTTATATCATGGTCCTACCAGCTTTTGGCCTGGTCAGTGAGATCCTGCCAATCCATAGTAGAAAGCCACTTTTTGGCTATACGACAATGGTCTTCTCCATAATGGGAATAGTTGTTTTAGGTCTAGTTGTTTGGGCCCATCATATGTTTACAAGTGGTACTCCTCCTTGGATGCGCTTATTTTTCACCATAGCCACTGCATTTATAGCTGTTCCCACAGGTATTAAATTTTTTAATTGGGTTGCCACTTTATGGGGAGGCAAAATTTCACTCAACGGAGCAATGCTGTTTTCGTGTGGATTTATTATTAACTTTGTTTTAGGTGGAATAACCGGAGTTGCTCTTGCTCAAGTACCTTTTGATGTTCATGTACACGACACCTATTTTGTTGTTGCACATTTTCATTACATAGTTTATGGAGGCTCCGTCTTTGTTATTTTCTCCTCCATTTATCATTGGTTCCCAAAATTCACTGGGAAAATGCTCAATGAAAATCTTGGAAGATTCCACTTCATAATTACCTTTATAGGCTTTAATCTTTGTTTTGCTCCTCAACACTGGTTAGGCTTAAATGGCATGCCTAGACGAGTTGCAGAATACGATCCACAATTTCAATTAATCAATCAAATAAGTAGTGTGGGAGCCTTATTAATGGCTTTAAGTACCTTACCTTTTCTATGGAATATTTTTCAAAGCATCCTCTACGGGGATGACGCTGGTAACAATCCCTGGGATGCGCTAACTCCTGAGTGGTTAACAAGTTCACCGCCTCCTGTTGAAAACTGGGAGGGAGATGCACCTCTCGTCGTTGAACCATATGGTTATGGGGAAAAACATTCAATTGAAACTGAGGCACAAAAAAAATGACATCTATAGTTCCGAAAGAGCAATCATCTGAAAACAAAAAAGATCTCTCAACGGAAGATCATGAAGATTTCCGTTTATTTGGGTTAATAGCTTTTTTAATTGCTGATGGAATGACCTTTGCTGGTTTTTTTGCAGCATACCTAACTTTTAAAGCAGTTAATCCAATTGGCCCTGACGCTATTTATGAATTAGAACTACCCCTACCCACTTTAAATACAGTATTGCTTCTTGTTAGTAGCTTTACTTTTCACCGGGCTGGGAAATTCCTTGAAAAGAATGAGGCCACACAATGTCAAAGATGGCTTCTGATTACAGGTTCATTAGGAGTGGCATTTTTGATAAGCCAAATGTTTGAATACTTTACTTTGCCTTTTGGATTAACTGATAACCTATTTGCAAGTACGTTTTATGCTTTAACTGGTTTTCATGGCCTTCACGTAACACTTGGGTCAATAATGATAATGATTATTTGGTGGCAAACACGTGTCCCATCTGGTCGAGTAAATAACGATAACAAATTTCCATTTGAAGCAGTAGAGCTCTATTGGCACTTTGTTGATGGTATTTGGGTCGTTTTATTCATCATCCTTTATCTGCTTTAGAGGTAAATATTGATACTAAGAAAGAAACTTTGAATTAATTTGTTGCCACAATTCCACTTATTGGTCAGAATTCAGTTAATTAAAACAGTCTGAAATGCTTGTTGGAAAAGAACTCCTTGACAAAGCAAGATCTTTGAGCAATCGTCCAGAAGACGAAATCGCTAAAGGATGTGGTTACGTTGGGCCAAGTGGGCGAGTTTTACGTAAAAGTTTCTATCGAGCCCTAGTTGAAGCTAAAGGATATAAACTTCGCTCAAACGGACCTGGTAGAGCAGGAAATAGATCTTCAAGAGGAAGACAGGCAGAATTTCGCACAAAAGTTCATGGAAATGGCAATCTTCTTATTGGACATGCATATACCAAAAAATTAGGTCTTGAACCAGGACAGGAATTTCGTATTGATGTACGAAAAGAGTCGCGTGCAATCAGTTTGTTACCACTTAAAAAATAATAATTCTTTCAACTAAGTCACTCAAAACAAATATAAACCTATTAATTCCAACCTTGCTCGTTCAGCCAATGGGAGTTTATCACTGGGTTTTGTTTCAGAAGAAAATTATTTTCATTTACTTTTAGAAGTTTTTCAGCATATTTGGCCATTAAATCAACTTCCAAATTAACCTTTTCACCAATTTTTAAAAATTGCAAGCAAGTATTTACCCATGTATGAGGTATTACGGCTACTGAAAATTTACATCCATTATCATATATCTCTGCGATAGTAAGACTTATGCCATTCAGGCTAATACTAGCCTTATCGCACATATATCTACTGAAATAAAAATCATCCCAGGATACTTTCAAGATCCAAGAATTTTTCATATTTTCGATTGATACAACTTTACCCGTCCCATCTATATGTCCACTAACAATATGTCCACCTAATCGATCAGAAAGACGTAATGCCGGCTCAAGATTTACATAGCCATTTCTCTGAGCTTTTTCTGCCAGATTGGTTCTTTTAAGCGTCTCTTCACTTATATTTGCAAAAAAAGAATCATTCATAAGTTCAGAAACTGTTAAACAAACCCCATCCACAGAGACACTATCACCAAGTTTTAATGGAGAAAAAGGCTGACATCCATCAACAACTACGCCCGTATTATTTTTCTTGATCGTTCCAATAGACTGAATTAAACCAGTAAACACTAAAGAACCTACAACTTTAAGAATGTTAGTTATGGTACTAGGAAATGTCTTTGAAAAAGTTTATTTGAATTTCAAATGAAGCTTGAATATGGACTATGAATTATTCCAATTCAGAGCCAATTTTTTTTTATCCTCATACTTAAGTAAAGGCAATGACCAACATTTATTCCAAACACTTTCTTCTGGAAGAAAAATAGAATGATATCTTTGAGAGATATTTAGATTCTTTGTCCTTAAATCTGCAAGGCTTGTTGGTGGCAAAAAACCTTTTCTTATTACACGTTTCAAATATGTTTTTTCCCATAACAAATTAAACCAGTCAGTAGGGAAACTTTCTCGAGAGAGGGCAGGAGAAGCAAGAACTGTCCAATTCAATGGACTGCCCTCCTGCGGCAAAAGAACGGACAAACGAGGATCTTTAATAAGGCTATCAACACAGCTAGACAAAGGTAGGACTGCTGCATTAGCTCTACCTGAAACGACCCAATTTAAAGCATTCCTATCATCAAATGATTTGGCTTGACTCTTGATTTTTGAGAAGTCATTAATAAAACCTATTTTTTGAGCAATAGAAATCAAGAGATAAGGACTATTTGGAAAAACTATTTGATTTGTAAGTACTCTTGAAAAAATAACTTCCCAAGAATCTCTATTTTTTAAAGCTAGAGAATCTTCATTTCTGAAAAGTATTACCCAAGGACTAACCGCTAAAGGGAAAATCCTATTTTTATAATCCTCTCCTAACCCATCCAGAAAAGATCTAGTGTGCTTACTGAAATCATCTCTAATTTGACTTGCTTTAATTTCTTGAAGTGAACCAAAAGGTAAATTAGAAATCCAACCGTCATTTAAGACTAATAAGTCTGTTTTTTCTTGAAGGATAGAACTATAAGAAAAATCTTTTAATTCGATATCTTTTATTGGAAAGAATTCCCAAGCTGTAGATAAGCTTTTTATAAATTCACTAGGAAAGCTATTAGAAAGTCCTCTCAAAGCCAACTTCTGTTGAGATGTTGAGCATCCTGAGAATATAAGAAAAGATGAAACTAACGCATATTTTATAAAATCCCTCCTTACCAAATTATTAGTCTGCATATTATTTAAACTTCTTAATTAGTTTTTTCATCTTTTGACTTAAATAGATTACCAACCTCAGTATCACATTTTTTTATCATTTCTCTCTGAGTCAATCCATTAATTTGAGCGAGTAATGATAATGCTCCTGCTCCAACGCCCTCTTTAACATAGCCAATCTCATAATCTCGGAGAACCTTTTGATTACTATCATTAAATCTATAACCACTAGCTAAACCCAGGATATTAACTTTAAAATGTTTAGCAACATTATTCATTAAATGAATAAAAGAATTTCTTTTTTTTTCTGAAGAAGAAAGAGATTCTTCTACTAACCAAGATGTAGTTCCTATTACAATTGTCTCAACAAATTCCGAACGCGATTCTTGCTCCATTTCATTCAATGCCAAAGCCAATACAGCCAACATCTGACAACCACCTCCTAGTAAAATATCTAGGCCAGATTCTCTGGCTCCCATTAAAAGACCAAGTGCAATGGGTTGAAATGGATCGCCAACTGCGGCCATTAGCTCAATAGAAGATGGATTCTTCTTTAATTTTGCTGCCTTTAATCCTTGGTTAACTAATTTTATTTTTAATTCTGAAGGTGGATTTCTATGGCTTCCGCTAATTAGACCATTAACATTTATTCCCAAACCAGATAAAACTGCAAAAGCTGTTGTTGTACCTCCTGGAACACACTCAGTTATCAAAAGAGACTTCTTTAATTTCTTCCCTATCTTAAACCCAGCATCACGTAAAAGGTTAACTCTACTAATGTCCATTGCATTACCCGAACTCAAACATCTAGCAGGACCTATTTTTGAAGACTCAAGACAAACATGAGTAAATGTTGGGCTTTGTAAAAGTCCTGATGAAATGATAGTTGGTTTGATTTTTAAAAACCTTGATGCAACATAACTAATCAACGCAGGAGATACACCAGCAGGTAAAGGAGGTAAAGGCCATCTCTTGGGATGCATAGGTCCTCTCAATAATAATTCCGCATCTGCAACAGCTGTATAACGTCTAGAGATAGGCGTAGAACCTGCAGCGGAAATCCCATCAATTTCTGCAGTTTGAGATCCAGCAAGAATTAAAAAAAAAGCAATATTCGCAATATTGTCATGCCAACGTTTCACTCTTTCATCAATATCTTGCTCTTGTATCCCTTTCCCAAAAGCTAATACTCCAGAGGGCAATAAAACGTAATTTTCTCCCAACATCATTTATCAATTAGATTCTAGAGAAATTAAATTCTCTAGAATAACCGGTGGTTCAGGCATAAAGGATTTGAGTCTAGGGAAAATCCAATATGCCAAAGCATGTAGACAAAGAACATAAACTATTTCCTGAGTTATCACTAGAAATAGCGCAACCATTTGAACTTGCGTCATGTCAGGAGTAAAAGGAAGATTAAAAATATCTATTCCTTTCTCAAGCAATGCTGCTCCAGCACGAGTGATAATGACCCATAAATTCTCACCAACCAATATCGACAGCACAAATACCCTAACTAAAAAGCCCATGGTTCCAATTGCGACTCCAACACTCCAACTTACCCACCAATTCCAACGTTTTTGCCAACTATATCCCAACCATAATGAAAGCAATCCATAAGGGAAAAGCACTAAAGGTCCTCTTAGCGGCCCCATCAAGGTAGCCAAGAGAATCACACATATTAGTACGCCATCAATACCTGTTTTCACACCTCTTCTAATCTGCAGAAGAGCCAAAGGCAATGGCAATGCAAGACGAAACACAGCTCCACCAAAAGGCAAATAATAAAGCGCTATCCAAATTAGGGACGTCGCAGCAGCCAAATAAGAAGACTCAACAATTTTCAATGCCTTCCTTTTACTCAGAGGAGCTTTATAAACAGATCTACTTTTAAAAAAGTTTTTATTATCTAAGGTCAAAATTGTTTTCTTTTGAAAGATGAATCCTTTAACAAACTTTCCTCATCAAAACGCTCAATCTTTTCAACCTCAAACTCGACACCTGCTTTTCTTAGAGCGTTTGTAACAGTCTCAGCCGGAGCAGAAGGATTTGCACCTGATAGTTTCAAAATAATTCTATATGGCTGCGGATTAAAGATTACCTTCTTTATTGATTTAGTTGATTTCAGACTAGTTTTATTTTTATTGGATATTGAATTGTCTCTTATGATATTTACTTTATCATTTTCTTTCTTATCATTCTTTTTTCTTGATTTAATTTCTTTTATTTCATTAAGTGTGTTTGCTTCTTTAACTTGACTCGTGTTTTCCGACATTAATGAATTATCTATAACATCAAAGCTATCCTCAAGTTTTTCACCTAATAAAGTATTTGAACATGATTGAAGCGAAATAAAGGAAATTATTAGGAATAATCTAATATGTATTTTTTTAACCACCTTTATAAAAGTCAAAATTTTATTTGGTTTTAATTACTCTTACTTTACTAGCTCTTAGCCGTCCCGTTTTAGTAGTAGAAGGCGCTTTCGAAGTGCTATTTTTTTTGGATGTAGATGAATCTACTTTTTTCTTAGTCGTCTTTTTAGTAGCACTTCTTTTCTTAGATATTGACTTCTTATTTGATTTCTTAGCTGCTAATAATACAATAGCCTCCTCAATTGAGATGTCTTCAGCACCTTTCCCCTCCGGAAGTGAGGCATTGACTTTTCCCTGCTTTACATATAAGCCATAAGGACCATTAAATAATTGAATAGTTTCTTTTTCTCCTTCCGGGATACCTAGTTCCTTCAAGGCAGTTCTTCCCCCTCTCCCTCGCTTAGGAATAGACAAGAGCTCAAGGGCTCTTTCTAGACTAATTTGAAGAACGTCATCTTCTCCCTTAATTGAGCGATAATCTTTTTCACCATCGTTCTTACTCCAAACCACATAAGGACCAAATCTACCCAAGCTTGACTGAACTCTACCTCCCTCTGGATGATCCCCTAGTAGACGAGGTAATTGAATTAATCCCAAGGCCTCCTCAAAGGTCAAGTTCTCTGGCTTTAAATTCTTTGGCAATGAAGTCCTTTTTGGATTTGGTGCTTTTTTTAATGATTTATCTTCTAGATATTCAAGTGCTTTTTCAACATCAATCTCTTCCTCTTTTATATTCTCTGGCAACAAGACTTGAACTTTTGATGAGTCCTGCTTCAAATAGAGTCCATATTGACTACTTTTAAACAAACGAAGATTCCCTAATTTTTTCTTACCTTTTGGAACCCCTAGATCTTTCAATTCTACTACCAAGCCCCTTTGAACAAAATGACCATATCTACCATTTAATAGATATAAATTTTGTCCACTATCAGGGTCAATTCCAAGTGATTCAGGTCCCTCAGCTTTTTGTTTTAATATCATCTCTGCGATATCCTCATCCAAATCTGCGGGAGTGATTTCCTGAGGGAGAGTAGCTGTTATAGGCTTACCATTTTCACCTAATTGCTTGGATTCCAGATATGTTCCAAACTTACCCAACCGAACAAGAGATGAAAGTCCTTCCAAAGAGACAGCTCGAAATTCTCCTCCGTCTATATCTCCTTCTCTTTGTTGAACTTGATTTTCTAGACCAGTATCACCTTTATAAAAGCCCTTGAGATATGGCAGCCAGTTAACTTTTCCTGTCGAGATTTCATCAAGTGTAGATTCCATTCGAGCTGTAAAGCTAGTATCAACAAGGTCAGGAAAATGTTCTTCAAGAAGAGCAGTAACAGCAAATGCTGTAAAGCTTGGTGTCAAAGAATTATTGTTTAGAACTGAATACCCTCGATCTACAATTGTTCCTATAATGCTTGCATATGTTGAAGGACGACCTATACCTTCTTTCTCAAGTGTTTTCACTAATGAAGCCTCGCTATATCTAGCAGGAGGCTGAGTCTGATGCCCCAACGCCTCTACATTCTTAGCTATTGGAGTATCTCCTATAGCTAATTGTGGTAAAAGAACTTCTTGTCCTTCAAGTGCACTATCAGGATCATCAGTCCCTTCAACATAAGCTCTAAAGAAACCAGGGAAATCTATTCTTTTACCACTTGCCCTAAAAGATACATCTGAGGCTTGCAATTCAACCCCAAGCATTGTCAACCGTGCATCCGCCATTTGGCTTGCTACTGTTCTTTTCCAAATCAGTTCGTATAAAGAAAGATCCCTTCCTTGCAAGTTTGACTCTTTTGGTGTTTTGAAAGTTTCACCAGAAGGACGAATTGCTTCATGTGCTTCTTGCGCATTTCTCGTCTTATTAGAGAATTGGCGGGGCTTATGACTTAAATATTCAACCCCATATTTTGATTCAACGCATTTTCGTGAGGCATTTACTGCTTGATCAGACAAATGAACAGAATCTGTTCTCATATATGTTATAAAACCTCTTTCATATAAACCTTGAGCACATCTCATGGTCTCCCTAGCGGATAATCGAAGCTTTCTATTAGCTTCTTGTTGTAATGTACTTGTTGTAAAAGGAGGGACTGGTTTACGAATTGACGGTTTTTCTTCGACATTCACTACTTTCCATTTATCAGTAGTTAATTTTTGAGCAAGTTCTTTAGATTCTTCTTCATTGAGTAATTTAACATTTCTACCAGATTTCAATAATCCTGTTGACTCATCAAAATCACTACCACTAGCAATTCTTTGACCACCAATCGAAATCATTTTCACCTCAAATTCACTACCTTCTTTTTCCAATTTTGCTTTCAAATCCCAATAACTTCCACTTTTGAAAGATCTCCTTGCTCTCTCTCTCAGGACAAGTAATCTTACTGCAACTGACTGAACTCTGCCAGCAGATAACCCCCAAGAAACTTTTTTCCACAAAAGAGGAGATAACGTATATCCAACTAATCTGTCTAATATCCTCCTTGTCTCTTGAGCATGAACTAATTCCATGTCAATTTTTCTTGTTTTTGATAGAGCTTTGGAAATAGCTTCTTTAGTTATCTCATGAAAAACCATCCTCTTAACAGGGATTTTAGGATCAAGCACATTCATTAAATGCCAACTAATACTTTCCCCTTCTCTATCTTCATCAGTCGCAAGTAACAATTCACTAGCACCCTTTAAAGATTGTTTTAATTCCTTGACGATTTTTTTCTTGTCTTTGGGTACCACGTACAAAGGATCAAAATCAGCAGTTGTATTAACTCCAATCGTTGCCCACTTCTCTCCTTTATGCTTGGCAGGGATCTCAGAGGCATTGTTAGGCAAGTCTCTTACATGTCCCATAGACGCAAGAACTTGAAAATCTTTAGGCAAAAATCCTTTAATAGTCTTTGCCTTTGTGGGACTTTCAACAATTACAAGAGTATGGTCAGTGGGCATTAGCTCAATTTCCCTCCTTCTTATCTAACGTACTGAATAGTAAAATGCATAGCCCAAAATGATAAAAAAGGCATATTTCATAACTTCGCTAGAGTTATAAAATCAGACACAGCTTAAAAAAAGTACTTAAATGGGAGAACTTTTTTCTTTTCAAATATTCATAAATGCACCTGTAGAGCTTTTAAATCTCTCATTAAATGCCAAAGCCGTGCTTCCAGAGGCTGCTGTCCTAATAGCAATGCTAGGAACACTTTTAGTTGATTTGGCTGGTGAAAAGATTTCAGCTAGATGGTCCCCTCCCATTTGTTATGGAGGTCTTTGTACTTCTTTGATTTTGCTCATAATGCAATGGAATGGAGAGATTCAAGAATCTTTCTTAGGTGCATTTGTCGCAGACAATCTTGCTATTGCTTTTAGAGGGGTCATAGCGCTATCAACTCTTATTTCGCTGCTAATTAGTTGGCGATACGCTGAACAAAATGGAAGTCCTATTGGTGAATTCGCAGCAATCTTATTAGCTGCCACTCTTGGAGCAATGCTTCTATGTGGTTCAACTGATTTAGTAAGTGTTTTTGTTTCACTAGAAACACTTTCCGTTGCCAGCTACCTACTTTCTGGATATCTGAAAAGAGATTCAAGAAGTTCAGAAGCAGCTTTAAAATATTTGTTGGTCGGCTCAGCCGCCGCTGCGGTATTTCTATATGGAGCATCTCTTCTTTATGGAATCAGTGGATCTACAAATCTAAAAGATATAGGAATAACTTTAATAAGTGCTCCCACGCCTTTATCGGCATTAGCGCTTGTTTTCGTTTTATCTACAGTAGCTTTCAAAATTGCAGCAGTTCCATTTCACCAATGGACACCAGATGTTTACGAGGGCTCTCCTACTCCAGTAGTTGCATTTTTATCAGTAGGGTCCAAAGCAGCAGGGTTTGCTCTTGCAATAAGGATATTAGTCGGATGTTTTAGTGCTTTTGACACACAATGGAAATTGCTATTTACAGTTTTGGCAGTTCTAAGTATGTCACTGGGAAATGTTGTAGCACTAGCTCAAAAATCAATGAAAAGAATGCTGGCATATAGCTCAATTGGACAAGCAGGATTTATAATGATTGGTTTGGTTTGCGGAACTGAAGATGGTTATGCCGCGATGGTTCTATATATGGCAGCTTATTTATTTATGAATCTTGGTGCTTTCGCATGCATAATCCTTTTCTCAATCAGAACCGGAAGTGATCAAATCTCAGATTATGCAGGTCTTTACCAAAAAGATCCATTAATCACGCTCGGATTAAGTTTATGTCTTCTTTCTTTGGGAGGAATTCCTCCAATGTTGGGATTCTTTGGAAAGATTTATTTATTTTTTGCCGGCTGGGCAGACGGGCAATACTTGCTAGTGAGTGTGGGTCTAGTAACTTCTGTTATTTCTATTTACTATTACATCTCAGTTATAAAAATGATGGTCGTAACTGAACCTAAAGAAGCTTCAGATGTTGTGAAAGCATATCCATCAATAGAATGGTCAATTCCAGGGATGTCATCGCTCAAATTAGCTTTGATTTTTTGTGTTCTAGTCACTGCTATTGGCGGAATTATCTCCAACCCTCTCTTTGATTTTGCTGATAGTGCGGTAACTGGAACCCCATTGCTTCAAGAAGCCATTACTGTTGCAAGTAAGGGATCAATTGGCTAACCAATTCAAATCATTGAAAAAATCTGTTGCTCGTCTGACAAATGTAAATAAATTTTATGGAGAAAGCTCAGTTAAAGTAAAAGCTCTTGACAATCTAAATCTTGAGGTTTTTCAGGGAGATTACCTTGCTGTGATGGGTGCCAGTGGATCTGGCAAAAGTACTGCAATGAATATCCTGGGGTGCCTTGATCGTCCTACTAACGGAAAATATGAATTAAATGGAACTGCAGTAGAAAAGCTAGATGATGACATGCTTGCAGACATTAGAAACAAAGAGCTTGGTTTTGTTTTTCAGCAATTTCATCTACTTCAAGAAATTTCTGCACTTGAGAATGTCATGCTTCCAATGATTTATGCATGCGTTCCCTCTTTAGAAAGAGTTAAGCGCGCTGAAGAGGCTCTTGATCGAGTAGGTCTTGGGAACAAAATGAATAATCTTCCGAATCAATTGTCTGGAGGCCAACAGCAAAGAGTCGCTATAGCACGGGCAATAATCAATCAACCATCACTATTATTAGCAGACGAACCAACCGGGGCTCTAGATTCCAAAACTACTGAAGATGTTTTAAATCTTTTTGACCAACTTCATAATCAAGGGATAACAATTGTACTAGTTACACATGAAGACAACGTTGCTCAAAGAGCCAAAAGAGTCGCAAGATTTAGAGATGGTAAGGTAATCAAAATTTCTCAGAATTAATTAACTTAATCATATTGAATTTGACAAGACTTTCTCTTTCCCGTCTTTAAAAAGGATTAATCTTCCACTTTGATCAATACCTCTGATATCCCATTGATATCCAGTTTCTTTATCAATGTAATTTTTTGACCACAATCTTTTTTCAACTTGTCTACATAAAAAACTTTTTTTATCTAAAAAATCTAAAGATCTTTCAATAGCAAATAAAACTTCTGATGACCAAAAACCTATATTCATCTTTTTATCTCCAGTTATTTTTTTGAGTGAAGTCCCATCTTTAGGCACATTATTTAAAACGTTTAATCCTACCCCGACTCTTAATAATCTAAGTTTCCCTCCTCTGAAAAATAATCTAGGTAAAACTCCAGCTAATTTCTTACCATCAATCCAAATATCATTTGGCCATTTTATTTTGACATTAACTCCTATCTGTTCAATTCTCTCAGCGAGTGCTAATGACAATGCTAAACCGTACAGCTCAGCATTGTTTTGAAATGAGCCTTCTATATTTATAGCTGCACTAACCCAAACGCCTCCTTTTGGCGAATACCAACTTCGACCAAATTGTCCTTGACCAAATTTTTGGCAAGAAGCAAAAATTGCTTTTGGCTGATCTTTAGTTACTGGTTTCTCTTCAATCCAATTAGATAGCTCTATTTCTGTACTTGCGCAAATAGGTTTCAATATTAATCTCCAAGATCTACAAGATGACTGATTTAATTTGTGATACCGATAAATAACTCCTACTCCTCTAAAGAGTTTTTGATTATTCATATTTCATAAGTCAAGAGATTTTAAAAGAATCAAGAGTTATCCATTGACTTTTTCATCTCCTCTAATTCAACTTCAACTTCAACTTCAACTTCTTTAATTTCTACTTTCTTTACTTCATTAACATTGAAATCAGAGGGGGGTAAAGCTATTGCCTCCACTCCTTCTTTCAATTGGCTCCTTAATATCTCTAATTCTTTTTCGATATCATCACCACCTTCTAAAGCTGCAAACTTACTTTCTAGATCTTCACCTGCCAACTCCAATGCTGCCTGACCTGAAGCTTCCAATGCTTCTACTTTATCCTCCATTCTTTCAAAAGCAGCCATAGCAGACTTGCTACCTAAATCACCAACAGCACTTTGAATTTGTTGCTGAGCTTTAGCGGCCTGAGCTCTTGCTTTAAGCATATCTTTTTTGGTTCGAGCCTCTGCGATTTTTCTCTCTAGCAACAAAAGACTTTTCTTAAGTTTTTCAACTTGATCATTTTGTGTTTGAAACTGGGAGGACAAAGTTTCAAAAGTTTCTTGAAAAGTTTTCTTTCTACTTAATGCTTCTCTAGCAAGATCCTCCTCTCCTTTTTTCAAGGCTAATTCTGCTCTTGAAAACCAATTCTTAATTTGCTCTTTTGCTTGACCTGCTTGATTTTCTAATCTTTTTTGACTTGCTATGGCCATTGCTACGGCTTGACGCAGCCTCACCAAATCTTCTTGCATATCGTTAACAGACTGATCGAGTATTTTTATTGGATCTTCTGCATCGCTAACAAAGGCATTTAGATTTGCCCTAATTAAGCGACTTAACCTATCTAATAATCCCATTAGGATTTTGCTGCAATCTTCAAAATATTAGCTAGATTTAAGCACTACCTCATCAATACTGTCTAATTTAAATTGAATTTAAAAGAATCAAATAAAAAAA
>QCIG01000019.1 GCA_003216815.1 Prochlorococcus sp. AG-402-K14 | reverse complement strand
GTTCAGGATGATCAAGAGCTTTCCATAAATCTTGATTAAGAACTGGTTTGCCAGATGCAGTTTTCCATCCTTTTTTCTTCCAATTTGGCATCCACTTTTCCATTCCATCAATTAAATATTTGCTATCAGTTTTAATAGATAATGAAGGATGAAATTTTATTTTTTTTAATTCCTTTAGAACAAATAAAGCAGCTTGCAATTCCATACGATTATTGGTTGTCTCGGGATTGAACCCTCCGAATTCAATTTCACTTCCATCTTGGAACCTTATTAAAGCTCCCCATCCTCCTGGACCTGGGTTTCCACTGCATGCACCATCAGTAGCTGCGGCAATTGCAAGTTGTTGTTCTTTAGACATAAAAAAAAATCGGTCTAAATAGACCGATTTTATATAAGCAGATAAAAGGTGTTTTTCCAGTAACTAAGAATTATTTATTTCAAAGTTACTTTTCCGCCAACAGCTTCAATTGCTTTCTTAAGAGCCTCAGCATCTTCTTTTGTTGCTCCTTCTTTTATTGTTTTTGGAGCAGCTTCAACTAATGCTTTTGCTTCGCCAAGGCCTAAACCTGTGGCATTGCGAACTTCTTTTAAAACTTTAATTTTAGATGCAGCATCAAAGCTTTCTAAAACAACTTCAAATTCAGTTTTTTCTTCGGCAGCATCAGCACCATCGCCAGCAGCAGCAGCTCCAGGAGCTGCCATTACAACGCCAGCAGATGCGGCAGCAGAGACACCAAAAGCTTCTTCAATTTGCTTTACAAGCTCTGAGGCTTCAAGCAGTGAGAGACTTTTCAATGAATCTAAGATTTCATCGGTTTTTGCAGACATGGTTTAAATCAGCAACTTAGTAAGTAGAAAACAAATTGTTAATTAAGAAAGATCAGCTCTCGCCGCTCTCTGAATGTTGTTTAAGAGACCTTGCAAGTCCAGAGGGAACCTCATTTATACCAATAGCGATTTTGCTTGTTATGGAATTCATTGCTCCAGCAATTTGAGCCATAAGTGCTTCCTTGCTAGGAAGTTTTGCAATCGCTTTGATTTCGTCTTGTGATAAGAGCTTGCCTTCGAAAAGACCACCCTTTGTCTCAGACTTTTGTGTTTCCTTTTGAAATGCTTGAACAGCTTTAACAGCACTACCAACATCTCCTTTGATTAAAACAAAGGCGTTAGTTCCAGTAAGCAATGAATCCAAACCAGTCCAGGAATCTTTTCCTTTTATGGCTTGACGCATCAAAGTATTTTTAGTGACCTTGCATACGCCTTGGCTTTCTTGCAATCTTGAGCGCAAGTCAGACATTTCTTTTGTGGATAGGCCCTTGTAATCAAGAACCAAAGCCATCTCAGAACTGTCTAATAGATCCTCTAATTTTTCGACGATCTGTTTTTTGCTTTCCAGCGTGCGGCCCATAATAATTGGATCGAATCGGGGGAAGAACTGGACATACGGCCATAGTTCCATTAGGAATCGAGGCCGCTAACGATTCAATCCAGAAAGAAAAAATCTGCGTATTCCTCGGCGGGTTTTACAGAATGCCATTAAACAAATGTTTAACAGCCTCAGACCTGCTGTCTTTGGCTGGGCGCATGCCCGTGTGGCTATGCCACTGAACTAATTTACAACAAAAGGGGTCACTTTTCTTTCTGCAAGTCTTGTAATTCGTTGATATCTACTTCTACTGAAGGCCCCATAGTGGATGTAATGAAGAAGCTTCTCCAGAATTTCCCCTTTGCACCGCTGGGTTTGTTTTTTTCTATTGTTGCCTGTAAAACTTTAAGATTTTCAAGAAGTGCATCTTCCGAAAAACTTGCTTTACCAAATCGAACATGAACAATTCCTGCTTTATCTGCTCTGAATTCGAGTTTTCCCGCTTTAAATTCTTTAATAGCTCCGACTAGATCAGTAGTAACTGTTCCGGCCTTAGGATTAGGCATCAGGCCTCTAGGACCGAGCACTCTTCCTAGTTTTGCAACCTTAGGCATCATATCTGGTGTTGATATTAGAAGATCAAAGTTCATTTCTCCTTTGTTGATTGAGTCAACTAAATCTTCTTCTCCAGCAAGATCTGCCCCTGCTTTAGTTGCTTCAGAAACTTTCTCACCACGAGTAACAACTGCTATGCGTACTTTCTGCCCGGTACCATTAGGAAGGGCAACTGTAGTCCTCAGTTGTTGATCAGTATATTTTGGGTCAATACCAAGTCTTATATGAGCTTCAATAGTCTCATCAAATTTTGCGTTAGCATTTTCTTTAACTAGCTTGATAGCTTCAATTGGGGCATATGAACGTTCTTCCAACTTTGAAAGTAACGTTGTCATTCTTTTAGAATAATTTTTCATAATAGATTGGGGTGCATTCGACTTTTGGTCTCCCCCAGGTAAGAGAAAGTTTAATGATTTTACGATTTGATTAGTCCTTTATGGAAACCCCCATGTTTTTGGCTGTTCCCTCAATGACTTTCATAGCTGATTCTATGCTGCTGCAATTAAGATCTGGGAGTTTTGTTTTAGCAATTTCTTCCAGTTGACTTTTACTAATTGAACCGGCAGTTCCTTTCGCTGACTCTCCAGACCCTTTAGCAATTCCTGCTGCTTTAGTTATCAAAACAGAAGCAGGAGGGGTTTTTGTTATGAAAGTAAAACTTCTGTCCTCGAAAACTGAAATTTCTACAGGTATTACAAAGCCAGCTTTGTCTTGGGTACGCGAGTTGTATTCCTTACAAAACGCCATTATGTTTACCCCGTGTTGACCAAGCGCAGGTCCAACAGGAGGCGCTGGGTTGGCTTTGCCAGCCTGTAAGGCCAACTTAATCAGGGCTACTACTTTCTTTGCCATCGGCTAAAAATTGAACTAATGCGGAAAATCCGAAACTAATCGGATTAAATTATCTAATAAACTTAACTCCTAGACTGACCAGACAGCAAAAGGAATTTAAAATTCAATTTTGTTTGGTTATTTGAGAAAATTCAAGTTCAACAGGAGTTTCTCTTCCAAAGATTGATAAAAGAGCCTTGAGTTTATTTCTTTCTCCTGAAACTTCAATTACTTCTCCTTGGAAATCTTTAAAAGGACCTGATGTCACAACAATCTGATCACCTTCTTCTACATCCAACTTCACAACAGTTTTCTTTTCTGCTGCACGTTTGAAAATTCTATTTACCTCTTGCCTGCTTAGAGGACGAGGTTTTATGTGACCGCGGGATTTGCCAGTAGCTCTTCGGTCTTCTGCACCAACAAAATTAATTACATTTGGAGTACTCCTGACAGCCATCATTGTGTCTTCATCTAGAACCATACGAACCAGCACATATCCAGGAAAAACTTTTTCTTCTGTGGTTTGCCTGCTGCCGTCTTTTTTTAGCTTAACTGCGGGTGTTTGAGGTATTTCAATCTCTATAATTCTGTCACTAACGCCAAGAGTTATGGCTCTTTGTTCAAGTGTTGCTTTAACCTTTTTTTCACAACTTGATGCAACTTGAATCGCATACCAACGCGCAATACTTGTCTTTATTGACTGGTTTGAAAAATATGATGGATCATCCTGATTTGTTTCTGATCTATCAATTATTTTTGAATCTTTATTAGGGGTGGTTTCAATCTCTGACACTGGAAAAAATTGTGAGTGGTTGTAAAAATTTTGATTATTCAACTCAGCGGAATATCTGAGTAGAAGCCCATCCATAAAAACGACTTACAGCTGCAATTGAAACTGCTGATAAGGTGACCATTAAAATCACCGCAACAGATTCACTAAAAAGCTGTTGGCGTGATGGCCAAACAACAAGTTTCATTTCATCAATTGTAGAGGATAAAAAACTTTTTTTTAAGGCTGGTTTTTCCTTTTGGATAGGAATTACCTTTTCTTGATCCTCTTTAGAGGTAGGACTTGTCACTTTAGGAAGACTAAAAGGGAAGTACTTTAAAGAATGGAGTTAAACCTACACTAACTTATGTTTCATAGATTAGTTATCTATTAAAAAAAGAAGTTTTTTAGACTCATCCTCTTTTGTCGTAACCTTTATTGATTTTGCATCCTTGAAGTCCTCTTCTAAAATCTTTGTTGCTAATGGGTTTTCTAACTTTCTTCTAATAACTCTCCTTAGAGGTCTAGCTCCGTATTCAGGTTCATAGCCTTCATCAGCAAGAGTTTTAATGGTATCTTCGTCCACATAAAGATCTAAACCTTGTTGGTTAAGAAGTCTTTTTAATTCATCGAGTTGAAGTCGTACTATTTGCTCCAGATTTTCAGGTTTTAGCGGCCTAAATCGTATTACCTCATCAATCCGGTTTAAAAATTCAGGTCGGAAGTATTTTGCCAGAGCTTCGGTGATTTGTTGATCTAATTCTTGAGCAAGAATATTTTTGTTTGAATTTTCGTTTTGAACTTGAAGTGAGTTTTGTAAAATTGCCTTGCTGGCAAGATTACTTGTCATGACAATCACTGTATTTCGAAAATCTACTGTGCGTCCTTGAGAATCAGTGAGTCGTCCATCGTCTAAAACCTGTAAAAGGATATTAAATACTTCTGGATGTGCTTTTTCAATTTCATCAAGTAGTAATACTGCATAGGGTCTTTTCCTTATTGCTTCTGTTAGTTGCCCACCCTCTTCGTATCCAACGTATCCAGGAGGTGCACCTAAAAGTCTTGAAACAGCATTTCTCTCCATATATTCGCTCATGTCTAGTCTCAATAAAGCATCTTCTTCATCAAACAAAGAGCTCGCTAAGGACTTAGCAAGTTCAGTCTTTCCAACACCTGTGGGGCCAAGGAAAAGAAAGGACCCTATAGGTCTTCTTATGTCCTGCATTCCAGCCCTTGCTCTCCTAATGGCTGCGGCGACTGCTTGAACAGCATTTAATTGGCCAATAACTTTCCTTTCTAAATCTTGTTCTAAATTTAAAAGTTTTTGTCTTTCACCCGATAAAACTTTTCTAACAGGTATGCCTGTCCATCTTGAGACAACGTCTGCGATATCTTCTGGATCAACTTGGTCTTTGATTAAAGAATTACCATCTTCATTGTCTTCTTGAATAGATATTTCTATGTCTTTTATTCCTTCTTTTATTAGATAAAGTTGGTCGTATTTTAGTCTTTCAGCTTCTTCAATATCACCAGAGATTTCAACTTCTCTTATTAAATTTGTTAATTCTTCCTCTCTTATCTTTAAGTCTTTTAATTCAGCTGATTTATCTAGCTGATCTTGCCATGTTTTCTTAATATGATCTAGTTCAACTAGGAGTAATTTTTTTTCTTCTTCGAGATTATTAATAGTGTCTATTGATGTTTCTAAATTGGCATTTAAGATAGATGATTCTAAGTGATTAATTCTGTATTCTTTTTCTTCTATGAGTTTTGGCTTTGACGAAGAATCAATTTTTACTTGTGCAGCAGCTTCGTCAATTAAGTCAATAGCTTTGTCAGGTAGGCATCTATCACTTATATATCTATGAGCCAAGCGATTTGCTGTGATTAGAGCTTGATCCGTAATGGTTACTCCGTGATGGACCTCATAGTTTTCCTTAAGTCCTTTCAGGATTTCCAAGCTTAAATCTAAGCTTGGCTCTTTAATTAATACCTGCTGGAAGCGTCTATCTAATGCTAAATCTTTTTCGATTGTACGTCTATAATTTTCAGGGGTTGTGGCCCCAATGCAACGTAAATCTCCACTCGCTAGTAATGGTTTTAATAGGCTGCCAGCATCAGTATTTGATCTTTCTTTACTTACAATTGTGTGCAATTCGTCAATAAATAAGATTACTCCTTTTTCACTGTTACTAACTTCACTTAGCAATGATCTAAATCTTTCTTCAAATTGCCCTCGAAATTTTGCTCCAGCTATTAATGCTCCGATATCAAGTGAAATTAGTTTGAAACCGTGTAGAGACTCAGGAAGCTCGTTATCTATAATTTTTTGAGCTAATAGTTCTGCAACTGCTGTTTTGCCTACACCAGGAGCCCCAATGAGTACTGGGTTGTTCTTTCCTCTTCGAGATAAAACTTTTATAATTGATTTTATTTCAGACTCTCGACCAATTACAGGGTCTAATTTTCCAGCTTGAGCTTCTGCTGTAAGGTCTTTACAATATAAATCCAATGCACTCGGTGTTGCATTAAGGCTTAAACTTTCTTGTTTGGGAGTTGTTTCCTCATTAATGAAAGAGGATAAGGTTCCAGAGTTTGATTTTTGTGATGTAGCTTTGGGTGATGGTGAAGAAGAAATTGAATTTATTTGTGGTCTAGTTTCTTTTTGTTGAGTTGAAACTCTTTTGGATTGTTTAAATGATTGAGGTGCAGGAAGTCGTCTCAATTCTGCTTCAAGAATTTCACTAGGGAGACCTGCTTGATAAAAAAGATCTTCTCCTAATCGATTATCTCTACCAATCGCGATAAGGATATGAGATATTTCTATTTGATTAGAGCCCCATCGAGAGCGAAAATCATCAGCTGTTTCAAGCAGAATTTCTAAATCTTCTCCAATAAACAAGTCTGATTGATTGTTTATTGGAAGTTCAGCGATAAAGTTTTCTAGAATTTCATTTATTTCTTCATGGTTTACTGGTAGGGAATTTGTATATTTCTGAAATTTTTTATTTCTAAAAAGCACTTGAATAAGATGTTCAACATCCAAATTCTGATGTCGCCACCTTCTGGCTGATTGTTCAGCTACTAGTAAAAGACTCCAAGCTTCATCGCTAAAAGAATCTGGTTCTGTAGTGAGACTTCCATTCATTTTCGATCAATTTTGATTCAAAGTGGTCATTTGACTTCTGAATTTTGATAGAGACCTTTTTATCGATACGTGTGTTTATTGTTAAGACAAATTTGATTGATTAGGTCTTGGAAAGCAAGCTAGATTAGCAATTCAGGAACATATAGGAATAATGTAGTTCATAAGATCTAAAAATCATCTTAAATTTGTGGCTGACTCACTAGAACTAGTAATTGATACCATCATGGCCCGAGAAGTTTTGGATTCTCGTGGTAACCCAACGGTAGAAGCTGAAGTGCTTTTAGAAGGTGGAGCTATTGGACGTTCGATTGTTCCAAGTGGGGCAAGCACTGGCGCCCATGAGGCTCATGAATTAAGAGATGGTGGAGAACGTTATTTCGGTAAAGGAGTCATTAAAGCTGTCGGTCATATAGAAGAAACTATTGCTCCCGCTCTCTGTGGTCTTTCTTCTTTAGATCAAGCCACAGTTGATTCGGTAATGAAGCAACTCGATGATACAGATAACAAATCAAATCTTGGGGCAAACTCAATTCTTGCTGTCAGCATGGCTACTGCAAGAGCAGCAGCCAATGGATTAGGGTTACCTTTGTATAGGTACTTAGGAGGACCAATGTCTTCTCTATTACCAGTTCCATTGATGAACGTCATTAATGGAGGAGAACATGCTGCCAATAATTTAGATTTTCAGGAATTCATGTTGGTGCCTCATGGCGCTGAAAGCTTCAGAGAAGCATTAAGAATGGGAGCTGAGGTTTTTCATACGCTTAAAGATTTATTGAATCAGAAAGGTTTATCAACTGCTGTTGGTGACGAAGGAGGATTCGCTCCAAACCTTGAAAGTAATAAAGCAGCAGGCGAACTTTTAATGCAAGCAATTGAACAGGCTGGATTTAGACCAGGGGAGCAAATCTCTTTAGCTTTAGATGTTGCAAGTACTGAGTTTTATAAAGATGGGAAATATTTTTATGGTGGCAACTCCTATTCCAGCGAGCAAATGGTTGAGGAATTAGCTGCGTTAGTTAATTCATTCCCAATCATTTCTATTGAAGATGGATTAGCTGAAGATGATTGGGATGGTTGGAGCTTGCTTACGAAAAAGCTTGGTAAAAGTGTGCAATTGGTAGGAGATGATTTATTTGTAACCAACACACTTCGTTTACAAAGAGGGATTGATGAGAATATTGCAAATTCAATATTGATTAAGGTTAATCAAATAGGTTCTCTGACTGAAACACTTGAAGCTATAGAGCTTGCTTCAAGATCAAGTTATACAACTGTCATAAGTCATAGAAGCGGAGAAACGGAAGATACAACTATTGCTGATTTATCAGTAGCAACAAAATCGGGTCAAATTAAAACAGGTTCATTGAGTAGGAGTGAAAGAGTCGCGAAATATAATCAATTACTTCGTATTGAGGATGAGTTAGGTAGTCAGGCGACATATGCTGGACTTGTCGGATTGGGGCCAAGAGGAAGCTTTAAGAACTGATTGATACTAGTTCAAGCCTTTTCTTCCTTGGAAATTATCTAAACGACTTTCGCTTCTCATCTTAAATTTCAATTTAATCCAGCTAAGAGCTATTGGAAATGCAATAGTTACCGGTATGAGAAATAAAAACGGTCTATTAGTTGAAGCTAGTAAAGCTGAGGATATTGCAAGTGAGCCGAGAAGAACAGAATTACCTAATGATTGCTGAGCATTAATCATTCTTCTGAGTTGTCTGTCTGATTCACCCATTCGCACTTGAAGTTGCAAATCGCCTTGCTCCAGTCTTTCTAGATTTTCATCCAAGCGTTTTGGCAACCCAACAGCTTTACTGCCTATTTCAGTAACTTGTCTTCCTAATTCATTAAATAAGTCATTAGAGTCTGGATTTTTTGAAGTCATTAGTGGGAGAAGGAAGGGTTTTGCTATCGCTATTAAGTTGAATTCTGGGTCTAGATATCTTCCAACTCCTTCAAAAGTTGATAATGCTCTAAAAACAAAAATCAACTCAATTGGTATTCTAAAGGGTTTCCCATAAGCCAGTTCAGATATATCCCCAGAGAGCTTTTCTATGATTTGAGAATTAAATGGAGGAGTGAGAGCTTCGTTTAACATTATTCTTATTAATCTTCTAACTGGACCTATTTCGACATCTTTTTCTATTAACCCAGCGATTTGAAGTTCTTGGACTAGTCCATTAACATCTCTTAGAGCTGCGGCTTTGATCATTGAATTGAGCCTGCCTCTAATACGCTCAGAGACAAAACCCATCATCCCAAAATCATAGTAAATAAGAGAACCATCCTTAGAAACAGCTAGATTACCAGGATGAGGATCAGCATGGAAAAATCCATAATTAACCAATTGTTTTAAATAACTTGTAGCTCCAATCTTTGCGATTAAAGAAGTATCAATATCATTACTTTTTAGAGATTTAATATCATTTATTTTTATTCCTGGTAAATACTCCAAACATAAAACTTTACTAGTGCTTAAATCCCAAAATACACTTGGGATTAAAATATTTGAGTCATCTATAAATTGTTGTTTGAATCTTGCAGCATATTGAGCTTCAATTCGAAAATCTAGCTCTCTGAGTAAAACTCTCTTAGACTCCTTGGCAATACCTACCCAGTCATTACCTCGACTTAGTGACTTAATTCTTTGAACTACTTTCGCAACTTGATTCATTACATCTAAGTCAAGCCTAAAGAACTTTTCTATATCTGGTCTTTGAACTTTGAAGATAATATTTTTGTTATTAATCAATCTAGCTTTGTGAACTTGAGCAAGAGATGCTGAGCCAATTGGAATTTCATCAATAATGATAATTTTTTCATATGAATTCCCAAGCTGCTTTTTTAATATTTCTTCAACTTTTTTAAATGGAAAAGGTGGAACTCTATCTTGAAGAGAAGCAAGCTCATTTACCCATGCAGATGGAATAACATCAGCTCTTGCAGATAAAAGTTGGCCTAATTTTATAAATGCTGAACCTAGATTAACTAATTCTTTTGTAAGCCATTTTGCTCTTAAAGTATTTCTTTTCTCTCTTCTTTTAGCGGTATAACCTTTTAAATAAGTCCATTTTTTAGAATCAAACCATAAATAAAAAATTAAACCTAATAATATTATCCAAATCCTACCGGCTCTACCAAATCTTTGAAGTTGACTAGCTAGAAAAATCAATTTTTGCCCTCAATAGCTTTATTAATACCGATAACCTTTGATCTGAGATTATCTATTTTAATTTGAATTAAATCTTCTTTACTTAATTGTTCCTTAGAACATTTTTCTTTTGATGCATTGGTCTTTTTTTCTAGACGTTCAGATTCCTCAATAACCTCTTCTTTAAAGTTAGACCATTCATTTTGAAGCTTTTGAGGCAATTCTTCAGCTATTTCAGTGAATTCTTGGGCAGAATTGATCAATTTCTCTGTTACCCGAGCTGCTATTCGGTTGATAGCTGCTTTTAGTAGTATTTCTGAGTCGCTCAATGATCTAACTAATCAGCTTACACTTTAGAAGATCTAGGGTTTTTTGTGTCTTCAGATTGAAACCGGATATGTGCAGATTTGCTTTTAATCAATTAAATCTATTTAGAAGATTGTTTGTTATCGCTCAACATAGAATATTTTTATTAGAGTTGAAGAATACAAACATTTGATTTGATTTGGGGTAAAAGTCTAATCTATTAACCCAAGTGATCTCAAAACATCCTTTTCTCTTCTTGAAAGAGATCAAAACCTAACCAAGAGATTTTCCATTGGAAACCATTGAAACTGATGTTGTCATAGTTGGTGGTGGCCCTGCTGGTTGCAGTTGTGCGCTTTACACTTCCAGAGCAGACTTGAAAACAGTAATTTTAGATAAAAATCCTGATGTAGGTGCGCTAGCAATAACACATCAAATTGCCAATTATCCAGGTGTATCAAGTGAAATGAGTGGAGAGGCCTTGTTGAAATTGATGAGAGATCAAGCTACTCAGTATGGGGCTGATTATCGCAGAGCTCAAGTTTTTGGAATTGATGCTAATGGTGACTGGAAAACTATTTACACCCCAGAGGGGACTTTTAAAGCAAAGGCACTTGTCGTTGCAAGTGGTGCAATGGGAAGACCAGCCTCGTTTAAAGGTGAGGCTGAATTCCTTGGTAGAGGAGTAAGTTATTGCGCGACTTGTGATGGAGCCTTTTATAGAAATCGTGAAGTCGCCGTTGTTGGGATTAATAAAGAGGCTATCGAAGAAGCAAAT
This sequence comes from Prochlorococcus sp. AG-402-K14, assembly GCA_003216815.1. Lineage (GTDB taxonomy): Bacteria > Cyanobacteriota > Cyanobacteriia > PCC-6307 > Cyanobiaceae > Prochlorococcus_B. Next base: position 13,142 of record QCIG01000019.1, on the reverse strand, counting down.
GTTCTAACAAAATTTGCTTCCAAAGTTCATTGGATAACATCAAATGATCCAAAATCAGATGATTATCCTGCGCAAGATCTCTTATCACAACCAAATGTGAACCATTGGAGTAAGACCAGGTTAATGCAGATTGAAGGTAATGATTCTGGGGTAACAGGCATTAAGGTAAAGAGTCGTTCAATTGATACACATCAAGAGATAGCTCTTGAAGGAGTTTTCGTTTACATGAGTGGTTCAAAGCCTATTACTGACTTTCTAGGTGAGCAGGTTGCTTTTAAGGAGGATGGTGGGGTTTTGGTGGATGACTTTATGTCTACAACAGTCGAAGGCGTTTGGGCAATTGGCGACATCAGAAATACTCCTTTCAAGCAAGCTGTTGTTGCAGCATCAGATGGATGTATAGCTGCTATGGCAATAGACAGATATTTAAATAGTCGTAAATCAATTCGAGTCGATTGGGTTCATGCTTGATTCAAGCAATTGATAAATATTTTTAAAGAGGAGTCGCTTCTGAAACATACGCCACCCCTCCGTAATAACTAAGAACTGTTTTTATATTGTCTCGTATCTTTTCGATTATCTCTTGCTCACAAAAAATAATTACGTGTGCATTTGATCCAAATCCAGTGAATTCCATGTCTTCTGTAACAATTCTTTCTGGACCTCTTCCAGTTGCATGTTTCATAACCGTATAGCCAGGAACTTCAGCTTTTTCTAATGCAGTGAGAACATCATCTAGTTCCCTTTCGCTGAAGATTAAGTCAAGTCTTTTCATGATATTGAGTTACCCAATTGTTGGAATCATTGTGTTTACTAAACCCATATATACTGGTATTCCAATGATTATGTTAAAAGGAAAGGTTAAACCAAGAGTGGTTGAAATGTAATACGCAGGTCTGGCTTCGGGTACAGTCATTCTCATAGCTGTTGGCACAGCCAAGTAAGAAGCACTAGCGCATAGCACTACAAATAAAAGAGCATTGCCTGGATCTAAATTTAGAAATCTAGCTACGACTGATCCAAGTACTGCATTAACTATTGGCATGAATATTGCAAACATGATGAGAAAGGTACCAGTTTTATTAAGACGAGCGAGCCGTTGAGCAGCCACAATTCCCATGTCAAGAAGGAAAAAACATTCTGCGCCATAGAACAAATCACCTGTGAATGGTTCCATTTTTTTAATATCAGTTGGATCAATAGCTGATGTTAAAAAACCTATTAGAAGGCTTCCAAGTAATAAATAGACAGAACCATTTAACATTGACTCGTGAAGAATTGATCCCCATTTCATTTTCCTTTTGATGGGCCTATCTTTGGGTGCTCCATATTTGACTAATAGAAGACCAATTATTATTGCTGGAGACTCCATTAGCGCTAAAGCTGCAACCATAAAACCATCAAAAGGTATACTTTGACTTTCGAGAAAGCTTTCAGCAGTTATAAAAGTTACCGCACTTATTGATCCATATGCTGCTGATATCGCTGCTGCATTAAAGACATCAAATTTAAATCTCAGTACTAAAAAGCAAATAAGTGGAATAATTAGTGACATTAATATTGCTGCTATCACAGTTGGAAGAACTGGAAAACCAAAGCCACTTTTTTGAAGTTCAATTCCCCCTTTGAATCCTATTGCAAGTAAAAGATATAAAGAAAATAATTTTGGTAGAGGTGCTGGAATCTCAAAATCAGACCTTAGAGCGTATGCAAGTGCACCCAAAAAGAAAAAAAGTATTGGTGGACTTAAAGCATTTTGGATGAATAGGTTATGTCCCATTTCTTGTTAGGTTTTAAAGCAAGCAATCAGATCAAAACGTTGATTAACCATTAAGGCTATCAATTGCGGCTGTAAGGGCTTCTTTTCTTGTGCCAATTACATCTACTCCAAATTTAGCAAGTCTGTCTTTTACTCTTCCAGTTGCGCCAGCAACATAAGCTTTTCTAGAGTTGTTCATAGCTTCTTGTACCATATCTTCTATGGCAAGAGTTGCTGTAACTCCAAGTCTAGGAACGTCGGTGATATCAAGAATTAAAACTTTGTAGTTTCTAACAAGCATCATTCTTTCCGTAATTCCTTTAGCTGCTCCAAAACTAAGTGGCCCTTTTAATCTAAATAGCATTACTTCGCCAGCACAGCGATCTAAAAGTGCTTTTTCATCTGAGGGAAGTTGTGCATTTGCAGCATTATTATTTGCTTCTGAATCGATTGGGTTATCTGCTTCCATTCCCTCCAATTGGGTCTCAGTAATGGAATCGATAGTGAGCATATTTGCAATGAATACTCCAACAAGTACTGCCCATATCAAATCCCAAAAAACTGTCATAAGAAGAACCCCATACATCACACTTGCTGTCTTAAGAGAAAGTCGATGTGCTCTTAATAAAAATCCCCAGTCAATAATGTCTAAACCAACTTTTATTAAAATCCCTGCAAGAAGAGCTGTAGGTATCTGAGCTGCCAGGGGACCTGCGCCAACTAAAACTAATAGCAATACAACTGAATGAACCATTCCTGAGATTGGGGTGGAACCTCCAGATTTGACGTTTATCACTGTCCTCATAGTTGCCCCAGCACCAGGCAAACCTGTAAAGATCCCAGCTATGGCATTACCTATGCCTTGCCCAATTAGTTCTCGATCAGAGTTGTGTCTTGTTTGAGAAATATTATCTGCAACTAGAGATGTAAGAAGAGAATCAATAGCACCAAGAACAGCAAGCACTAGCCCTGCTTTAAGAATGATGGGGAAGAAATTATCAAAACTTGGATCTGGCAGACTTAGGGAAAGACCTCCCTCTGGTATCGCACCTATTCGATCAATAGAACTATCGCCAAAAAGAATAATTGATAAAGGAGTAACTATTAATAATGCCAAAAGTGGTGAAGGTACCCACTGACTTATGTTGCGCGGGGTAAGAAAAACTATTGCAAGTGTCATAATTGCAACTGCTATTGCAGCCCCATTTGGTTCGAAATTATTAACTAAAGTCGAAAGGGACTCTAAGACTCCTCCTCTGGTTGATATCCCAAGTAAAGGACCAATTTGAAGAGTAATTATGATAACGCCAATTCCAGACATAAAGCCTGAAACTACTGAATATGGAACAAGTGTGATGTATTTACCAAGTCTAAGTAGACCAAATAAAATCTGAAATAATCCTCCAATAACTACAGCAGCCATTACTAATGGCAGAATTTCACCAGCGGATAAATCTCTAGGAACTCCTACAGCTGCCAAGCTTGCAACCACTCCGGCGACGGTTACGCTCATAGGTCCCGTGGGACCACTAACTTGAGCAGGTGTCCCTCCGAATAAAGCTGCTAGGAAGCCAACGACCACTGCTCCATAAAGGCCATAAATAGCCCCTCCAGGCCCAAGTGCAGCATTTCCAAACGCTAAAGCTAGTGGTAGTGCTACTACCGCTGCGGTCAAGCCGCCTAATACATCACCTCTGATATTTTTTAGGTGAAAGCCATTAATTAACGCCAATCGACTCTCCTTACTTGAGTTGACTTAAATAAGCCTATCTCTTCGAGGTTCCATTAAGATCTGGAATCTTCACTTTTAAATACTTATATTGGAGGAAATCACTTCAAATATTTTGTTCTTACGGAAGAAAAAGCTTTATTTCTATGGCATCAAATGGTTTTAAGGATTATTTCAAAATTCTTGGGATTAGTAGAAATGCTACCGATCAGGAAATCAAAAGTGCTTTTAGAAACCTTGCTAGAAAATTTCATCCTGATTTAAATCCTACTAATAAGAAGGCTGAGTCAGAATTTAAAGAAATCAATGAAGCTTATGAGATCCTTTCTGATAAGGATAAAAAAAAGTCTTATGAACAATATCTAATCTATTGGTTCAAAAAACAAGAAAGGAAGTCAAGAGATTTTGATTGGGAAAATAATAAGGACTCTAATGAATATTTAAATTTTGATGATTTTTTGACTGATTTAATTGGAAGATTTAGTGAAGTTGGTCAAGAAGTTTATTCATATATATCTTCAGATAATAAAGCTAAATCATTAAATCTTGATGCCGAATTTAATTTGCAGATTAGCTTTTTAGAGGCTTTTAATGGAACCACAAAGAATCTCTTAGTAAATGATGAACGGATTGAGGTGAAAATACCAAGAGGGATTCAAACAGGATCCAAAATTCGTATTAGAAAAAAGGGTAATATTCAGTCTGGGAAAGAGAAAAGGGGTGATTTATTGATTGAAGTTGATGTTGACTCTCATTCGATTTGGAAAGTGAAGGGATTAGATATTTATGCTGATTTACCGATTGCATTAGATGAATTTGCTTTGGGAGCAAATTTTTCTGTTGCTTTACCTCAAGGAGATACATATTTGTCAATTCCCCCTGGGAGTTTACCTGAGCAAAAGTTGAGGTTAGTAGGCAAAGGATTAAATAATTTAGATGGTCAAGGAGACTTGTTTTTTACTCTTAAATTGAAGTTGCCTGAAAACTGGTCTAATGATGAGTTGAGACTTCTTGAAAAACTTAGATCTGTTCGAATAGATGAACCACGTTCAAGTTGGTTCGATCAGGCTCGGTCATAAAGGAAGTAAAATGTAATTATCTCTATTGGTCCATATGGATCTTACTTATCGGCCCCGTCGTCTTCGTAGAACAAACTCTTTAAGAGAAATGGTTAGAGAACATAGTGTCTCTGCCTCTGATTTCATCTATCCTCTATTTGTTCATGAAGGTTCAGATATTCAAGAAATAGCAGCTATGCCAGGTTCATTCCGCTGGTCAGTAGATGGATTGATCGATGAAGTTAAGCGTGCGTGGAATCTGGGCATTAGATGTGTCGTTCTTTTCCCAAAAGTTCCAGATGAGCAAAAAACAGAAGATGGGGCTGAATGTTTTAACGAAAATGGTTTAATACCTAGGGCTATCGAACGATTGAAAATAGAGATACCTGAAATGTGTGTAATGACTGATGTCGCTTTAGATCCTTATTCTTGTGATGGTCATGATGGAATTGTTAGTGATGAAGGAATAATTTTGAATGATGAAACAGTTGATTATTTGTGCAAACAAGCAGTTGTTCAAGCACAATCTGGAGCAGATTTAATTGGCCCGAGTGACATGATGGATGGAAGAGTAGGAGCAATAAGAGAAGCTTTAGATGATGAAGGTTTTGAACATGTAGGAATAATTAGTTACACAGCAAAATATTCATCTGCATATTACGGGCCTTTTAGAGAAGCTTTGGATTCTGCTCCAAGATCATTATCTAATAAGCCTATTCCAAAAAATAAAAGCACTTATCAGATGGATCCAGCCAATGCTAGGGAAGCAGTAACAGAAGCTCAACTTGACGAGCAAGAAGGATCAGACATCTTAATGGTTAAACCAGGCTTAGCTTACTTAGATATTATTTTTCGTTTACGAGAAGAATCAGAATTACCCATCGCTGCATATAACGTAAGTGGAGAGTATGCAATGGTTAAGGCTGCTGCTCAAAGGGGGTGGATAGATGAAAAGGCAATTGTTTTGGAAACTTTATTGAGCTTTAAAAGAGCTGGAGCAGATCTCATCCTCACGTATCACGCATGTGATGCCGCGGGATGGTTAAAAGATTAATAAAGTTAATTAAAAATTTGTATTTCAACTCAAAAGTAATGATAAAAAAACAATCTGATTTTAATATTGCAGGTGTTCAACGTCTCGGCCATGTAGCTATAAGAGTTGACGATATGGAAAGGGCTAAAAGTTTTTATATGAGCTTAGGAATGAAGCTTGTTTGGGATGAAACTGATTGGTGTTACTTAGAGGCAGGAAGTAGTAAAGATGGTTTAGCATTACTTGGACCTGGCTATAAAGCCGCTGGACCACACTTCGCATTTCATTTTACTAATAAGGATGAGGTACTAAGAATTCATGACTCTCTAAAGAATCAAGGTTTGAAGGTAGGCGCTTTACATGACCATCGTGATGGGACCTCCTCTTTTTACTTGAAAGACACAGAAGGTAATTGGTTAGAAATGCTTTATCACCCCTTAACAGGGATACCAACGAATCAATAGATTTTTTATTAGAAGAATGGGATTTGAAATAAATTATGATGATTCTGAAAAGACACAAATTGTTTTAGAATCTTTAAACTTACTTGAATGGCCTACTATTTGTAGACATTTATCGACATTTGCAATTACACAACAAGGTCGTAAAAGATGCATAAATTTTGATTTACCAGTGGATATATCTTTAAGCCAAGAGCTTTTGTGTCAAACATTAGAAATAGGATCCTTAGATGTTGCTCTTGATGGAGGAATATCTTTTCAAGGTATTCATGATTTAGAAGATATTCTTTTAATATGCTCAAAAGGTGGTGTTGCTACAGGTGAAGATTTATTGAAAGTAGCTGAAACTTTAAGAGCTGCTAGGAAATTACGAAAACTAATATTTGATCAATTGGAACGCCCAAGACTCTCTGAATTACTTTTAGATCTTGCAACCTTGCCAGACTTACAAAAACTCCTCGAATTTGGACTCGATGAAGGAGGCCGAATTGCTGACCGTGCAAGCACAAAGCTTTCTGAATTACGTCGACATAGAAATGCAGTACGTCTTCAAAGAAAAGACATTCTTCAAAATATTATCCAAAAATATAGTGGATTACTTCAAGATAATATTATTTCAGAGAGATATGGAAGACCTGTTTTAGCATTTAAGGCAGGAACCTCTGATCAGATTAAAGGAATTGTTCATGATAGTTCAGCGTCTGGGAACACGGTATATGTTGAGCCACAAGTTGTTATATCCATAGGCAATCGTTTGTCTAAGATAGACTCTGAAATCTCAGCTGAAGAGAAGAGACTTTTAGCTAATTGGAGTAAAGAAGTTGGTATTAATTTAAATGCAATAGCTCATTTAGGAGAGATCCTTTTGCAGATTGAGTTTGCATTAGCACGAGCACGTTACTCTAAATGGCTTAATGGTGTACCAGTAATTCTTGATGAAGAAGAAAATACACTATTTGAAATTAAAGATTTTCGCCATCCTTTATTGTTATGGAATGACTTCCATGAGAAGAAAAATACGGTTATTCCTACTAGCTTTGATGTTCCTCCTGATTTGAAGGTTGTAGCAATTACAGGCCCTAACACTGGTGGGAAAACAGTTGCATTAAAAAGTATTGGTCTAGCAGCTTTAATGGCAAAATCAGGTTTACTTTTGCCATGTACAGGCTCACCGAGATTGCCATGGTGTAAAAATATTTTAGCTGATATTGGTGATGAGCAATCTTTACAGCAAAATTTATCTACGTTTAGTGGACATATTCTTCGTATAAGTCGAATACTTAAAGCTATAGAGCTATTTCCTGGTACGACTCTTGTCCTTTTAGATGAAGTGGGAGCAGGAACCGATCCCTCTGAGGGTACTGCATTAGCTATGGCTCTTTTAAAGATAATGGCGGATAGAGCAAGATTAACTATTGCAACTACTCATTTTGGAGAATTAAAAGCACTGAAATATAGTGATGCAAGATTTGAAAATGCTTCAGTTTCTTTTGATAGTGAAACAATAAAACCAACTTTTCATTTGCAATGGGGAATCCCTGGTCGAAGTAATGCAATTGAAATTTCTAAAAGACTTGGTCTGGACGCGGAAGTAATTAGAAGTGCTCAAGAATTTATCAATCCTGCAAATGTTGATAACGTTAATCAAGTTATTAAAGGTTTAGAGAAACAACGAGAACGGCAACAATCAGCAGCTGAAGAGGCTGCTGCTTTATTGGCTAAAACTGAATTACTACATGAAGAATTACTTGATAACTGGCACATACAGCGTCAACAATCTGAAGAGTTTAATGAACAAGCAAGGTTCAAACTAGAGTCATCAATTCGAGAAGGTCAAAAAGAAGTTAGACATTTGATTCAACGTTTGCGTGATCAGAATGCTAGCGGTGAGACAGCAAGGATTGCTGGACAAAGATTAAGGCAAATGGAAAAGGCCAATAAAAGTGATAAGCGAATTACGGATTTACATGGTTGGTCTCCAAAGATTGGTGACAAAGTGAGATTGTCTTCTATTGGTAAAGCAGGCGAGATTATTTCTTTTTCAGATGATGGAATGCAATTAACAGTGTTATGCGGTGTCTTTCGAAGCACACTTAATTTAACCGAAGTAGAGAGTCTCGATGGTCAAAAAGCGGAGTTAAATAAAGTTGTGAAGGTGAAAACTTCTCAAGTAAGAAAGAATTTTTCTTTAGTACGTACTAAAAAGAATACTTTAGATGTACGAGGATTACGAGTGCATGAAGCTGAGGGAGTGATTGAGGAAAAGCTGAGAAATTGTTCCGGAGCTTTGTGGATTATTCATGGAATTGGTTCTGGAAAATTGAAAAAAGGTTTGAGGAAATGGTTAGATTCTCTTTCTTATATTGAAAAAGTAGCCGATGCTGAACCTCATGATGGTGGCCCTGGATGTAGTGTCATATGGATGGTTGATTAAATTTAAGGTTATAAATTTTAAAAAGCGTTTTCAAATTCTTTTATTTAGCAAGCATGAATTTAAGAATTAGTATCTAGTTATTGATGATAGATATTTCTAAATGCAATTTATTGATCAGGCCATGATTGATGTCAAAGCTGGTTCAGGTGGCGATGGCATCTCTGCTTTTAGAAGAGAAAAGTATGTCCCAGCGGGTGGTCCTGCGGGAGGAGATGGAGGAGATGGAGGAAATGTTGTTTTAGAAGCTGATGATAATCTACAAACACTTTTAGATTTCAAATTTCAGAAATTAATTTCTGCAGAGAATGGTTACAGAGGTGGACCCAATAAATGCACAGGAGCATCAGGGAAAGACACTGTACTTAAAGTTCCATGCGGAACAGAAGTCAGACATCTCTCTACAAATATCATTCTTGGAGACTTAACTCACAAAGGTCAGCAACTTATCGTCGCTTTTGGTGGAAAAGGAGGTTTCGGCAACGCCCGCTATTTATCAAATAGCAATAGAGCTCCAGAAAAATTCACTGAGGGGAAAGATGGTGAAGAATGGTCATTGCAATTGGAATTAAAACTTTTAGCAGAAGTTGGAATTATTGGGTTACCAAATGCAGGTAAAAGTACATTGATATCTGTACTCTCATCTGCAAGGCCAAAAATTGCTGATTATCCTTTTACAACTTTAATTCCTAATCTTGGAGTAGTAAGAAGACCTTCAGGAGATGGAACAGTTTTTGCAGATATACCTGGTTTAATTTCTGGAGCGTCAAAAGGTATTGGACTAGGGCATGACTTTCTCCGTCATATTGAAAGAACAAAGATTTTGCTTCATTTAATCGATTCATCATCAAACGATCCGATAAATGATTTAAAAACTATTGATGAGGAATTAATGTCATATGGTCATGGTTTAATTTCTAGGCCTAGAATCTATGTCCTTAGTAAAAAAGAACTTTTAAATGAGAATGATATAAAAAAACTTCAAAATGAAATTGAGCAATTAACGGGACACAAGGTACATTTAATTTCCGCTTTAACGAAATATGGTCTTGATTCTTTGTTGGGTTCCATTTGGAATGAACTTGGATATTAATTAATTGTTATGAGTGAATCATACCTACTTGTTTTGCAGCTAATTATTGGTCATAACTAAAGAGAGTCTTTAAAATTATGAATTTTTACAGTTGTTTCGATGGACAAGGAGAAATAATTGCTCGATGTCAGACTGATCAAGATATTAATGTGCTCAAAAAAATGGGGAGACCCATAGTTGAAGTACGTGAAATGAAAAAAGAGGAAGCAGTTGTATGCTCCTTAACTGGCAGTCCCTCAGATTTTAATATGGACTATTAACTAAAAGCTGGCATAAAAAAAGGAGTGGTTTTAACCACTCCTTTTTTTTTATCTAATCGTCGTATACCAGGCATTCAGGTTCGTCAGGGTTAGCGTCGCAGAAGAGTTCAAGCGCATTTGGATCATGCTTATCATCTGGATGATGTTCCTTATATTCCTTAAGAGAATTAAGCTCATCTTCTAAGTGATGAAGTTTAGATTCATTACCCTGAGCTTTTGCTGCTTGGATCTCAGATTCATCCTTCTGAATATGCTCGTCAATGGTTTTCATAGCGTCTTGTAAGAGCAGGATCTTTTGACTTATACAAGATAATTATGTCGCAGGAATATTGCACGTGGTTTGTAAATTTGGTTGGATTTCCTCACCATTTCCTGACTTAAGACCTCTAAAAGCCATCTTTAGTAAGTTTCCTCCTGGAATTTATACGTGGTTGATTTATTCAACTTTCAGAAGTTTTTAGCTTCCTTTGGCTTTCTAAAAAATCAAAAACGCTCTTATCCCCAATATCTGCTTCTGCTGGCAGGTTGAATTTCCTTATTCCCATTAGTAATAATAGTAACGATGACAAAGCTAGCATCGCAAAAGTAAATTTTTCATTAGCTAATTCAGTTAAATATCCAATTAAAGCAATAGGAATAAAAATCGTTATTCCTATTGCTTCAATTCTTCTAAAACAAAAAAACTCTTTGAAACCAATCCCGGTTAAAGCAGCAAAAAGTGGACCAATAAGTACTATCGATTTTGGATTTTCTCTAAGATTACAGATAATATTTGCTAATCCATAATGATATGCAAGTATTGCAAATCCCATACAACCGAGTACCCAAAAAATTATTAGTGTTTGATGCAAAGGCCTTAAATATATATGTATCCACTTAAGACTTAAACCCATACTTATTGTCACGCCAAGTAGCCAAATCCATATGTGATTGGATCCATTGGCAAACCATTGAGCTATTCCTATTGAAAAGAATAAGCCGCAGAAAAGAATCGATAAACGGTAAAATAGAACTTCTTTTTTATCATTAGAAGTAACTATGAAATCGCCATAGATGCCTTGAATTGAATTGGAAGGTTGAAAGTAAGAGTTTTCTTGTTTCATTTTTGCTAATTGACAATTAATGATTTACGATTTGGTTTATATTTTCACCTTTTGGAATAATACTACTTGGATTTAATGGAAACAAAGCTCCGAAATAATCTTTTCTCCAAGCATCTGCATCACATGTTTTTTTAATATTATATAAATTAAAAATAGTTTTTCTCCATTTAATTATATTTGGAAATGATCCAATTGGCTTTTTACTGCACTTGAATAGTGGTTCATAAACAGACTCCCATCTAATTAAGGTAGGAAAGAGTCTTATATCAGCGATTGTTAAATCTTTACCACAAAGCCAAGGGCCATTTGTATTAAGACTTTCTTCAATAATAGTTAGAGTTGAGAATAAATCTTCAGATGCTTTTTCATATGCATTTTGATTTCTAGCAAATCCACATTTGTATACACCATTATTAACATTCTCTTGAATGAGACTTTGCCAATCAACTATTTTCTTATGATCTTTTCTTGAGTTCAGATTTAAACTATTGTTACTTATAGGCCACTCATTTAGAATATTAACGAGATCAGCGCTTTCATTATTTATTAATCTAAATTTTGAATTAGCCTTTTCCCCTGGATCAAATAACATAGGTACAGTAGCTCTTTTTATTTTATAAAAATTACATTTTTTATATAGTTCCTGAAGAGTTTGACATCCTTTTAGATTGGGTTCGAATATCCATTTACCGCTTGAGGTATTAACTTTCGCGATGATTAAATTAATTGAGGTTTTTAATCCTTTAATTTCATGCATTATCCATACTCTGTGAGCCCAAGGACAACTTTGGCCAATAATCAAATATGGCATTTGATCTAACTCTCTTTTTTCTAAATCTTCTTTAGAAGGAATGGAAATTTCTTGTTGGATGTTTTCAGGCCTTTTGTAATTTCCTTTTGAATCTGTAGGCCCAAGCCCATTCATTAAAATATTCCATTCACAATTCCAAATTTCCTTGGCCGTTTTTACAAATATTGATGGTATGGCCATGAATTTCTTTTAAGATTATGTATGCAGGTGGACGTTTATTGCTGATGCAGCTTCAGGTTCTTCTAGTTGCTGGTACGCATGGTAATGAAATAAATGGTATTTGGCTTTTTGAACAATGTGAAAAATCACCATTTTTAATAAATACTCATGGGATTAAAACTATTAAAGTAATTGGAAATCCTGAAGCGAAAAAAGCTGGTACAAGATACATAGATAATGATTTGAATCGTAGTTTTCTAGCAGAATCATTTTCATCAATGAATTCTTCAAATCTTGAGGGGGTCAGGGCTAATCAATTAGTCCGACTTTATGGAAATCAAGGAGAAAATCCTTGTCAGATAGTATTAGATTTTCATACTACGACAGCCTCTATGGGAAGTTGTTTGGTTGTTTATGGCAGAAGAGAGGCAGATTTAGCATTAGCATCTTTAATTCAAAATAGATTAGGTTTACCTATTTATCTGCATGAGACTGATAAAAAGCAAACGGGTTTTTTAGTTGAATCTTGGCCTTGTGGATTAGTTATTGAAATTGGACCTATAGGCCAGGGACTATTAAATTCGAAAATTATTTCCCAGACAAAATTAATTCTTGAAAATTTTTTGGAACAAATTCAACAAGTCAAGAATTTAAATCTTTTATTTCCAGAGAAGTTGATAATTCACAGACATATAAAAAGTATCGATTTCCCGAGAGATGAAGAAGGCCATATTGATGGATATGTTCATTCTCTAAGGCAATCAAAAGATTGGCAGCCACTGAAGAAAAACGATGAGTTGTTTTATAAATTGAATGGAGAAACGATTAGGTTTGAGGAAGATGAATCTTTCATTCCTGTTTTTATTAATGAAGCTGCATATATGGAAAAAAATATTGCTATGAGCTTCACAAAAAGAGAATTATGGAAATTTAAACCAGAATGGAAACAATCACTTATTGATTTAATTAATTAACCAAAAGTTCTTTCACTCCAATAAACAACTGCTCCTTGTGATTCTAATTCGTCCTTTCTGTGCCGAGCGTCAGCTAAAGGAACGCTCTCTTCAAGCGTGTGTCCATTAATAAGCCATTTGATAAGAACCAATTCGAGACTCCAAAGGTTAAACCTTAAGCAAATATTAAATCTTTGTTGGCTCGAATTACTGATTGTCTTCATAAATTGTCCTACACATTGGCCACAGAAAGGATCGTTCTCCTTTAATATCACCTCTGGCAGTCTAATTA
>QCIG01000018.1 GCA_003216815.1 Prochlorococcus sp. AG-402-K14 | reverse complement strand
ACCTTGATCCCAGTATTGATAGTTAGAGTTGTGGTAAATTTATATCTTTTATTCAGCAGGGGGTGTATTTGAGTACACCCCCTCATTCAGGAGTTTTGTAAGTTTTAGAAAAAGGAGTGTGATTATTTTGTGAGTGAGTGTGATTATTGTGTGATTATTTTTTCTTTCTAATCCCAGTAGTAGACATATGTAGTGAATTAGAAAAGGGGATGTAGTGAATAAATGCCGATTATACAACGTAACCTGAAATCTGTTGGTATAAAAGAGATTAGAGGGTGCTAGATTTAGTTGCTCACGCTTTTCTCACACATAATCCGCACATAGTTGGATTAATACAAAGTGATAGATTTGATTTGTTTAATCATATCTCATGACTAGCGGCGTATGGGGGTAAATGAGTAGTGGTTCTATGAATAATGAGAGTGAAGAAATTTGTGGTGGACATTTTGGTGGTTAACCAAAACCCGTCATGTCTGTAAAGAGCGCTTTATTCTCTACTGACTCTGCAAACCCTAGGAGCGCTTCATAACGGGTTTCAAGTCCACTGCTGAGATTTCCTACCAGTAGTTAAGTCCTTCGGTATCTTCTTCTCTACCAAGGATATTCTTATAGAGGGCGAGGGTCGAGTATTGGATATTTAGTTTTTCGGGAGGATTCTCACTCCTTAACCTTGGATATATGCGTATACATTGTATACTTTTATTGATCTGAGTTTAATAAAACTAATAATAAGTGATCAAAACACAAACTTGTTTTAATACTACTTGGATAGCTGGAACCCCAAGAACTGGATCAATGTGGACAACAAATATTACACGTCAAATCTTTCAAGTCTCGGGATACAATGTATTCCCTGATAAACAATATCAACATGATGATGATTACAGTAAAAGCTATATAAATAGATCTCTTCCCGAAACATCTTCCTCAAATAAATATGTTTATAAAGTTCATAAGTTTTTAAAGTTAAACTTATCTAGGTCGAAATATATTGTAAATATTAGAAATCCATATGAGATATTAACTTCCTTTTATCATTTCATGAAATGTGATTTAGAAAGAGCTATTAATATTGCAAAACGTCACGCGATGGTAATTGATTACTATTCAAAAATGTCTCAAGAAAATTTATTACAAATAAGATATGAAGATATAGAATTAAATTCAATTAATATAGTTAAAGAAATCGCTGCATTTGTTTTGATAGATTTAAGTATGGAAGATATTGAATTAATCTCGGACAAATTCAATAAAAATAAAGTCCAGTTAACTATCAATAAATGTGAGGCTGATCTGCAGAAGAAAATAAAAGAAAATGTAAAAGTTAATAAAAATGAAGTTGTAATTATTTCACCAGAAAATATAAGGGCTTTTGATGTTAATACAGGCTTTCAGTCTGGACATATATCTAACCGTTCTAGTAGTGAATGGAGAGAAATTTTTTCGAAAAATGAGGTTAAGAAGATTATTGATTCAATTGATTCTGTAGCTGTTCAATTAGGATATGAATCAGAAAAGAATAATAATTACTGAACTTATGCGACTAAACTGCTACTAAGATTATCACGTTTTAGTCCTTTCGGATTCCACGAGCGAGGGAAACAGGTAGTTGGGTTTTAGACCCGATTGAAGTCTATGAAGACGAGAGCAAAAAAATCCGCTGTGAAAAATACTTTCATTTATTTCGCCCCCATTACTTTGATTTGATTTCCAGCATCACTGAATTTCATCAACTTCTTTGCATCCTGATTAGTAAAGGTTTCTACTCTTCTTGCATATACGGCATCTGCATTTAAGTCTTCAATCATTTCGTATCCAAAGAACTCCAATAATTCCTCTTGATTTTTAAAGCATCTATCACTCCACTCATAATTTTTGTTCCCCTTCGCATTTTCATACTCATAGCACTCATAAAAATAATCAGTTCTATATCGCTCTACTAATGCAAACTCCTTTTGCTCTTCTTCTGGAAGTTTGTCATACACACTCCAACCAATTATCAAGACTGGCATTTTTTAACATCCTCAACAATCTTATTCCACTCTTGGAAACTGCTACTGCAATCAGGTACAAGTTTTTCTCTAATACCTTTCCACTTGTTCCATCTGGTGTAGAGAGCACCAAGAATCCAACTATCAGTTAAAGACTTTGGACCATGCTTCAAAATCTTCTCTTGCTTTTCATTGAAGTTTGCTGAATCAAGTAGTTCTTGCTTCCAATCTATTTGTTCTCTCATTGCTGTTCTTCCTCTTGTTTTTTTTGTAGTTTTAGTTGCTCATACCTCTTCTTCAATCTTTTGTATTCCTCATGAAGTGCACCCAGTTGCCATGCGTCTCGCAATCCTCTTGGACCTTCCATTAGCAGTCTCACTACTTCAGGTTTATGTGTCTTAATTTCTAAGAACTCTTCTTGCCATGAAGTGTCATCCCATTTGGTGCTCATGCTTTCCCTCCATATTTTTTAAACTCATCCAATGAACTGACAACTATGCTCTTGTAATCCTCAGGGAACCTTGCCTTCATGATTGCTGGAATTTCCACGCAATCTGGATAGGGGTTATGCAAATAAAAAATAACTTCTTTCTCTTCCTTTAAGACGATGTAATTGTTTAATCCACCTGCATAATTATTTTTTTTAGTCATGCTGCTACCTCCCTCTGGATGATGGATTGCACTGTTGATTTCTTCATCCCTAATGATTTGGCAATGCTTCCATAACCTTCTCCTGCCTTTCTCTTTTTCATAATCTCAGCAATCTGGAATTGATCGTATTTCCTCTTTGCTCCAAACTTCACTCCTCTACTTTTTGCAACTGCTCTTCCTTCGCTTGTTCTGTGTTTGATATTCCTTAGTTCGCATTCTGCGGCATACCCCATTACTCCAACGATCAACCTCACGATCTCTTCATTCATAAGTGAGGTATCAAGACGACCATCAAGAGTTTTGATGAATACTCCACGCTCAATGAGATTATTCACCTCGACCAACATCGTGACCATTGTTCTTCCAAGTCGGGTCATGTCCTCCAGAATTAAAAGATCATTTGGTTCCAGTAGATCTAGGCACTTAGATAGTTCTTCTCTGTCTCCATAGTTGCTAGTTCCACTGATGTGATCACCAAAAATATTTTCTTCGGGCACACCTTCTTCCTTAAGAGCAATCACCTGACGCTCTTGATCCTGAAGACTGGTTGAGCATCTCCAATAGCCATATAACGCCATCAATTCACCTCTAAACCCGTAACCGTATAATAATAGATTTTCGTACCATATTCCCGTATGTTAAGACACCAGTCTTATCAGTCCATCTCAAAGGGTGCGGAATATTTTGATTTGAGATGCCCAACGATCGACTTTTAACCTCTCTTTGAATACTTTTCATTACCGTCGCAAATATTACACCCGGTACCACCTTCAGTTCTTGAAGTAATACTCTTCTTCCAAGAATGTTCTTTTACTTTTGAAAATTGCCACCAAACTTTCTTATTAGAAAAGTTAAAAACATCTTTTGGTGTTAATGAACCATTCTTGGTTGAATGCCACTCTTTTGCTATTTCGGGTGAGAGAAACGCTAAAGATTTTTCAGGACTGATTTTTTTACTTGCACAAAAAGAATATCCAGTTGGTTTATCCTTTCTTGGCCTTTCGCTAATTGCTGATTCATAAATATGGTCACCAAAGTCTTGACACTGCCACCAAACCTTCTTACTGGATCCATAAGCAAGACTATCAGGAGTTAAGGAACCGTTATTGATTGTGTGCCACTCTTCCGCGATCTCTGGATAAAGAGTTGCTAAATAATTTATGCCAACAACCAGTTTTGCCATATATAAAATTCACCTCCTTTTGTGGATTAGGAATTTTTCCCGATGCTGACCGTTTGTGGATTTGATTAGAAAAGGAAAAGCAGAACGCTCCTCAACGAAATTAGTTCTGTTAATACAGGAAGGACTCTCAAGGACGCTGAAGCAGCAGGGAGTCCTTTCTTAATGCCAAAAATAAGTAACTTGACTTACTAGACAAATGTAGTACGCTTGTATTAGTTTAATCCCCATTACAAACGCAAAAGGAGGATCCAGTGAGCAGGATCCTTTTTTTGTCTTCTACATGAGGAGGACTATGGCATGGTCAAAGAAAGCAAGATTCTTATCACCTGTGGAGGTTCTGGAGAACCCTGAAGAGTGGGACTACTTCACTGACTTGGAACTTATGAAGTCCAGAGGTAGTTCGATTTGTATGACATGCGAACACTTCACTTACACCTGTGATAAGTCATGCGTAACTCTTCTAACTTGTCCTCTTCATCAGCGTCTTATTCCTCAAGGTGAACACCTAACCAAGCGTTGTAGAAATTGGCAGCGAAAGAGAGTCCTTGATATTGGACTGTGTCCTGAAGTTGCTTGACAACCCACAAAATTATTTTCTAAAAATCAATGAACTTAACTACCACTGCTGATTCCGTGATGATGTTTTGCATTCTCGCTTCAATGGCAATCTTTGATGCATTCTCAACTCTTCTTTCAATCCTCAAGAAAGGAATATTTGTAGATCAAAGATCACTCCTGATGAAAAAGACCAATAGAGAATTAAAGGAAATGCTGGTCGGTGTAGAAAAAATTTCCAAACTGAATAAAAAACAATTGGTGGATTTGATATTGGTTGCTTCTTAGTCAGTCAGTCCCCTTTGTCATGAGTATCTCCTGAATAAGATTGAGTTCCTATCTCTGGTGGTGGATTATTTCCGAAGTCATCAACTAAAGCATCGGCCTCACTAGTAAAAAGTTTGGTGAACCATTGCTTAGTTGCAATAATTGCTGTCCAGATCTTGTCTCTTTTTCTGATCATAGATATACCTCAAAAGTAGTAAGGGGGCGAGATTTTGATCGCCCCCTTTGAGTCCATCACTCCAGACCTAAGGAAGTGCGTTGACTCCTGTGACTGTTTTACTACTACTGAATGGAAATTGCTATGGGTAAGAACACCAAAGTATTTCTACATTTGGGTTCTCTGTATAGATATTTTCTAATAAGGGGAGTAGACATAAATCAAGAGTCATCGCACTCTCGAAGATATTAAAAAAGGGGAAATGTGCATTGACTCTAAGGAGGCATCTCACACCTCCTGATGTGAACAGAGTCACCTTTCGTTCGGTCTCTGCAATGGTCGGAACAACCCAAACCCCTGATTCGTTTCAGGGGTTTTTCTTTATGAGGACAATGAGAGTTAATACTTTAGGGTTTTTATCCTATAGATTTTTTGAATTAGGAGGAGTAGATATAAATCAAGGCACTATTAGGAGGTCAAACCATGTCATGCGGTAATCCTTTTAAACATGCAATCGAAGACGTCAAAGAAACATTCTCAAAATCTTGTGGGGTTCCTATTCAAGGGAACGATTGGTGTGGTCTAGTTTCTAATTATGAAACTGATTTTGATGAGGTTGATTACGAGAATGAGTGTTTGCAGTTTGGTATCTGCTCAATGGACTACTAAAAAACATTGAACTAATAGGAGGTTTCAGTATGCAAGTAACCAGTAGTTTCAGATCCAATGGGTCGAATACTCTTTCATCAATCTTTCTTTGGTTTTCAGTCCTATTAATTTCCTTTGGAATGCTTCCGCACCTAATTCCTTATTACTTTCAGTTGAAATATTGAGGCAAGAAAAATGATTTTCGATCTTCTCAAACTAATCCTCAGAAAGCACAAAGATTATTGGGTCGTTGGTTAAACAGGAGTTTTTTCTCATGTTCACCTGATCTAAATTTGCTAAAAATGAATTAGGAGTCACAGCACCTTCTGTGGGTCAAAGTTAAATAAAGGATGGAAATTTAGTTCAGTCAGTTGAGTGCTTGACTCAAAGGGGGCAACCAAAATCTTGTCCCCTTATTTAATGCAAACTTTTTGGTTGACTAATACTTATTTGAGAAATGGAAGCAACTTGCTAAAGGTCGCTGGAAATGAACCAACAATGAGTGCCACTGCTCCAAGAACAACCGCTACGATTGCAGCATCGACTAAAAGATCTTTCCAGTTGTATTTCATCTCAAAGTGACCATTTCTGGCGTAGTGCATTCAGTTGGATATGAGATCACATTCTTTGCTGTAAATCCAGCACCTATCGCAACCAGTCCAATTACAAAGATCCATTTAGATCTCTCACCAGAGAGCAGTCTGTTCATAAAATTGACGTGCTGATGTGAAGTTCCCATCAACGATAACAATAATGTTTTTTATCTAATGACCTTGAGAACTTTTAGAAGTATTTGTATTAGTTGCTTCGCACTCTTACTTATTCTCTACCCGTCAAAAATAGATGCTTTATCACCTGACTGGGTTGCAGTTCCAAAGAGTCAGTATGGAGAGCAATTATGGGATAAGAACAGCGTTCAAAAAAATAAAGATGGATCCATACGAGTATTCAGCAAATTTATTCCTAAAAGCACTACTGACATTACCCAAGACATTTTGTACACAATGGATGTCAACTGTTCGGTAAATTCTTTTAGAGATGTTGCAGTAGGAGCAAAGGAATTTAATGAGTTCAAAAATCAAGATTCAGATTGGAAAGATCCCAATGGAGATAAATTGATTTTGGGTGTGATCGATCAGGTTTGTACTTTTGGAAATTAGAGTCAAAAGAAGACTACAAACGTCTAACAAATTGCGACCATATTGCGACGACATGACTAATACGTACCTTTCCTTATTGCTTTAAATCCCTTTACCTGATTAGATTGGTGGAGTGAGTTCAAGACCTAATCTAAAAATTGCGACTAAAATGTTCTCACAAGGTCTCAGTATTGATAGTCATTTATAAGAATATTAATAGTCTAAATTCTAAAGATGAGTATCAATGCTGACTACACTATATAGGTAGTGTGATTCCCATGTAACCCAGTTATTGCAACTATTTTACTGGTATATTTATGCACCATTTTAGCATGTGTGACTATTATGTGATTCTTATAAAAGACGCAATTGTTTTTCTATTAATAGAACTTAGCGTAATGAGGTTTTGTACTTAAAAGTAACGAAATATTATTTTCTTATTTTCTTTTAGATATTTATTGATGCTTTGCTTATTATATTGATATGAGTGTGATTGTTAATCCTTTATGGGATTGGTTTTGAGGATCAATGTTTCAACGACTATTCTTTTTTGATAGAAAAGTTGTAAATAACAATGGTTTTACTTTGGTTGAATTAATAGTAAGCGTATTAATTATAGGCATTTTATCTTCGTTTGGTTTTATTATGTATGAGGGGTATAGAGAAAAAATAGACCATAGTGAAGCCAAATTAATGACAAATCAAATAATGAAAGGTATTCAATCTTTTTATTTAGAGGAAGGCTATTACCCTACCAATTGGGCTGATATCGCTACTAAAGTCACTCCTTTCATGACATGTGATGGTGTGTTGGCGGGGAAAAGAGGTTGTACTAGGAATCACCCTGCTTGGTTTTCCGTAAGTACCAATAGATATGGAATTAATAATGCAAGTTCTCCTGGGATTATGAATTGCATAATCATTACCCCTGCTTCTTATGAATTATGTGGAAGAAGAAATTCAACTCGAATTCAACTTACTGCTAAAGAATATTCTGCATTGGACCCTAAATTAATATCTAATAGAAAATCTATATCTTCATGTTTTAACAAACAAACTGGTGAAGTTGTTGTAATGAGTCAATCGACAAGAGATGCAGTTTGGATTGGCTGTTGATTAAACTACTAAAAAGTTGAATTCTATATGTCATTTTGATTAGGAAGAATATCCTATGACTTGTATCTCTAACTGAGTAGGTGGTGTCGCTAGGGACACCACCTACTCAGTTGGTTTTTGAGAATCCAAGGAAAGGAGTGTTATTATTTTTCTAGTGAGTGTGATTATCAACCAAACCCTGTCATTTCAGTAAAGAGTGATTTGTTCTCGGCTGATTCTGCAAACCCTAGTAGAGCTTCGTAACGGGTTTCAAGTCCGCTGGTGAGGTTGCCTACCCAGTAGTTAAGTCCTTCGGTGTCAGCATCTCTTCCCAGGACATTTTTATAGAGATTATTCACGTATGTCTCATCACTTACATTACTTCCATACTTCTCAGTGAATTCTGCAGAACCTAAGAATGATTGAGCAACTATGCGTCTAGTATTTTTCCCAGAACTAAATTGATCAATCCAATATTTCAAACCATCAGCATCAGGGAAACGAGCGAAGGCAGCGTTATAGAGACGAAACATTTCACCTGAGTCAGTGTTTAAACCTGTGACTTGATCAAATGTTGCTTTGATATCAGTTGTGATATTTAGTTTCTTATCATCAAATTGAATATTTGAAATGCCAGTCAATGAATCAATAGTTTCAGCAGAATCTGTTCTAATTCCATATACTCCATTGCCAATATTAAAGAATTTATAATCAAAACTATTGCCTGTATATGTGGTGGTAGCTGACGTAAGTTCAGCTGCCACTAATGTATATTCTCTATCGCCAAGTATTGATAGCGATGAGCTCATGACAATCTGATATGTATTGGGTGTGTCAGATAATAAGAGTCCTGTTGGATCGAGATAACTCCTTTCAATTGGAGCTAAATTATTCTCATCTATTTCCCAACTAAGGCCATCATTTGAAACTCCTATATAGATCCCCTGAGGTTCATCAGGAATGGTTACTGGTGAAGAAGACATTATCGCTAACCAATCATTTTCTTTAGCTTGTAAAACCTCAAAGTCGACATATCCTCCTTCGGCCCTATGGCCCTCATCTACAATGAAATCTGTACCCTTTGATGTTTCAGAAGTTGCACTGAGTATAACTTCATTAGCAATTGTTTTAGTTGCACTTTCTGGTATTTCTCGGTTGTTATCAAAATATTCATTTGCCGAGACCCATTCACCATTTGCGGTCCTAAAACCATTATTTTTTATAATTTCATCATCTGATGGAACGGTCCACTCAGAATCTGTATTATCCGTGCTAACCCAGTATAGTCTAATTCTTCCATCTGGAAGAACGACTGAGTCAGGAACGCCCCAAGCGTTGTCTCCGTTGTCTAATATTCCTGTTCTAGTGGCTTGTGAAAGAGTTAATCCATCCTCTGATATCAATGCAGTAAGAATTTCATGATTACCAGTACTTGGATCAACTTCGACATAATAAGCCCTACGTATACCTTCATTTGTAGTAATAATTGTTAGATCTTGAATTAATTGAATTGCTCCCTTTTCAGTAAGCTCAAGATCATTAGACATACTATTGACCGTTACTCCTCCATTCCCCGTGTAATAAAGCTGATATATGTCATTACTATTGTCTGGATTTATTTCTAAATGAGCGCTTACGCCTAATGCGCTTGTTCCACGCACACTAAGTTGTTCAATATTTACAAGAGACCACGTCATTAGAAAAATTATGATGTTTTTATAATTATTCTAATATACTTAACTCTTTTCGAGCCATACAAATACGACAACAAGACTGATTAAAAACTTTATTTCATATGAAGAGAGGGCAGGATTATAAGAAACTGATCATTACTAACCTGTATAAGAAGTGTAAGGAGAGTGTGACGATTTGCTCTAAACCAGGAGAAAACTGAATCAGTTGTTTGGACTATTTTTCTCGTTTCTTCTTCGACTGCTCTTCTAAAAGCTTTTACTCTCTTTCTTGATTAGGCGTTAAAGGTATCTTGCCATCTCCTAGATCTCAAAGGAAGAAATTTATTGGCAATTCTCACTTAAAAATTTTGTAGCATCATTATCCCCAAGATCAGCTGCTTCTCTCCAGTCTTCGCACGCACCTTTCATGTCTGCAATTTCTTTTTTTACATTGGCACGATTAAAAAATGCATCTGAATCTTTTGGGTTAATTTGTAGCACTTGTGAATAGTCTTGAATTGCACCATCAAAGTCTCCTTTTTTAAACTTGGCAATACCTCTGTTGAAATATCCATCGGTATATAAAGGATCAAAATCTAATGCCTTATTTTGATCAGAAATTGCGCCATCAAAATCACCTAAATTACGTTTTGCATTACCACGCATTGAGTAGACAAGGCAAATCTCAGTAGGTGAAAGTTTCAATGCTTTGTTGTAATCGAGTATTGCCTCTTTATAATTTCCAAGTTCATATTTATCTTGTGCTCTATTAAAAAAATATTCATAGTTTCTTGCTTTTAAATTTACATCGTTCTTGTCTTTTAAAGAAATCATTAATCCTGCACCGACTACTACAGCAGTCGATCCAACAACAAGATCCTTGTTAACTTTCAGCAGCCATAAACCAGCAGCAGTAGCTACACCAATTCCTAGTGCAATCGTAGTATTGTGGAGTTTCATATTTTATTTATGCTCCACTCACATTGACTTGAATACTTGTCATGGATTCGTGCAAAGCCTTTTTCAACTAGTTCTTCTTGAATATTAATAGGGCCTTTCGATAACTCAGCGACTGTTCTTCCGTATCGATCTTCATTGATACGGCGTATGGTTACTGTTGAACCAGAAACCAAACCATTTAGATAGTCTCTGGCTGCTTTTGCAGGAATTGGATCAGCTTTCTTTCCTCTTAATGCAGGAGTATCAATACAAGCAAGTCGGATCTTTTCTCCATCTGTCGTTGTACAAGTATCTCTTTCATAACAGCTTTGAATCGTGACGCTTGGTAACTTTGGAGCACTTGGATAAGAAATCAGTGTTTGAAAGAGCGCAATCATCGCTAATACAAAGACAATAACTAATGCTGAGAAAAATCCAATGAGGAGATTTATAATGAATCGTTGTTCGGAGCTCAGCTTATTTTTTTGCATTGTGATTGTGAATATAACTTGATGCAATCAATCTCAGCCTTTCCTCTGCTGGCTTGATCTTTCTAACTTTAGCAAGTATTCCTGTCGCTTCATCGGCTCTGTAATTGAAGTAATGCTCTTGGATATATTTCATACTCGTATCTGTTTTGGCTGCGACTGTCGGAAGCGGAACGGCAGTAGATAGTCGTATGGCGATGTATGTCTGCCTGAAGCTAAACCAAGTGATTTCCTTCCCTGAGTGAATCACTACCTTTTTTACTTGGCTATTCGCATCCTCTCTCCAGTCTGCAAGTCTTGCTTCGACTAACAAATCCGCAATTGAATCGTGCCAGATTCTTTCACTGATTTGTTTACCTGTGTCTTGATTGGCCAAGATGTAATCAATCCTCTATCTTTTTATTTTTGGTGATTACTCTTATTCGTTCTAGGAACTTGGTAATGGGAGTGGCTACTCGATAAGACCGACCTGTCTTGCTCTTTTCAGCTGGTACATCAATGTTGACGCAGATCTTTCTTGCTTCTTTTGGTATGGCAGTTTCTCACCGATATCTTTCCACTTCAGTTTCCGCATTGAACCTGGTCTGATCCCAGTATCCATAGCACTCTCATGGTTAAGTAAGACAACTCTCTATGGACTAATAGCTTCTTTTCTTTTGGTCCTTTGAATGCAATATGTGAGATAGTTGAATACTTACCATGGCTATCTTTTTTGATGGTGTAGTTCTCAATTTAATAACCTCGTTTTGCCTTGTATGTAGTAGAGGCGAGTAACTCTCTCAAGCTCTTCCCACTCTTGAGTGGTTAGCTCCTCTCGTCTGTGCTTCTTATCTTTTGACTGTTTGATAGAGGGAATAGATAGAACATTATCTTGATGAATAAAGTTATTGTCTACAGCTATCTGTTTAAATATTCTTCTGAGACATGACATCTCAGCTGTAGAACAATTTGTAGTGGATATTTAGGTGATTAACCAAACCCCGTCATCTCAGTGAAGAGTGCTTTGTTCTCTGCTGATTCTGCAAACCCTAGGAGTGCTTCATAACGGGTTTCAAGTCCGCTACTAAGATTGCCTACCCAGTAGTTGAGTCCTTCTGCATCAGCATCTCTTCCCAGGACATTTTTATAGAGATTATTCACGTATGTCTCATCACTGACATTGCTACCATACATCTCTGTGAATTCTGTAGAACCTAAGAAGGATTGGGCAATAACTCGTCTAGTGTTACGTCCAGAACTGAATTGATCAATCCAGTACTTAAGTCCATCAGCATCAGGAAAGCGTGCGAAGGCAGCGTTATAGAGACGGAACATTTCACCGGAATCTGTGTTTAATCCGGTGACTTGATCAAATGTCCCTTTAATATCAGCGATAGCACTGATACCAGTTGTTTTATCTGCGAATATTAGTTTTGGTATTCCTGTGATATCGTCATAACCAGAATCAGTTTTGATTTGATAGACACCATTACCTTTGTTGTAAAACTTGTAGTTGCTAAATTTACCTGAATAAGTTTTTACCTTGTTAAGGTTGTAGTCGTAAATTTTTTGATCGCTAAACCAAAAGAGTTCAACGTTGCTTATGGTATCTATTCCTTCCGGTGATCCCTCCCTATTATCTGTAATAGTAAAATTTGTACTGTTTGTAGTGATTGAATATTCATTAAACTTGCCAGAATATGTGACTGTATCGAACCCAGTGCCTCCATCAATCACATCATCCCCTCCATACCCAAAGATATTATCTAGTCCTGCTAAACCATAGATTGCATCATTATCACTTGTTCCTTCGATTTTTTCGTATGAATTAGTTCCTGTAGCTGTTCCATAGATGTAATTATATTCATTTTCTACATCCCAAATCTGTACCCAAAGTTCTTGACTAGAACTCTCTCCATCTGCATCTGTCGCATTAATATTTAAGCAATAAAGATTATTTCCATTTTCATCAACAGGATTTTCATAATCAGGAGCAGTATTAAAAGTTAAAGCACCTGTACTACTGTCAATAGTGAATTTTGTATAATCAGTTGCGCTCGAAGCACTTGCACTTAGGGACCAAGTGACTTCTTCATCAGCAGTATAAGTATAGACAGAAGTTATATTTTCATTGATAGTTAAGGATGGAACACCTATATCTTCCAGCATCAAAAATATTGCACTATTAGTTGAAGTAGGGAGTTCAATTGTCGGAGGTGAAGCAGTTTTTGAGGTATCGTTAATTGAAATCGATTTAGTTTTTTCACCAATTGATAGTGTTAATGTTTCTGTCCCTTCAGTTAATTTGTCTGCACTGATTCCTATCGTGAATGTTGCTTCCCCGTCAGAATTTATAGTTGTTTTTCCGCTTAATTCATTGCTTGCAATATCTAAGGATGAAATGCCACTCAGCGTATATGTATATTGTTTATCTTCTTCACTTTTATGTGTTTTAAAGGTGAATGATATACTTTTACCTTCATCAACATTATTTACAGAATCTAATTCTGCCAAGCTATTATCATATAGGTAGTTATTTGCTTGAACTGATTCACTCAGCCACCCATAATGACTTTTTATGCTTGTTGCAGTATTTGAATAGTAGTCTCCACTTGAGACAACACCTACTACATAATTACTCCCTTCAGAATTTATATATATTGGACCACCAGAATCACCAGGATTTATTTCAATATCATCATTATAAAACCAAAAAAAATTATCAATATGATCCTCATAGATTATTCCCTCATCGAACATAAGATTATTGGAATATTTGCCTGGAAAACCAAGTTTGTATCCAGTACCCCCGCTAAAATGTGTTGTTACACCGAAATATCCATAAATAGAACCAATATCTTCTGTTAATGATAATAATGCGATATCACGCTCACCTTCATATAGTGATCCGCTTTTCCCATCTCCGTCTGTTATTAAACCATCTCCATTTGCATCCCAATCATCGTAATATTCCAACCATGTAGGTTTATAGTAGCCCGTCCAATCGACGCTATTATCAGGATCATAAGAAGGATATACTCTGACTTCATCAGCTAACCCACCTAAAGAATTATCATAGATGACATGTGATGCAGTTAAGATATCATTATTGCCGACAATTGCACCACTCCCTGAGTACCATTTATTACCCCATCGAGACCTTATGAATACTGCACATTGATAGGGATAAAGATCATCATTAACTTCGTAAGTAGACATTTATTCAAAGAGGACTTTTGGAATCCAATAAATTGTCAGCAAATTTATTGATTCTAGTTGATCTATATATTCTAGAATAGCACGTTTATTTGTCCTGCTTACAAAATATCATCAAGTTGCAAAACGATTTGAATCGAACTATGAGTTGATTAATCGGAAGTTAACTTCAAGGTTTCATAGAGAAACAACTGAAACTGAACTTATTCGTTCTAAAATTCAAAATTTAATAACAAAATCTACAGTATCGATTGAAAGTAAAATTAAATCAAAAAGATTTATACCTATTTTACCGACAACGTCTACTATGAAATTTGATAAGTTTTGTCCAGACATTATTGATTGGATGCAAGGTAGATTCTCAGGACAAACAATATGAATGATTGTAAGAGAAGGTGAAATTGTCGAGAAGATTTTATTAACTCCAAAAGGATATAGGATTTCTGTTAAGAGAAGTAAGTTACAGTTACGTCTTAGATCAATGCCGACTATAAACGTAGCGTTTAAAGCTAGGCGTCTCAAGGGATCTAAAGGTATCAGTGAAGAAGGGTAACACTAAGGTAACAGTACTAAAAGACATATCCCCTTATCCTAAGTAGCGACTTGGTAAGGGGTATGAGGGGTACATAGAGTCCTGGCTTGTACGTTAATGGGGAAGAGAAATTTATGCTGAAAATTCAAGGACTCAAATAGTCACCTATCTGTAATCTTCAATGATGAAGTCTTTGGTACGGAAGATATCAACAGTGCCTGTGTATATGAAAGAGGTTTCTTTTTAGGACGTTGTTCTGACTTCTTATTTTTATTGAGCTCATGATTAATATTGGATAATGTAATAAGGCTAAAGACATACCTCCTTCTTCTCTAAGAGTTAGTATTCACCAGCCGGTTTGGAATAAGAAAGGTAAAAAAGTCCCCTATAAAACATTGCTGTTTTACGTGCTTTTGATTTATCTAAGAGATGCTGCCACGCAGGCTTCACCGAGCTCGGATACGCAAAAGAAATAGGGAGTCCCCAACCCTGAAAGAAAGCAAAGTCGTTGACCTGTCTTAGTGACAGCATCTCGTTTACTTCGATCACCAGTACCCATGACTGGCAGCATGAATCCGTTGCTATCTCGGATTATCGGTCTACGCCTACTACGAGGCTATGTTTGAATTGAACGCTTTTTGGAAAGATATGTTTGCTGCGTTTAAAGTCCAGCTTGACGTTTTCTCCTTGTATACATGACGACTCAGTCTCTCTCCTCTATACATGACGACTTGCTTTTTTCTCTGTATACGTGACGATTTGGTCTAAACCCAGGTAGGGACTGCGAGTTGTTCTCTCCCCACCTGAATAGATGGGCTAACCCTCTCCTGTATAGATGACGACTAGGTCTCTCTATTGAAATTTCTTTCCAAAAGTGGAGGTGTTAATGAAGAGAATATCTTGTGGGATCAGTTCTCTATTCTTTATACATTGAATCCATTCTCTATATTCTTGACCAATCGCTAATTGATCTCCAGTGTTTAGCTGATCGGTTCTTCTTAAGGCATGGCATATAACTTCTGACATTGTTTCCTCAATCGAATGAAGGGATTCCATTGGCTAGAAGTAGCTGTCCCAAGCTACCTGCTTAACTGAGTATGTAAAGCATCTACCCTATGAGGGGGCTTTTGAATCTATGAATAGACGTTATGAGGCTTCAGGAATTTGTGTTAAAAATTTAAGCCTTAATGGAGCAATTAAGAACTAAGTTCGAGAGTCAATCCGAGGTACATTTTTAGACTTTTGACTAACTATTTGATGCCATAAAAGATTGGCTTCTTTCGCTAAATTAATATATTCACTTCTGCCTTCAGCCTTCTTCATCTTCAGCAATGTGAATGCGTATCGGTAGGTGAGTTTTTTGGTCATAACTATCAATGTCGGCTGATAAAAGGATCTATCAAGACCCGAAACTAGATTGTATTCAATGTAACAAGATGAACATTTTCTTTTAAAAAGGTAGTTATAGCTTAATTGTTTATCTGTGGGTAGCCAGGTTGAAGCTCTGTCGAATCTCTGAAGGGTTGTCTTCCTTTGTTCGTTGGTTTCTCCATATTCATTTAAGAAGCTATAACCACAGTCCTTTCAGGGTTTAGATAAGTTAGATATATGAATTTTAGCCAACGTATTACTATTGCATGGGCGGCTCAGAGGGTTTCTTATCTCGATAGCCTTAAGAGGTACGAAGACAGCTACGCTGTTAGCCAAGAATTCTGTGAATGGACTAGCTGTTTGAATGTCTATCAAGAAGGACTTAAAGCTGCGACGCTAAACGTTCCAGATTTCAACAAGGAAAACCGTACTAGACAATCAACGCAATCGTAAAATCACTTAGCCAGAATATTTAAACGTTGGGATCAGCACCAACGAGAGTTAGGAAGACTGTTCTATCGGAAGCCAGTCTTCCTCTTCTCGCTAAGTAGTTATTAAAATTTAGAACAATGAGTCACCACAACGCCACCCATAATTTCTCTCATGCACCATATAAGAACAAGGCTTCTTTAAGTGAATTAGATCGAGAAATAGAAATGGGAGAACTAAGACTGAGATATATACAGCTAATGAGAGATGTTCATAAGACTCTTGGAAAGGAAGATGCGATTGAATTGATTAAAGAATCAGAGGGTATCTGGGAAAAACTTACTTCTTGACTAGGTTTTAGTACAAGGAAAACACATGAGTTTATTTTTTAATCCTCTAGATAGCTACCTATAATAGTCCTTCTTCGTCCTTTGATTCCATATTCAATTTCTGTTAGCTCCTTCGATTTTCTACCCACATCTAGCTTTGCGTAATACCTTTCGCAGGCTGCAATGCTATGACCCGCAAGCTTAGCGACGTCATAAATATCCTTGCCTTGCAAAATCAAATTGCAAATGAAAGTGCTTCTTAAGCTGTTGGGGTGTAGTTCCTATCGCTAAAGACATAGGGTTTCAATTCGTCTCCACATAGTTCGATCATCCTTATCCATATTGTATTGAACATTGAGTATGGAAATTGCTTCATCTCATTAGCTGGGTTGCCAAAGATTAAATCTGTATCTTTAATCTTTTGATCTGGATAGTATCGACTTAAGTACTCTTTTTGTTCTTTCCTCCATTCAAGTAGTTGACTATCCACTCCATTAGTGGGTACGGCTCTTTGTTTCCCAGTCTTAGTATCTTTTATATAAATAATTGCGATCCATTTATCTTCTGTTTTCCCTTTGGACTTGCTCCATCGTCCTACGTTCTCCCTTTTGACATCACACCATCTCAACTTATTCAGTTCAATGTTTGGACGTAAGCCACTGTTTTTACAAATTAAACACCATCAATAACTTTGTATCTGTACTTCTTAGTCCCTGGGATTAAGTTCACGATATAAGAAAACATCAGGAGCTCTTGTGAAAGACAAGACAACGCCTTTACCTCCGAAAACCTTTGATTTCTCTGCAATATTCGGCATGAAAAAAACTCTTGCCGTACTGAAAGCAGCGTAGCAAGAGTTTGACTAAAGTTGGACTGAGGTTCAGAAAAGCCAGTAATAGACTAGTTCTAAACTTTTCTTGAGTAATACTCAACAACTAACAATTCATTGATTTCAATGGCCACCCATTCCCTATCTGTTTTTGCAGAAATCTTTGCGGAGAGCTTGGTTTTATCAAGTTCAAGATGAGGAGGGACATTAGCAAGACCTGGAAACTCCAAATTTGCTTGTGCCAATTTCTGGCTGGCTTTGTTATCCCTGATAGCAATAATATCTCCAGCCTTGCATTGATAACTTGCAATGTCAGTAATCCTGCCGTTAACAGTCACATGCCCATGGTTCACTAGCTGTCTAGCACCTGGGATGGTTGGCCCAAAACCAAGTCTGAAACAAACGTTATCAAGCCTATTCTCAAGAAGCTTTAATAAATTAGTTCCTGTGGAACCCTCCTGAGCACGCGCTTTTTTTACATAACGAACAAGCTGACGTTCAGAAATTCCATAATTGAATCGAAGTTTTTGCTTTTCTTCGAGTCGGATCGCGTATTCAGAGCGCTTGCGACGGGCTTGGCCGTGCTGACCTGGGGGATGAGACCTCTTTGCGGCCTTCCGGGTGAGACCAGGCAGGTCTCCCAAGCGTCGCGTGATCCTCAAGCGAGGTCCGCGGTATCTAGACATAGGGGTTTAATGTAAAAAAGGTGTACTGGCCAGGGTAGTCTGGATTTAAATCCTTTAACCCCGATATTCACCAGTTTATTATTCTATCTAAAGATGCTCTCAAAGATCAATAAAGTCATTGCGTTCGTTTTTGTTGGTTTAATTGCCTTTTATCAAAAATGGATTTCTCCATTGTTTGGACCAAGTTGTAGATTTATTCCTAGTTGCAGTGCTTATGGCATGGAAGCTGTTACTAAACATGGTCCTTGGAGGGGCGGTTGGTTAACCTTAAAAAGGTTAAGTAAATGTCATCCTTTTACTCCTTGTGGGTGTGATCCGGTTCCTGAAAAATGAATTCGGAGGTGTTGATTCTATATTCTCGTAAAGGCTGTTGCTTATGTGAAGCCCTAGAAAAAAAATTGTCGAACATAAATCTAAATGATTTAAATCCTTCTTTAGAATTATCTATTGTTGACATAGATAGTGAAAAGGTTTCTACCGAAATTCAGAGAAAGTACACATATGAAGTACCAATAATGGTTTTATACTCTAAAAAACTTTTAAGAAGAATTGAACTACCTCGGGTTTCCCCACGCTTAAAAGAAGATCTCCTTTTATCATGGATACAAAGAAACCTTAATCTTTTTTTAAAATTATCTTAAGAAAATAATTAAATAGTTTTTATATACTTACTTCTTAAATTTAATTACTTAACAATGATATATTTTGCTGATTAATTTCCTTTTTAAGGAATTATAAATGATTTTTTAATGACTAAATCCTAAGTAGACTTTTTTTGTGGTAAAAATCATCTAGTTCTTTTTATACTTTTAATGATCCTTAAATATTGTTTCTTTATCAGAGGTTTGTTTTGTCGAACTATCTTCATTTTTTGTTAGAAGCAATTGATCTTGAAGTTCCTTCAGGATTAGCAAATCCAAAAATAAAAAATCTTTCATGTGATTCAAGAAAAATTGAGGAAGGGGATTTGTTCTTAGGCTTTGAAGGTGAAAAAGTTGATGGAGGTACTTTTTGGCCTCAGGCTATTGAGAGAGGCGCTTGTGCGGCTATTATTAGTAAAAATGCCTCTCTCATAAATCCACCAACGAATGAAGATCCCGTAGTTATTTTCCCTGATCCTGTTTCACTATTTATGGGGGAATTGGCTTCGTATTTTTGGGGCAAACCATCTAATGAGATATGTTTGATAGGTGTAACTGGTACAAATGGGAAAACGACTACCTCCTATTTAATTGAATTTTTGATTTCTTATCTTGGAATTCCATCAGCATTATTTGGAACATTAATAAATAGATGGCCTAATTATGAAAAAGCTTCAACCTATACGACAACTTTTGCTCTTCCTTTACAAGAATATCTTAGTAAAGCTGTAAAGGCAGGAGCTAAATACGCTGCTATGGAGGTAAGTTCACATGCGTTATCTCAGAATAGAGTTGCTGGTTGTCGTTTTAGTGGAGGAATATTTACAAATCTCTCAAGAGATCATTTAGATTATCACGATTCAATGGAATCGTATTTTGAGGCTAAAGCCAGTTTATTCAGATCATTTTTAATTGAAGATAGTGATCCTCGATCTGTTGTAAATATAGATGATAAATGGGGCGTCCTATTAGCAAAAGAGCTAGATGATAGATGTTGGACATGCTCATTAAAGGAGAGTTCTAAAATTAGGAATAAAGCTGATTTATACATTAGTAATCTTCAAATTACTCAAGATGGGTACTTGGGAAAATTGCATACCCCTTTTGGATCAGGGAATTTCTTTTCACCATTAGTAGGTGATTTTAATTTAATGAATGTTTTGCAAGCAGTGGGGATTCTTGTTCAGAGAGGTTTACCCTTAAATGACCTTTTAGTTGCGTTGAATTATTTCCCTGGAGTTCCAGGAAGAATGCAATTGATAAATATGGACGGATATAAAGCTAAAGATGGATATCCACAAGTGATTGTAGATTATGCTCATACACCTGATGGATTGCAAAATGCATTAATTGCTTCAAGATCATTGACTACCAAAAAATTGATATGTGTTTTTGGTTGTGGTGGTGATAGAGATAAAGGTAAAAGATCAAAGATGGGAGAAATTGCGGCTAATTTTGCAGACTATATAGTAGTAACTTCTGATAATCCTCGGCAAGAAGACCCTAATAAAATTATAAAAGATATTCAAATAGGTATAACTTCACATTCTGAATTCTTTGTAGAACCAGAGAGATCTATAGCAATTCAACTTGCCATAGCAAAAGCAGGGGAAGGGGATGTTGTCTTAATTGCAGGTAAAGGTCATGAAGATTATCAGATTTTAAAAGATCAGACAATTCATTTTGATGATCGTGAGCAAGCTATGAAAGCCTTATCTTTAAAATAAAATTTTAAAAAGATTTTCGAGCCGTGATAAAATCATTCAGAGCATAAACAAGATTATCTATATCTGTTATATCTGTTGTGATGTGAACGCAAGCACGAAGCCATTTTGGATCTTCGAGAACTCTTATCCACAATTTTTTCTGACCAAGATGGGTAACCACCTCTTCAGGTGAATTGATTCCATTAATTGAAAAACTAATAATTCCTGACGGTGGAGCATTATTTAAAACAAGTTCAATATTTTTAATTTGGTTTAATTTTTCCCAAAGGATTGAGCTTAGGTTTTTAATCTTGAGAAAGCGCTCAGTTTCAGAACCTTCATTTCTCAGCATCTTTAGTGAGCTGTTTAGACCAGCTAAAAGAGGAATACAAGAAGTTGCGATTTCAAAACGTCTACCATCAGAATGAAAAGGATTTTTATTATTGACATAAATGCCTTCCTCCTCTTTCAAGCTTTTCCAACCAATTAATGTTGGATTTGATTCTTCTAGGACTCTTGCTGATAGAGCAACAGCTCCAAGGCCCTCTGGGCCATAAGCCCATTTGTGTCCTGTGAAAGCATAAATGTCAGCCTTGTCGCAGGCATCTTTAATTGGAATATGACAAAAACTTTGAGCAGCATCAACCAGTAAATAAGGTTTGCTTGAATGTTCTCTAAGTTTTTTTGCAATAAGTTCAATTGGCATGATTTGTCCTGTATTCCAAAGAAGATGTGAGATAACAACCAGCTTTGTATTTTTTTGCAGATTTGTATCTATCAATTTGAGAACTGCTATATACGTCTCATCGTCATGGTTGTTCTTATTTGATAACTCTAATAAAGGTAGTATTCCAATTTTTAGATTCTTTTTTCGAGCTAACTCTTTGCATGCTGCGACAATTCCAGGATGCTCACAATCACTAATTAACAAATGATCGCCTGTGAAAAATGGAAGTCCTAGCAATGGTAATACACATCCAGTGGTGACATTTTCAGTTAAAGCAATTCTCTTGGGGTGAATACCACAAATTTCTGATAGAAGATTTTTGGTATTTATAACTTCCTTCGTGATGTATGGCCAAACATCATTTGTGAATGGACCTAGACGTTGGATCTCTTGCCAACTTGTAGTTATTGCATTTAATGATTCATTTGGGAGTGGACCTTGACCTCCATAATTAAAGTAGTATTTATTTTGCAAAGCGGGGATATCGTCTTTGAAAGATATTGGTAACATCGTTTCTCATGTTTAGTCGTAATTTAGAATATCTGTTTTTATTCAACTTACCAAGTTTACAATTTCCACTAGTCATATCTTCTCAAACGCCTATGGCTCTGTAATTTAAGTATTAAAAAGCTTGGACTCCAAATAATACCTTATTAAAGTAAGATATTTTTCAATCTTAATTGGTCTATGGACGGCAAAAAAGAACAAAAAATCCAAGCTCAAGAATGGGTAGTTATGTTCGATGGGCAAATAAAAAGGAGCGAGAAAGAGATTGATGCTAATGAACATCACCTGGAAGTTGAGAGTCAGAAGACTGAATAGAACGAACAACTGTTTAAATTGGGGGAAATAAGTTACATTGTTATTTGTTCTGATTTTGTTCATCTCAGAATTGAATAGAAAAATAATTATTGAAGATTCTTGAGACTTCTTTGCTATTTCAACTGAGTACCCACTAGGCAGGATTAATTATTTACACTCTTTCACTTTTTGTCGATTTTTATATTAAAATAACAGAGGATATGATCTTCCAATGAAAATTGATTTCGGACCTATCACTTTTAGTAGAATTGCTAGTATCCTTTTGATACTTGGCTTCTTCGGACTTTTAGCATACAACTCCACTCTGTAATAGTCTTTTTTTAAACATTTATTATCGTTATTTATTAAATAATAGTCAAAGCCTTTAGAGTTTATAAGAAAATAAAAATCAAAATATTAATAGGCCAATTAAGATAGTTTCCATTTATACTCTCGTTCTTTGGCTCAGTACAGTAGAATCTTATTAAATAGAGTAACAAATGGAAACTTCTACTACTGACCCAACTCTTCTCATACTTATTGGAGGGATACTTGTTTTACTGGCTGGATCAGTAGCATATGGAGTTTACTCTACATTTGGATCAGGTTCAAAGGAGCTTAGAGATACCATTGACGAACACGCCAAAATGCATGAGTTAGGTATCGCACATGGACATGGTGGGAACTCAGATGCCTATGAAATGTCTGGAAAACTTCAAAAGGATCAGGTTTAGAAAAAACTGTATTTATTTTTTCAACAAAATTTAAAGTTAACTTAATTATATTTTCTCAAATTGAATCACTTAATTAAATCATTTTATAATTTATCTTCTGAGATGTAATATTGAAGAGTTTCATGTGAATAAAATTGATTATTATTGTTTATAAGAAAATTATTTTGTTTAACAATATTATGTCTGGCAACTTCTCATGTTGATAAGTGTATTAACAGGTTTCGCTGCAGGAGCAGTGCATGTAGTAAGTGGTGCTGATCATATGGTCGCAATGGCTCCTTCGGCAATGCGCAAGCCTGGCGTAGCTCTAATGAATGGACTTGCGTGGGGTGTTGGTCATTCAGCGGGCGTTCTAATACTTTCAATCTTAGGTATTTTGGCTAAGGACTTAATAAATATTGAATTAATGTCTTCTTATGCAGAGTTCTTTGTCGGTATAAGTCTTTTGATTGTGGGACTCTTGGCTATTAGGACTTCATTGAGAGTCAACATTCATATGCATCAGCACATTCATGGAGAAGAAACGCCTCACAAACATTTTCATTTCCATTCACTTGGAAATAAACTTCATGGAAGTCATACGCATGCTGCAACAGGGTTAGGCATTTTGCATGGGTTCGCTGGCGCTAGTCATTTGGTGGCAGTTATTCCAGCATTGGCATTACCTTTATTCGGAGCGTTAGTTTATCTATTTGCATATTTACTTGGGTCAGTTTTTGCAATGGGATGCGTAGTTCTAGGAATTTCATTTGCAGCTAATAAAGCTAATAAAATGTTTTACCCCTTCTTAATGCGTTCAATTGGAGGGCTATCAATAGTCACAGGTGTTTTTTGGCTTCAAAAAACTTCGATTCTTACTTTTTAAAAGTTTTTTAATGAATTACACAGCTAGTCTTATTGCTTTGGGAGGATTTTTTTTGTGGGTTGTTATTGCTACGTTGATTTGGGCTAGAAGGATGAGAAAACTTAAATATGAATATTCTCAAAACAAATCCAAATTAAAAAGTTAATTGATACATCATTTTTTATCTTTAGATACATTTCTCTTAGGGAAAATGATTAAAGATTCTGTATGATTGCTTTGTTATAAATAAGATTGATGAAAGGTGTTTTATTTTTCTTAGGTTCTATCTTTAGATGGCCTGCGCAAAAACCCAACGAATTCTTTATCCTTCATTCTTATCTATTAGGAATATATGGAATAACTTTTCTGCTAAGAAATATAGGCTTTGACTTGTCTAACCTAATTTTTACAGTTGGGTTAGTGGCCCCAATTGGATATCTTATTTATGATGGATTACCTTTGGATTGTCTTAACTATAAGTCTGCAATTGAAAGGGAATTGAGTTCTCAAAATTAGCTAATAGAAACTGATTATTGAATTAATTTATAGAAAATTTATAGAACTTGTATTACCTCGCTTACTTCTGGAATCATTTCTCTTAGCTTTCTTTCAATACCCATTTTTAAAGTCATTGTGCTGCTTGGGCAACTACCGCAAGCTCCTTGAAGTCTTACTTTGACAATTGGTCCATCTATTTCAGCTATTTCTACATTGCCTCCATCAGCCATGAGAAATGGTCTTAGTTCGTCAAGTACCTTTTCAACATTTTCTGTGGTTAGTGCAAGAGATTCGTCGCTCATTTTGGATTACTTGACTTGATTTCCTTAGCTTAGTTAATTGCAAGATAGTCTATATGTAATCTTGATAAAGATTTTGTTTAATACAAGTGCTACAGATTCCGTAAATACTTATGACGCAATATTAGTCGGTGCAGGAATCATGAGCTCAACTCTTTCAGTTTTGTTGCATGAGCTTGATCCTGATTTGCGATTGCTCATTGTTGAACGATTATCTTCTGCTGGTTTAGAAAGTAGTAGTGCCAACAATAACGCTGGGACTGGTCATGCGGCTAACTGTGAGCTTAATTATACTCCAGTTCAAGATGATGGAGGTATTAGTACTACCAAAGCTTTTGAGATAAATAAATCATTTGAACAAAGTTTAGAGTTTTGGGCATCTTTGGCAGAAGAAGGGAAATTGATGCCAAAAACTTTTTTAAATAAGTTGCCACATATAAGTCTTGTTTTTGGAGATAAAGATATTTCTCTTCTCGAAAAAAGGTTTGCTGAGCTAAGTTCTCACCCTGCTTTTTCTCAAATGGAATACACCATGGATCATGATGAATTAAAAGATTGGATTCCATTAGTTATGGATGGTAGGGAAAAGAGTGAAAAGATAGGAGCAACAAGAATTAAAAGAGGAACTGATATTGATTTTGGTAGTTTAACTCGTTCATACATCAATCAAATTGAAGGAAAAGAATCTATTGAAGTTGATTATTCAACTAATGTTGAAAATCTTCAGCAAGATATTGAAGGAAATTGGTATTTGTCTTTAGAGGGAGAAAAAAACAAGAAAATTGTGAGATCGAAGTTTGTATTTCTTGGCGCAGGAGGGGGGGCTTTATCTCTTTTGCAAAAATCAGGAATCTCAGAAGGTTTGTCATATGCAGGTTTCCCTGTGAGTGGAAAATGGTTGATTTGTGAAGAGGAGAAATCGACCAAAATACATAATGCCAAGGTTTATGGGAATGCAGCTGTTGGAGCACCGCCAATGTCTGTTCCACACTTAGATACAAGATGGATAAATGGAAAAAGATCTCTGTTATTTGGTCCTTTTGCTGGCTTCAGTTCAAATTTCCTAAAGTATGGATCGAAATTGGATTTATTTAGATCAATAAAACCAACTAATTTTGTCTCTATGTTGCAAGCAGGAATAGACAACCTTGATTTAGGAAAGTACTTATTAAATCAATTAACACAAACAAATAAAGATAGAATAGAAACTTTAAAAACATTTCTTCCACTGGTCTCAGCAAGTGATTGGAAACTTTCAATTGCTGGCCAACGTGTACAAATAATTAAAAAAACGGCTTCGGGCGGGGTTTTAAAAATGGGGACAGAAGTTGTAACTTCATCTGATGGATCCTTGGCTGTTTTGCTTGGCGCTTCTCCAGGAGCAAGCACAGCAGTAACAATTATGATTGAAGTCTTAAACCGTTGTTGGCATGAAAAAATGAAATCAAGTCAATGGAAAAAGAGAATGTTAGAGCTTTTCCCAAGTTTGGGTATAGATATAAATTCGAATCATGAAGCACTTTTAGCAATTCGCAAAAGAAACGATTTCTTACTTAAATTAATTTAAATCTTTAGTACTGGTGAGTTATATTTGATTTTTATTTAGAGTTGATTTGAGAACTGTAGCTCATTTTTCTTTAACTGCTTTAGCATGACTAATGTTCCCATTTCTCGTCTTAGGAACTTCTGCATAATTGCTCATATCGACCATGGCAAATCAACCTTGGCAGATAGGCTTCTTCAGGATACTGGCACAGTCTCTTCTAGAGACATGCAAGAACAATTTTTGGATAATATGGATCTCGAGAGAGAGAGAGGCATAACTATAAAATTACAGGCTGCGCGAATGAATTATAAAGCTAATGATGGAGAGGAATATGTTTTGAATTTGATTGATACTCCTGGCCATGTTGACTTTTCTTATGAGGTGAGTCGATCATTGCAGGCTTGTGAGGGCGCATTGTTGGTCGTTGATGCTAGTCAAGGAGTTGAAGCTCAAACTTTGGCCAATGTTTATCTTGCTTTGGAAAATGATTTAGAAATTATTCCTGTTCTTAACAAGGTGGATTTACCTGGTGCTGATCCACAAAAAATCAAAAATGAGATCGAATCAATTATTGGTCTTGATACCTCAAAGGCAATATGCTGCTCAGCTAAAACAGGGGTTGGTATCCCTGAAATACTACAAGCAGTAGTAGACAGAATACCTTCCCCGAAAGATGTTGGTGATCAAGCTACAAAAGCACTTATTTTTGATTCTTATTACGACCCTTATAGAGGAGTGATTGTCTATTTCAGAATTATGAGTGGAGGAATAAGTAAAAAAGATAAGATTTTACTTATGGCTAGTAAAAAAAATTATGAACTAGATGAAATCGGTGTTATGGCACCTGATCAAGTAGAAGTTAATGAACTTCATGCAGGAGAAGTAGGGTATTTAGCTGCCTCTATCAAGGCAGTTGCTGATGCAAGGGTCGGGGATACTATTACTTTGCAGGATAGACCTGCCGAAGAAGCCTTGCCAGGCTATACCGAAGCTAAACCAATGGTTTTTTGTGGTTTGTTCCCCACGGATGCAGATCAATATCCAGATCTAAGAGAGGCTTTAGATAAATTGCAGCTATCTGATGCTGCATTGAAATATGAGCCAGAAACTAGTAGCGCAATGGGATTTGGATTTCGTTGCGGTTTTTTAGGTTTATTGCATATGGAAATTGTTCAAGAGCGTTTAGAACGTGAATATGATTTGGATCTAATTGTTACTGCACCGTCAGTTATTTATAAAGTGAACATGATTGATGGAGAAGTTTTGATGATCGATAATCCAGCTACTCTTCCAGAACCTCAAAAACGAGAAACCATAGAAGAACCTTACGTAAGAATGGAAATTTATGCTCCTAATGATTACAACGGAACGCTAATGGGGCTTTGTCAGGATAGAAGAGGAGATTTTATTGATATGAAGTATATAACTACTGATCGAGTTACTCTAATTTACGAAATACCTCTTGCAGAAGTTGTTACTGACTTCTTTGATCAGATGAAAAGTAGAACTAAGGGATATGCTTCTATGGAATATCACTTGATTGGTTACCGTAAAAATGACTTAGTAAGATTAGACGTTTTGATTAATTCAGAACGAGCGGACCCTTTAACAACAATTGTTCATAAAGATAACGCTTACGGAATCGGAAAAGGATTGGTTGAAAAATTAAAGGAACTTATTCCAAAGCAGCAATTTAAGATCCCTTTACAAGCTTCAATTGGTAGTCGAATTATTGCCAGCGAAGGTATAAGTGCTTTACGAAAAGATGTTTTATCCAAATGCTACGGAGGTGATATCTCTAGAAAAAAGAAATTATTGAAGAAACAGGCAAAAGGGAAAAAACGAATGAAATCTATGGGAAAAGTGGATGTTCCTCAAGAAGCTTTTATGGCTGTCTTGAAGTTAAACAATGATTAATAGATTTTTTTATTTGAATGGTTTTTGGGAATAGCTCGGTTCGCTTGCATTATTAATACTCATTGATATTTCCTGATCCCCGTTGTCTTTAGTTAGACTTGTCCATATGAAACCTACAATTATTAATGTTGCAATGGTTATTGAGAGCTCTCCTACTGTGAGACCATCATTTTTAAAATTCATCTGAAATTGTTTGTTTTGATTTATTTAAGCAATTTTTATTTTTAATTTCTACCTTTTATAGTTAAATTTAATTAGGTCTTTTTATTTGATATTGAATCTGAGAAGCTTTTTAAGACGAAAGAATTTGTCGACTCGATTAATGTTTGCTGGATTGATGATTTTATCTGTCTATATATGTATTGCTATTTTTATGCCAATATTAATATCTCTGAAGTTAGTTCCTAATGGGGAATTTGGCTTAGGGAATCCAATTTTTTCCGCGCCATCAATAGATCATTGGTGTGGAACAGATCGACTTGGAAGAGATGTTTGCATTAGAACTTTTGCTGCTAGTGGAGTAGCATTACAAGTCGTTTTTATTGCCGTATCTTGTGCCGTTCTAGTAGGGCTACCTTTGGGACTTTTAAGTGGTTACATAGGTGGGCTTTTGGATAGAATATTGGTCCTTTTGATGGACACTCTCTATACCATCCCGGTACTACTCCTTTCTGTGGTGATGGCATTTTTATTGGGGAGAGGAATATTGAATGCTTCATTAGCATTGTGCGTTGTTTATATCCCACAATATTTTCGACTTGTTAGGAACCAGACTTCACAGGTTAAATCAGAACTTTATATTGAGGCAGCCATATCAATGGGAGCCTCCCCATTATGGGTGATACGAAAATACCTGTTGAAAAATGTTCTTACTTCTGTCCCTGTAGTCTTAACACTGAATGCTGCGGATGCTGTATTAGTTCTTGGGGGACTAGGTTTTCTTGGATTAGGTTTGCCTGAGAATGTTCCGGAATGGGGGAGTGATTTAAATATGGCTTTAGTTGCATTGCCTACTGGTATTTGGTGGACAGCGATCTATCCTGGTTTTGCTATGTTCGTTTTGGTTTTGGGACTATCATTTATTGGAGAAGGCTTAGAGAAATATATAAGTGAATCTAGCTTGAAAGATTAAATTACATTCGAGCTTTATCTTAATATCTCATTTTTTCTGTTCTTGGAAGTTCATCTATTATCTCGCCTTTCTCATTAAGTTCTGGATATTTCTTACCTTCGTTTTTACACCAATTAGCAACTTCTGGGTATGCCCATTCAAAAATCTTTTTTTTATATGTTTCTTGACTCATTCCCTCTCCAGACTCAGGAATTATATTTGCTACTTGCCTTTGTCTTATTGCTTCAAATAATAGTGCGGATGCTGCAACTGATACATTCAGAGATTCAACCATCCCTCTCATTGGAATATGAATGTGCTCATCCATAAGGTTCGCGGCCTCTTCACTGATACCCCATTTCTCAGCACCTAGTACAAATGCTGTTGGCTCCTTGAAATTACATTCTCTATAGTCAATTGATTTTGGATTTAAGTTAGTACCAAATAGTTTAAAGCCCTTTTGTTTGAGAACTTTTATTGCTTCTGTTGTCTCTTTATATTGGTTTATTTGAACCCATTTCTGGCTACCTTGAGCGGTGCTATTAAATGTTAAAAATTTTTCTTTATTGAAGATTGCATATGCCTCAAGAACGCCTACAGCATCACAGCTTCTTATTATGGCAGAGAGATTATGAGGTTTTTCAACATTCTCAATTAAGACGGTCAGATCTGAAATCCTTCTATTGAGCACTGACTTAAGACGTTCAAAACGTCTAGGTAGAAGAGGCATCTCTGATTGTTTTTCGAACTATTGTTGCTCTTAGATGAGGATAGTGGTTT
>QCIG01000017.1 GCA_003216815.1 Prochlorococcus sp. AG-402-K14 | reverse complement strand
AAATTCTCTGAATCAGTGCCATTACCAATTGTGTTCTGACCTATTTGCCAACCTAATTCTGTTCGTGGATTATTTACAAGAACAGAATTTTTAGATGAAAAAACATAAATATCCTCTTCTTCTGTTAATACACCAGTGACTTTATCAATGGTCTTCTCCCATGACCTAACACCTTTGGAATCCATCTCTGCAAAGTTGAGCAACCCATCACTGTCATACTTAAATATTCCTAAGTAGATTTCTCTTTTATGATCACTATAAGACTTACCATTCCAATCATATTCTGAGGTAAGACTCATAATCATTTCATTATTGCTAAATTCAAATTTGATCGTGGCCAAGGTTAGAGTATCGAACTCAAAAGTTTTATATGCAAAATCAGCTTGTGGACTTCCATATTGATATACAACATCTTCAACAAAAATAGTGCCGTCTAGTGCAAATGATTTATCCACTTATCAAAGCCAAAACACGAAAGAAAACATACTACTAGCTCGTATAGATGTTCTATACCAATTACATATTTACTTGATATTTTGTCTCATTTCGAAACTAATTACATAGGCCAAAAATGTATCTCAACAATAAATGAGGGCTACTAAAAACGTCTAAGTATGCTAGATAATGACTTAATATCGATTAACCAAAATTTTGCAACAATGCAAAATGATTAGGAATAACAATCAGCAATATAATCTCTATTCATTTTCCTGACTAAACATTCAATACCATCATCAGCCCGAAAAGACCAGATGTAGCAGAAGAAGTCTGATTTTAGAGATTCGAATCCAGATTATTTAAATCCTTAAACAAATAAGTTCTTGAATGGAATCTTTTTCGACATGAACTGGGTTTTTCGTTAATTCGCTTATCGTTGAGACTCACTATATACTTAGGAGATAACACTTAGAAATACTCGTAGAAAGATAAACATCAAAGCTCAACAACATTGCAACCAAAAGCAAAGGATGAATAACTCTTGAAAAAATGGTAAATCAATTAATCAAAAAAATTTATTGTTGAAATAATTTTATAAAATTAAGTGATTTATGAGAAAAATGTAATTAATAAACAAAATTTTGTCTCATTTTTTATAGACAATTTAACAGAGAAAGAGAGAAAATAAATTCTTG
Source organism: Prochlorococcus sp. AG-402-K14 (assembly GCA_003216815.1). Classification (GTDB taxonomy): domain Bacteria; phylum Cyanobacteriota; class Cyanobacteriia; order PCC-6307; family Cyanobiaceae; genus Prochlorococcus_B. Next base: position 32,727 of record QCIG01000017.1, on the reverse strand, counting down.
ATTATCAAATTATTAAAATACATGTACTTATCTTCAAAAGATTTAGAATACATATATTTCAAAGCTAGGTTTTTGAGAACTAGTCAGTTGCATACTTTAGATCAATATTGGAGCAATATTAGCTCAGATTCTAGACATCAAAAAATACATCAAATAATTGAGAATATTTTAATTCAAAGAGGCGAAAAGAGCGTAAGGCAGGAGCGATTAAATGTCATAAATAACTTAGAAAAATCCTTTTTAATTTCAAATCCTATGGGGCGCTTGAGTGCTAATATAATTGGATTAATAACTAAACTTTTATTACCTAAAAAAGTAATTCAAACTAACTAGGTATTTGAAATGAATCAAACCAAAAGCAATTATAAATAACATTATCAAGCAGGATGAAACTTTTTATATAAAAGATTTTCTGATAATTCAATTCCAAAACATACAATATCATCAAATTCACCGTTACTATGCATTTTAGACATATAATCTTTGATATCTGTATCATTATATATCAATCCAGAATCAATACAATATTTTGATAATATTTCCATTGCAGCTTCATGATCAGTCAGGAATGTCTCGCATAATTCTGATAGATTTTCTTCATTAAGATTAGTAATCATTTTTCTAAATTCATTAAAACTGGTCATTTGATTTATAAAAGTCGAAGTTATTTATTAATAACTTTTTTTTATAGACCTCGTCATGACAAATATTTCTTTTGTAAGTGATATATTACTCACCTTGATGTAACCACTTCAAATAAGAAAGATGTAGATAAATTCATACAAAAGATTAGGAGAACTGTAAAATCATAAGATATATTGAAATAACCTCTTAAAAAATGTCCTTTAATAAGATGCTACTATAGATGAAAGGAACTATATAATAGATACAATAACCAATAGAATTAAAACAAGATTTAAAGCCCTTTTTAATATAAACAATCAAAAGTAAATAAAGCGATCTTCTAAGAAATAATTTTTTTAGTTAACTCATAATATATATTCACTACAAATGACTGAATTTTTTTTATTAATAGAACTAGAGCCAAGTTATCCCATTAAGCTTCCATCAGATAACTATCAAGACAAAAAGGATAAACGAGTTTCAGCTCCGATTAGTAACTCCCGAAATCTCACATGAGACATAAGTTAAAGCAAAAAAACAATAAAGAACATTTAAGCGTATATGTTATGATAAGTTTTATTTATCTATCCTTGAAGGCTTAATCATTATTCGTTTTATTGGTATAGTTCTTATATAAATTAATGGATTCTGCGAATCAAATTCAATCACTGGTTGACCAAGTTGAAAAAAATCCAGACTACAAAATTAACGAGCAAGAAGCAAAAGGTTTCTTATCAGAAATGAAGCGAATAACCAACGAAGACAAGACAAATATGCCTCCATTGGTTGTAATCATAATGGCTTATATAAATATGCTTTTCCCTGAACTTGATGACGTAAAAGTATGATTATGAAATACTGAATTTTTGCAAAGTCACTTGCTGAGTTGGATAAGAAATATCTATCTCTTCGTAGGTGAAAGTATTAATTAGATATTTACAGGAAGTAGAACACCAAGTACCAAATATGCCTCATCATAATTATCAAATAATTGATGAGTAAAGTCATGAAAAGATGGATTAGCTAGACAAAAGTGATCCGAACAATCCTGCAAAAGCAGAAAGAACAAAGAGTGTCACTATAATAAATGCTATCCATCTGGAAATCTTATTCATGACTAAAGAGCTAGTTGGTTACTTAATTCTATTTCTTTCTTGATCTTCTTCTTCCCAGGAGAGCACTTGAAAAAACAATATCACGCAGATAGTAAGAAAAATCAAAAGTAGTCCAGCCCAGCCCAAAAACTTATGCTCAGTAAAAAGATCTGTCAGCATTGAGTTTTGTTGGTATTTAGCATCCATCTCATATTGAATAGTTCCAAGAAACACAAGCATTGCCGTTATTAAATAATCCTTCACTTAGATACATAGTTTAGCGCTTCTAACGAAACAAAATTATGTAATGCTCATTAACTAATGTCATAAATTGATCAATGTAGTTAAGGGGAAAACGCTAAAAGAGGGGTTGCTCAATCATTTTTGGGATCAGCAGAATTTATAGAGTTGTCTGGAAAAATGAAAGTGATGAGATATACGTGATTGCATCAACAAAGAATAAATATCTACTTAAAAATTGATTTTCTTCCTCTCAATTCAAATGCATTCCTGCTTGCAGCGATTTTTCCATTAGCAACCTCTATCTCAATAGGTCTTTCCCTATCTGCTCGCTTAGTCAGGACAACCATTGAATCATAAAATCTTACTCCATTAATTTTTTGACCAAAAGGGTCATAAGGAAATACATCATCTTGATCAGTCCACCAAGAATGCATTTTATCAACTAATCTTTTCGAATATTCAATAAAACTTGATTCATTCCTATATCCTCCTCCGAAGCCAGGCCAATAACTAGAATGCGTGTCTTCGACGATATAAATTCCATTATCTGTTAATGCAGGCCAAAGTTTTTCAAATGAAATAATCTGATGACTACATAAATGACTACCATCATCTATGACAACATCAAAAGGACCATAGTCTTGAATGACTTTAGATAAAAAGGTTTCATCTGATTGATCACCAATTAACACGTTTGTACCATTCTCTTGTAATGCTGAACAGCTCTCTTCAATATCTATAAAAATAAGATTGGAAGCTTTTTTGAAAAAGCCTTTCCACATAGGAATAGATCCACCTTTATAGACACCTATCTCTAGAAATGAGATATCTTTATCTCTTAAATGTGATAACTCTCTTTCATATACTTCAAAATAATGTATCCATTTACATAACTTCCTGTGATCTGTATTCTCTACAAAATCCTTAAAGTAATTCATTTACTTAATATCAATCAAATAAAAAATTTTATTTTAACTACTAAATAAATCTCATCATCTAAATGACAAGGAAACTTGATAAAAAACTTTAATATTTTTCAGATAAATATTGAAAGCCGTAATAGCTATTTTGAAAGGATACAGCCTTCCAAGCTGACTATGAAAGGTTAATTACAAGATTCTCTAGTTATATCTGTAAACTCTATAAATTGACGACATATGAGGGCTTTTTAGCAGCTGGATTAATGTGACCACAGTGTTGTATCAAGCAAAAACCTCAAAAAGAATCTATGAAGCATAATCATTGATTTGATGCTCTATTGCTTGAAGTACAAGAATGAGTTTTCATAAACATATCAAGTAAAGATGAGCTCTTCATTCCCAACTTGGAGGAGGTCAAGGATGAAAGTTGAAGTTTCTTGTTTTATTGGAGGGGTGGTTATCAAAGAAATAGTTCATGTAGATAAATTTGAGGATGCGGATAAGATCGCAAAATCAAGAAATCCCTTTTGCAGAGTAGTTAATAGAAAGGTATTGATAAAATAAAAAATTACATTAAGAAGAGGAAAGATTTGGATTGCCCCCTTTGAGTCCCTCACTCCAGACCTCAGGAAGTGCGTCGACTCCTAATTTATTAATAACTTATTAGCATGATTAAAACTAACAGTAAAAACACCAGAGTATTAACTCTTACTACTCCCATTCAGAAAGGGACCCTGATGCTTCAGCGACCTTGAGTCCCTCTCTTTACTTACAGAACAATTCGTTAAGGAGTGTTCTGCTTTACCTTTTCTAATCAATTTCACAGAAGGTCTGAATTAGGAAAATTCCTAATTTGATGAGTTGTAAAATCAAGGTTGGTTGCTATACCAAAAACGCCGCCTAAAGGCATAAACCAGGCATAGGCATCTTTTTTAATAGTGCAGCAGCAAGTCCACCTCTAAGAAATTCTCCTGTGGTTGAATTACTTGAACTATAAGTACCTCCAATTGTTCAATAACTGCAAAAAACTAATATTTGTTGGCGGTTTGTCTATACAACCTGCAATGAGTGTGAGGCCAATAATGAATGTGATTTCAGTTATGACGATATTTGAATATTCAAATAGTATAACGAGTTTCAAAATGCATTTAAATTAAATAAATAAGTAAAGAAATCTAGCCGTATTTTTTAGAGATGGTTTTATATATACAGTTGTAGATTTTAAATGTCCCCTGGAATCACTGAGCTTCAGTTGACAGACGTTAGTACAATTTCTATCCCTACAGATGCAATATTGATACTCTCTCTACTAATTGTCTTTGCATTAATAGGTTATTTCTTGAACAACATCCTAGACCATCAAACCAATCAGGTTTTCGTTGAAGAAATAGACAATAGTTCAAATCTTGAATTAGTCACAGGAAAGCTAGAAGGTCAATTAGCTCTTGAATCGGCAAGAGTGCATCATGCACAATCAGAAAAGCCAAGCATTAAAAAGCTAAATTTCTTGCGACCTTCACAATGTTGGGGGATTGGTAGCTTAGTTGTATTAACAATAGGGGGAACAAGTCTTTTAAGGAACCACCAATCTGTCCCAACTTCATATAAACGAGTGGACACTAGTCAGATGAATATCAAGACAGAAAATAAAACTAAAAAATCATTATTATCAATGGCTAAGATGAAATCATCAACTCAAACTCAAATAAAAAGGATCAGTTATCTTGATCCGTTATTCTCAACTAACGATGGTTCCAAAAATAATAATTTTTTACAGGTTAACGCAAGACAAAAAGAAGACTTTTTCTCTTTCTAATAAAACCAGGTGCTCTACCCAAGATAAAGTAGAAACAAATCTCAGGAAATACAGCACTGTCCAAAGAGGAAAGTCTAAAATGAATTGGTAAGAAAATAAATAGATACGAATCTATTCTGATAAATCCAAAGCAACAAATACTAAACCAAAAGATCATATGATTAATGGCTAAAACTATTGACAACTAAATTAAGCAACAAAATACTGCAAAAACACTTAATTAATACTTGACAACGCCTACTTACCACTGCTAGTACATGTGTACTGCTATAGAAGCATGGTCCTAACGTCCTCACCCTACGCCGTTTTTCGTGCATCAGAATGGGAGTCAGTGGTAGCAGAACCTGTTGAATTAAGGCAATGTCTCCGTATCGCACCCAAAAAGGTTTACCCCAGAAGTGTTACACCTCAGCAGAGGAGTGGGACTATCTCGAAGAAGGCACTTTTAAACACACACTTTCAGCTAGCGTTTGCATGACATGTCAACATTTCAATTATTGCTGCGACAGGCATTGCAGAACAATTCTTACTTGTCATCTCCATCAACGTCTTATTCCTCATGGAGATCATCTGACTTCAAAGTGTCGATGTTGGATGCAGCGACTCGAGAGAAAGATTGGATGGTGTCCCGAGGCGGCATAAACCTCTGACACGTAAGGAATCCTTTAAGCCCCCACAATAAAGACAGCCTATATAATTAATGTAGACCTCAATTAAAATATTTTTAAAACCAATCACCATTCATGTTTAAAAAAATATTAGTATCTTCTTTTTTCTTGATTGGTTTAATTGGTTCAATCTACCCAACAGAGAAAGAAAATACAAAACCTTTTGATTACTGCTTTTCACTTGAAAAGATACTTATTAGAAATTCTCTAGAAAATAGAAAAAACGTTTCTGGTGAAATTAAGATTATCTCCAAAGCATTAGCATCGGTCAGAATAGATAATTCTAGAGGTGATTTAACAAAGAGAATAATTGATCAATATAAAACTTCTGATGAATCTGTATTATTCAGTTTTATGCCTACCAAAATTTATTGTTTATCAGGGTATTGGATCGAGAGGTTTACACCAGGGATGCTTGAGTCAATTGTTTATGAATCTAGTAAAGAGAAAGTTGAAGAATTTTATGCTAAATATGGAATAATTTTAAGAAATGATGTAAACGATTTAATGAATGATTTCACTCTGCAATATAAAACGATAAAAAAAGAATTTAATCGACTTTTTGAGTAAATAAGATGACACGTTCAATAATCTATTTGTGATTGTCTGGTCTTCTTTAATTCACCTCGTTTCTTCTTTGATTCAACCCTCTTCTTTTGAGATGAGCGTGTTGGTTTTGTCTCCCTTCTCTGCTTAGGCGGTGGCTGTAAGAGCTCTCGTAAAATTGAAGCAAGTCTACTTAAAGCCAATTGTCTGTTTTGATATTGAGTTCTCTTATCCTGAACAGCTATACAAATACAACCATTACTTAGCTTAACTTCATCCTGAATTGATATTCTATGCTTCTGATATGAAGTTAAAGTTTTTGATTCAGATACGTTAAATACTATTTCAACTCGACTATCTGTTTTATTGACGTTCTGTCCACCTGCTCCTGATGACCTAGAGAATCTCCATTGTATTTCGTTGACTGGTATTTCAAGCCTAGTATTGATCTTTAGATTCATTTGACTTCTTGATCTTTGCCTTCATAATTTTTAGAGCCTTCAATATTCATCATGAGTAATAACGATCAGCCATTTCTTTAAGCATTTTTCTGATGTGCTCATTTTGAGCATTTGTCTCTTCTTTTAATTTCTCGCATGCACCTTTAACTTGCATCCAAACTGATTCCATTACTTCCCGTTCTTCTTCTGAAGGTTTCCACTTAGATGATTCCATACAAGAGATAATAAAAAAAGCAGAGCTGATATTAGATGAGATCAAGTTCTACATACTCGAGAGAGCCAAATGTGAAGTTGAAACAGACAATTACCTTGAGCATGTTGTCAACTACTGCAAGAAGGATTATCAACAGGTTTATAAAAAGCAGAAAGGAATTGAACTAACTATAGATGAAGTTCAACATAAATATGACAATCAGAGGAAAAGTGATTAGTCATTTATAACTTTCTTAATCCAATAAGGAATAAAAGTCTTTTTCTTCCTGGCTGAATCATATAGATAATTAGAGGTACCTTCTAACAAAGCTGCAAGAGTTATACGCACATTTGGGAATGTAAGACCACAAAGAATAGCAATCAACAAGATTATCTTCATTTTTTCATTTCTATCAATCTCATTAGTTCATCACCAGAATCTCCTTTTCCAATCCAGTTATACAACAACCAGACCACAAATTAAACCATAAACAAAAGCATAAAGCTATCAATAAAAACATAGGCGAAATAAATGATTAGGGAAATAAAATGACACGTTTAATATTGAGACGCCTACCTCTTGCTGTTCTTCTCCATAGTCTTAAAAGAGGCATCTATGCTATTCCTTTTTAGGTGATAGTTTATCGATCTTTTCTTGTTGCGTCATTAGGCGATCTTTTTCTTTTTTTAAAGCGCCATAAGTACTCCTAACGCTATAGGTAATGAAGATTGCATTAATAGCTCCGACTATAATAATCCCTACAATAATTTTATTAATCCCCTCAGGTGAACTCAGATATTCCAATAGAGCGTCTTGATCAAACATTTAGTGAACAATCAATCTTTCTATTACTAAAGCCACAAAAACTCCTTTGCAAAAGACAAGCCAAAGTAATTCATAATCACTCAAGCCAAGCTTCTTTTGATACCAGGTAATTAATTGCTTATGCTTTTCTATCAGTTTCATACCTCTACCTCAATAATTTCATAATAGGGACGATCCCCATAATCAGCATCAGAACAACAAACATCAGAATAAATTTCTTCTAATAGATCGTATGCCTCGTCATAGCTGTTAAAAGCTTGCTGAGTAATGTCGTCAGATTGTTTATCATGTCTAATGATTTTATAAATCATGAGGAGATTGATTAGGTTGATAAAAGAGTTCCGAACAATCCCGCAAAAGCAGAAAGGACAAAAATTGCAACGATACCGATTGCAATAACTTTAGACATACTGTTCATCTGATTTGATAGTGCTTACCTAGTTTAATCACCAAATCGATAATGCTTGCGCACTGGCTTATGAATATCCCATCTACAGTCCATTCCTGATGAAAAGACAACTAAGACAACAATTACCTCTACTGATGTCCCCTTAATGGACATCCTGTGAGTACTTTCTTTTATCTCTCCCTACTACCTATTAACTCTTCAATCATGATGATCTCTATCGTTCCTGAATGACGATCTGGATCATCCCTATTGATACTTACCTAACGACTACTAATGAAAGAGAAGAAACAACAACCTACTACCTCTAAGAAATCCAGTCACAACACTCTTGATTGGGTAGAGAGACAACTAATGGAAGTCAGAGCATTTGATATGGGGATATTACTCAAAAATCAAGAAAAATAAATTCAAGCCTAGCTCATCTAGTTTTTATATATACTGAATGAACTGACAAAAGCCAATCTAGAGAAAGCAAAAGATATGGCAACGATAGATTTTAGAGTTAGTGATGATAGCTCTACTTTGAGTTATTGGGCCTCTGCAAATATGGAGGACGGAAATCCAAACCTAATAGCATTCAATCGTTTAGAAAATTCCTCTCTACATAGCAATATCGGAAATAGAAGATTTACGATTGTTGAAAACAATTGGTCTTGGACAACATTTCTAGGCACGGATATATCTATAGTTCCTTCTTGGAGCATTCCATATGATTATTGGCATAGTGATTGGACCCCTGAAAAAGGAAAAGTAACTTCGATTGAGAGGATTGGAGGTGACGCAGTAAAAATATCAAATATCAATTGGGACCTGAGTAATTATCTTACTGAATTAGAAATCAACCAACTATTTGTCAAAGGCTCAGATGTCATTTATGGCGGAAGAGGTGATGATGTTATTTATAGTATGGGTGGATCAGATGTCATATATAGCAGTGATGGTGACGATACGATTGATGGAGGTAATGGTGAAGATAAAGTTATATATGATGGCAATTACTCAGATTATTCCTTCAACAAAAACGGATCAATTTTACAAGTAGTCGATTTAAGATCAGGTAAAAGTAATTCCAGCGATACTCTTACATCTATTGAGCTATTAGATTTCTCGGACCGTAGTTCCTTCAAAGTAAAAGATATAAAAGATTACAGTGGTAATGACACATTAAATGGAACCGACTCATCTGACACTCTGAATGGACAAGGTGGTGATGACATTATCTATGGCAAAGGAGGGGATGACACACTCTATGGAGGTAATGGTGCAGATATAATTAATGGAGGAAATGGATCAGACCAAATTTATGGAGAAGCAGGAGGAGATAGTATAACTCCAGGGAAAGGGAATGATACTATTGATGGCGGTTCAGGTACAGACGAAGTATGGTTTACTGGGAATTTTACTGATTACACTCTCAACGGCACTGCTACTAATTTCACTATCACTGATAATAGGTCCGGTGAGAATGATGGAATAAATACATTAAAAAATATAGAACTTCTTAATTTTAATGATCAACAAAAAGTAGACGTTAATACGTTAGATATTAAAGACATCATATATGGTAGTGGACTCATTATGGGTACAGACGATAATAATATAATTTCAGGTAGTGATAACTCAGATACTATCAATGCAAAGCTAGGGGATGACACAATTTATGGAAAAGGCGGTGATGACCAAATCCAAGGAGGTAAAGGTAATGACATTATTGAGGGTGGAAATGGAGTAGATACTATTTATGGAGAAGATGGAAATGATATTATTACACCAGGTAAGGGAGATGACGTTATAGATGGAGGGTATGGTACTGATGAAGTTATCTTCAACGGGAATTTTTCAGATTATAAAATAGAAGAAATTGGGATATACAATTACTTCAGTTGGAAATGGAATGTAAAAGTTAGTCTCGAAATTACTGATCAAAGATTGAGTAACAATGAAGGAAAAAATACTCTAAAAAATTCAGGTGATCGTTACGGCAAGGGAATTGAATTATTAACCTTTAAGGACAGATCAAAAGTCGAAATCGATGATCTAGATATAAGTAGAGTCATAGAACCGAGTTGGATTCCTAATTGGGGATGGAGTAGAGATATTTCAGGAACATCTAAAAATGACAACATGTTTGGAACCGAAAGATATGAAACTTTCGATGGTAAAGAAGGTATAGATACAGCAAACTACAATGGTAAATTCCAAGATTATTCATTTATACGTGAAGACAATTCTTTAAAAATAATTGATGAACAAACAAATTATAAGAACTTAGGAGAAGATACACTGAAGAACATTGAATACATTCAGTTCTCAGACCAAAAAGTAGAAGAATCAAAAGTAGATATTGTTAAAACCTATAGCGGTAATTTTAGTGATTATAAGTTCTACAACAAAGGTAATGGCGTCTATCAAATCAAAACTGATTCTGGGTATGACGACATCACTGGTCTTCCCTTATTGACTTTCACAGGAGAAGCGACAACAAGTTCATTTAGAGATATCAGTGCCATCGTTGATATCAAGGGAACCTTTGATCAAGTCACTGGTTTAAATACAGACGATGCAAAGATGTTCCGTCTATATAACGCATCCTTTAAACGCCTTCCTGATGCTGATGGATTGAAGTATTGGATTGGAAAATATACTTCAGGTGAAAACGATGATCGAGCGGTTGCTTCCTCTTTCCTTGTATCTAATGAATTTAAAACACTTTATGGTGAGAATGTGACTGATACAACTTACGTCAATAATCTCTATCAAAATGTTCTAGGTCGATTACCCGATAGCAGTGGACTGAATTACTGGTTAGGTCAACTTAATAGCGGTACTGAAACTCGTTATGAAGTTCTTCTAGGGTTTGCAGAGTCAGCAGAGAATAAAGCGCTCTTTACAGATATGACTGGTTTTGGTTAACCACCTAAATATCCACCACAAATTTCTTCACTCTCATTATTCATAGAACCACCACTCATTTACCCCCATACGCCGCTGCTATATAGCTAATGAAAGAGAAGAAACAACAACCTACTACCTCTAAGAAATCAAGTCACAACACTCTTGATTGGGTAGAGAAGCAACTAAGAGATGTTGTAGCTTTTGATATGGGAATATCTCTTTATAAATAAAGACTGTATCTACGTATTACTAGAAGAACTACAATAGGTAGAAAGGAGAATTTTCTCATTAATGACACAACGAACATCAGATGGAACAACTCCTGTTCGTTTGAAGATTAATAGTGAGCACTATGATACAACTTATTCAATTACGATTAATGGACTCACAAAGTCTTACATAACATTTCCATCTGATGGGAAAGAATTTGAAGGTACTTACTCACAAGCATCAGGAAGTTCTACTGTTTTTGTCAATAAAAATAACCATGGTTTAATTTCAGGCGATAAATTTACAATTTCTTTTGACATAGATTCAGACAATTCTTCTTCTACAAGTAGTAGTTCATCTTCATCCTCATCTGGATGGGTAACAACTTTGACTGGTGCTCCAGAGACATCAACCTCAACATCCTTATCAAGTCCAGTTGCTGGTGAATACACAGTTGGATCTTCAGATAGCTGGAATTTTACCTACTCTGCAAATTCTATAAATCTTAGCGGAGAGAGTTTTAGTGGTGACTGTACATTCACATACAAGAGAGCAATATCGACAACAATCATTGCAGATGGTTTAGCTGACCAGTACCACACTTACAATCTTGGAGATTTCACTGTTCAAAATGCTGACAATATTATTAGTATAAAAAATAATAATAATGAAAGTTTTACTTATTCTTTTTCCGATTCAGTTGCGACTGAAGCAATCAGTATTGCTAATGATTTAACTACTAATACAGAAGGATCTTATTTCACCCACAACAACACTACTTATGATGCGTGGAATGATCCATCTCTATTTTATTCAACCTATACCAAGGAACTTATCAACAAATTTAGTGACTACAACTTTTACAATCGAGGGAACGGTATTTATGAGATAGGTATTGATGATGGATTTGATGTAATTACAGGGATAACGAGTTTGAAGTTCGCAGAAAATCAAACTGTCGATGTTTTAAAAGACATTAAAGGAACATTTGATCAAGTAACGGGATTGCATACAGACTCTGGAGAAATGTTCCGTCTTTATAACGCTGCGTTTGCTCGTTTTCCTGATGCTGATGGATTGAAATACTGGATTGAAGAGTTTAGTTCTGGGCGAAATTCTAGAAGGGTTGTTGCTCAATCTTTTCTTGGTTCAACAGAGTTCGCAGAACGTTACGGCACGAATGTCACTAATGAGAAATACGTCGAAACTCTCTACACAAATGTCTTAGGAAGGAACTCAGATATCGAGGGATACAACTATTGGGTAGGTAATCTCAATAGCGGACTGGAAACTAGATATGAATTACTTTTAGGTTTTTCAGAATCAGCAGAAAACAAAACGCTTTTTGCTGACATGACTGGTTTTGGCTAACCACCTAAATATCCACCACAAATTTCTTCACTATCATTATTCATAGAACCACCACTCATTTACCCCCATACGCCGTTAGTATTTAGTCATCTATAGAGAAAGCAGATCTATCTCTCTAAACAGATTCAACTATGTGCGTATTAAGTGGTAGCATTGCGGTAGCACATAAAACAAGCAGCCTCAAATCCCTTTTATATCAATTAATCTCAGGTTACGTTGTATAATCGGCATTAATGCGGACATATTGATCAGAAAGATCACAACCCCATGCAGTAGCCAAGCCTTTTCCCATCCCTACCCTTAATCGGATACTTACAATATCATCAATCAAATACTTCCCTTTAAATCTTGCTTTCATAAAATTACTAACTTTTTGTCTATCAAAATCAAGAGGGATACCACGAGAAAATATTTCATAAGGGCCAATCCACAATTGGACATCATTCAAATCATAAAAAACACCTGCACGAGCAAGTACAGCAATAATTCTCCCCCAATTAGGATCAGAGCCATGAACTGCTGTTTTAACCAAAGAAGATGAAGCGATAGTGCGCGCAATCAAACGAGCATCTGAATCACTTTGTGTACCTTCAACTTTTACTTCTAGTAAACAATTAGCACCTTCGCCATCCCTGGCAATTGATTTAGCCAAGTATTGGGCTGTCAAATTTAGTCCCTCTTCAAGGGTTGATAGATATCTTGGATCTAATTTTGGTCCAGAAGAAAAAGCTAAAAACGTGTCATTAGTACTCGTATCTCCATCAACTGTAATAGAATTAAAAGATGATTCTGCTACTCGCTTTATCATATCAGACCATAATATATTATCTACGCCTACATCACAAGTCAAATAGCTCAACATTGTTGCCATTGAAGGATGAATCATACCTGAACCTTTAGCCATTCCGCCAATAGATATTCGTCTTCCACCTAAAACGGCTTGATATGCAATTTGCTTGACCTGAAGATCAGTTGTTAAAATTGCATTGGCTGCATCCCAATATGCTTCCTTAGCTAAACATTTTATAAGTTGATCCAAGTGACTATTAACCCTTTCGACAGGTATTGGCTCACCAATCACACCCGTAGAACATATCAAAACTTCTTCATTAGATAATCCCAAGCGCTGAGCAAGCTCATGTGTAATGATTTCACTATCAATTTTACCTCGACCACCTGTACAAGCATTTGCCTGTCCAGAGTTGATCACTACAGCACGTATTTTTCCCTCAGATGCTTTGATTCGATCAATACATAGATCCACACAATAAGCACGAGTGACTGATTGAGTAAATGTCCCACTACAACACGCACCATCAGGTGCGTATAGCAAAGCAAGATCTTTCTTCCCAGAAGGCTTCAATCCTGCGGAAATACCAGCTGCTAAAAAACCATCAGGGGTAGTAATACCACCAGATATTGGAGACCATACAGAAGATGTCAAAAGACTCAAATTCAGAAGAGCATTTTTCACTTATTATCAATATTAATGATTGACCAAAAACAAACAAACAAACTTTGTCTTCGATGGAAAGGCAAACAAAGAAGAATAGGTATCACTGGAGGCATTGCCAGTGGAAAAACAATCATTGGAGATTTTCTATTTCAAGCCAAGCAATGGCCTTTTTTAGACGCTGACTTATATGCTCATGAAGCATTAAGAGCTGGAAGTCAAATAGCGGAAGAAGTCTTATTGAGGTATGGAAGTAAAATAATTCAAAATTCAAGTAAAAATAATCAAATTATTAATCGCAAAGCATTAGCAAAAATAGTTTTTCAAAATGATATTGAAAAAAATTGGTTAGAGGGAATAATACATCCATTCGTAAACAAAAGAATTGAAGAAGATCTAGAAAAATTGAAATTAAGTTCTATAGTAATTTTGATTATTCCCCTCCTATTTGAAAAAAATTATACAGGTTTATGTAGTGAGATTTGTTACGTAGATTGCTCTAGAAGCATGCAATTAAAACGACTTCAGTCAAGAGATCAATTAAGTCTTAAAGAAGCTACGCAAAGAATCGATGCGCAATGGAACAACGCTTTAAAAAAAAAATTTGCAGATCATATAATTAATAATTCTAATAATGATGAGACATGGAAAGTGCAATTAAAAAAATTATATAATTTCTAGCATTGTAACTTTTTATTTAATATTTGATTAGCAAGTTTTGGATCCGCTTTCCCTTTTGTTTCCTTCATCAATTGACCCACAAAAAAACCTAGCAATTTCTTCTTCCCAGCTCTAAAAGATTCAACCTCATTAGGATGATTAAGGATCAATTTATCAATAATTTCCTCAATAACGTTTGGATCACCAATCATACCTAAACCACGTTCTTTGACTAATTGCTTTGGAGAACCACCTTTACTTAATAGTTCAGGCAAAATTTCTTTAGCAATTTTTCCACTTATTTCTCCTGCATCAATCATTTTCAACATTTCTGCTAATTCATTTGGCTTAAAAGATAATTGATCAAATGATAATCTATTAGATTTAATAAATGCTGCTATATCTCCAGTTATCCAATTTGCTGAAGATTTTGGTGCTCCACCTTCATTAACAACTTTTTCAAAATATTTAGCCATTGAAGATTCGTCAGTCAAAACTCGTGCATCATAAATAGATAGGCCAAGATCTGCGGCGTATCTATTCCTTTTTGCAGCTGGCAATTCTGGTAATTCTGAGCGCCATTTTTCTTTTAATGCATGACTTACTTCAATCGGACCTAAATCAGGATCAGGAAAATAACGATAATCGCTACTACCTTCTTTTGATCTCATGCTTTTAGTCAGTTGCTTACCTTCATCCCATAACCTCGTTTCTTGTTTTACTTCTTCTCCAGATTCATAAGCTTTAATTTGCCGCTTAATTTCATATTCACAAGCTTTCTGAATAGCTGAAAATGAATTCATATTTTTGATTTCTACTTTTGTCCCAAATGGATCATTAACAGTTGGTCGAACTGAAATATTCACATCACATCGCAAAGACCCCTCCTGCATATTCCCATCAGATACTCCCAGATAACGCATAATTCTTCTAATTTCAGCTGCATACTCCGCCGCCTCTCTACCTGTTCTTAAATCAGGTTTACTAACTATTTCAGCTAGTGCTACGCCAGCTCTGTTGTAATCAACCAATGAATGGGTGGAGCCTGACAACTGATCACTACCTGCGTGAACAAGTTTTCCAGCATCCTCCTCCATATGTAATCTTTCAATACCTATTTTTTTGACATAAGTTTCTTTGCCTTTTTCGGCTACTTCTACCTCTATCCACCCATCTTCTGCAATAGGTTCATCAAATTGAGATATTTGATAATTTTTTGGTAAGTCTGGATAAAAATATTGCTTTCTATCAAATTTACTGTGAGAGGCAATATTTAAATTCAAAGCCATAGCTGCTTTTACTGCATATTCCAAAACCTTTTTATTTAGAACTGGCAAAGTGCCTGGTAAGCCACATACCACTGGGTCAATATGAGTATTTGGATCGTCACCAAAGTTGGTTGATGCACTAGTAAATATTTTGCTCTTAGTTCCCAACTGCACATGCGTCTCTAATCCGATTACAACTTCCCAAGAAACATTTGATTCTGACATTAATTTGACCTAGATATATGAATCTTATGAAAGAAAAGCTCAGTCATGGAAGCTAACGTAATCTAAAACATTGAAAATAACATTTTCCAAATCCAAGCAATGGGTATCTTAAATGAAAAACCATTGTTAATCCTCGGAGGAGGATTAATGGGTCTCGCAATAGCCCATGAACTTGCTCAAAAAGGCAAACGCGTAGAAATTTTAAGTAGATGCAGAAGTGAAGCAGCAGGCTTTGTTGCTGCTGGAATGCTAGCCCCTCACGCTGAGGGACTTCAAGGTGAGCTGTTAAGTCTTGGTCAAACTAGTCTTCAAAGACACCCGAGATGGATAGAAAGCATTGAGAAAAATAGCAAAATGTCATGTGGTCTTAAAACTTGTGGCATTGTTGTCCCATTTGAAAACCTCAAAGACTGTGAATCTTACCCAACATATAAATTTGGTGAAAAGCTAAACAGGAATGAGCTCCTTCAAGAAATTCCAGGACTCTCAAACAAATGGAAATTAGGTTTACTTTTTAGACAGGACGGTCAAATCGATAATCGAAGACTTTTAATGAGAGCACTTGAAAAAGCTTGTGTTGAATTAGGTGTTCACTTTCAAGAAGGAGTTGAAGTGATTGAAATAATGAAAGATTCAAATGTATTTAATGGGGTCAAAATTAAAGACATTAATGGAAATATCAATCATTTAAAAAGCGAAGAGGCAGTTCTCTGCTGCGGGGCCTGGAGCAAACA
This sequence comes from Prochlorococcus sp. AG-402-K14, assembly GCA_003216815.1. Lineage (GTDB taxonomy): Bacteria > Cyanobacteriota > Cyanobacteriia > PCC-6307 > Cyanobiaceae > Prochlorococcus_B. Next base: position 16,112 of record QCIG01000017.1, on the reverse strand, counting down.
AATATTCAGAACACTCCCTATTTTCCCTGTTAAAGGCCAAATGTTATCTATTCAGGGACCAAAACAGATTCTAAAAAGGATTATTTTTGGACCTGGCATTTACTTAGTTCCAAGAGATGACGGCCTAATAATCGTAGGGGCAACTAGTGAGCGTGAGGCTGGCTTCCAAAAAGGACTTACTCCAAAAGGACAACGAGAGCTACAAAAAGGAATTCAATCTCTTATTCCTGAACTTAATCAACTACCTCATATGGAGAGATGGTGGGGTTTCCGTCCATGCACACCAGACGAAGGACCTTTATTGGGAATGTCATCAATTAATGGACTCTGGCTTGCTACTGGGCATCATCGCAATGGGGTTCTATTGGCGGCGATAACTGCAGAATTAATTGGAAAATCTATTTGCTCGAGCTCTTTAAATAATGAGGAAAGCAGTTTTTTGTCCCAATTCAAATGGGACAGATTTTAAAAACCACTCACCAAAAGATTGTGATGTTCAGCAATAATTTATTCTACTCTCCATGATTGATCTGATGGGGTCCAATCAACAAGTTCATCTTTCTGGAACCATAGATCAATTTCAAATACTGCTGTATCAGAGCCATCAGAACCATGAATGACATTACGACCAATATTCACAGCTAAATCACCTCTAATAGTTCCAGGTTCAGCCTCAAGAGGCTTTGTTGCTCCAATCAATTTTCTCGCACTTGCAATAACACCTTCACCCTCCCAAACCATCGCTACAACAGGACCACTTGTTATGAAATCAACTAAACCTGAAAAGAAAGGACGATCTTTGTGAACACCGTAGTGTTTTTCGGCAAGTTCTTTGCTTGGTGTGAGTTGCTTGAGGCCTACTAATTTGAATCCTTTGGTTTCAAAACGACCAAGAATCTCAGCGATTAAACCTCTTTGCACACCATCTGGCTTGATAGCAACAAAAGTTCTTTCCAAAGTCATTGCGGTATTCAATAATATGAAGCCATAGTCTTCCTAAAACTACCCTCTTGGCAAGTAAAACATGACACTTAATAAAACTGTTCTTAGATTTAATTGTATTACTCGTGAATGATCAAAACTTGGCAACTTTGTTATCGCATAAATGGCTTTGAACAATACTAATCAAACAATCTCTTGGACGATCCAAAACAGCTCAGAGCTCTATGGGATTGATCGATGGGGAAAGGGTTATTTCACAATCAATAAAAAAGGAAATATTGGTATTAGTCCTAACGGTTCCAAAAACAAATCTCATGATTTGATGGAACTATTAGATGAGCTCGAAAGTCGAAAACTAAAATTTCCTCTGTTAATAAGATTTGACGATATTCTCGAAGACTGCTTAAAAAACTTACATAAAGCTTTTGAAAAAGCAATTAATGACTATCAATATCAAGGAAAATACCAAGGTGTATTTCCAATCAAATGTAATCAACAGCGTCATGTAGTTGAAGAATTAATCACCTGTGGTTCCAAATGGAATTTTGGCTTAGAAGCTGGAAGCAAACCAGAGTTACTAATTGCTTTATCAATACTAGAAAATCCTAAAGCTTTACTAATATGTAATGGCTATAAAGATCAACGTTATATTGAAACAGCTATTTTAGCACGTCAGCTTGGACGTCAACCTATAGTAGTTATAGAACAAGCAAGTGATGTTGATCTTATAATCAAATCCAGTCATTTGCTCGGAGCATCTCCACTCATAGGAATCAGAGCCAAACTATCAAGTCAAAGCAGTGGAAGATGGAGTAGCTCAATTGGTGACAAGTCGAAATTTGGACTTTCAATTCCAGAAATATTGAAAGCAATCAAAAGGTTAAAAGAAGCAAATCTTCTCAATGAATTAAAGCTTTTACATTTTCATCTAGGGAGTCAAATTAACGATATAGGTGTTTTAAAAGATGCCTTACAAGAAGCAGGACAAATTTATGCAGAATTAATTAATCTTGGGGCACCTATGGGATACTTAGATGTTGGAGGTGGTTTAGGTATTGATTACGATGGAAGTCAAACAGCCTCAATAGCATCTACTAACTACTCACTTCAAAATTATGCCAATGATGTAGTAGCAACAATTAAAGAGTGTTGTGAATCAAAAAAGATACCATTACCCACTTTGATTACAGAGAGTGGAAGAGCTATTGCTAGTCACTTTTCAATCTTAATCTTCAATATTTTAGGCAAAAATTCGTTACCTTCTGACATTCCTCAAGAAGATGAAAAAGAATGTCTCTCTGTCAAAAATTTACGTGAAACATTAGACCATATACATTCTCTAGAACTTAAGCAAGAAGAAGATTTAGCCAAACTACAGGAAGCATGGAATGATTCTCTTAAATTTAAAGCAGATGCACTAGCGGCTTTTCGTCTCGGTTATATAGATTTAGTTGAACGTGCAAAAGCTGAGCAGTTGACATGGGCCTGTGCAAAAACAATTGTTAATCAGTTACCAAAAAATATACTTCTACCTAAAGAACTAAAGAAATTAAGTGAGAGTTTAGCCATAACGTATTACGCAAATCTTTCCGTATTTAGATCCGCTCCAGACACTTGGGCCATTGATCAAGTTTTTCCAATCATGCCAATCCATCGGCTTAGCAAAGAACCGAACAAACTTGGTCACTTTGCAGATTTAACATGCGATTCAGATGGAAAGCTTGATCAATTTATTGACAATGGAAAAATTAAAAATTTGCTACCTCTTCATGAATTTAATCAAGACGACAAATATCTAATTGGTCTTTTCTTAGGTGGCGCCTATCAAGAAGTAATGGGAAATCTACATAATTTATTTGGGAGTACTAATGCAGTACATATAAGATTCACAGAAAAAGGAAATTACAAAGTTGAGCATGTCATTCGTGGGAATTCAAAATCAAATGTTCTTGAATATTTGGAACATGATCCAGAAATATTATTAGAGCGATTACGAAAATCAAGCGAATCAGCTATTCAAGGCGGGCATCTAAAAATCCAGGATGCACAAAAACTAATAGAACATGTAGAAGCAAGTCTCCGTCAAAGTACTTACCTACAGAGCTAAATTAAGACAATTGTTGAATCAAATCCTCCTTAGCTTTTTCTAAAGCTAGATCCAACGATTGAGGTTGACTACCACCAGCTTGGGCGAGATTTGGACGACCACCACCACCACCACCACACATTTTTGCGACCCCACTGATAAATTTACCTGCATGAAAACCATCTAAGACTAAATCAGAAGAAAATGCAGCAACAAACACTAATTTATTATCGATCTCCTGATTTGGAATGCCTCCAAAAACAACAGCAGAGTACTTGCCTAAATGATCTATCAAACTTGAAGCCGCAGATTGCAATCCAGATCCGTCAACTCCATCTAAACGTCTGATTAATAATTTACTTTTACCAACAGATTTTGCAAAACTCGCCAAACCCAATGCCTTCGCTAATGCGAGTTCATTCTTTACTTTTATAAGTTCTTTTGTTTTATCTTTCAATTCCAGTTGAAGAGATGAAACTCTCTCAACAATTTCATATGATTGAACCTTGAATGATTTACTTAACTCCTTAACTACCAAATCACGTTCATTAAAATAATCTAAAACTGATGGACCAGCTATGGCCTCTATTCGTCTGATACCTGAAGCAATACCTGTCTCATTAATAATCTTAAACGTACCTAGTTGTGACGTGCGATTTACATGGGTTCCTCCACATAACTCCATAGAAACACCTGGAACATCAACAACCCGTACCACATCACCATATTTCTCACCAAACATTGCCAAAGCACCAGCAGCCATAGCCTCCTTAATTGGCATTATTTTAATTTGAATTGGATGATCTTCGTTAATCCATTGATTTATCCGTACTTCCATATCTTTAAGTTCTTTGTTTGTTAGAGGTTTTGGAGCATTAAAATCAAATCTCAATCGATCATTTGAAACTAACGAACCTCTTTGACTTACACTTGAGTCAATCGATAACTTTAAAGCTGATTGCAATAGATGTGTAGCGGTGTGATTTGATGTGGTTCGTTGACGAAAAGATGGGGTAACATTCATCTGAACAGATGAGTTCACTTTTAGAACTCCAGTTTTAATAATTCCAGAATGAATAAAAATATTCTTCTTTTTTCTAACATTTTCTATAGATACCTCTAGATCTTGAGTCGTTATAAAGCCTTTATCTCCGATTTGACCACCCGACTCAGCATAAAAAGGCGTTCTATTAACAATAATCTTGACTAAATCACCCTCAACAGCTTGTTTCACTAATTCATTATTTTTAAAAATGCCTATCACAGTAGAAGTGGTTTCTAACTTTTCATAGCCCTCAAATCTTGTTTCCTCAAATAAAGAAATTTCTCTTTCAATTGAACCTTCTTCAGTTAAATCAATACTGACAGAAGCATCTTTTGCACGTTTACGTTGCTTTGCCATCTCGTTCTCAAAACCATTAATATCAACAGAAATACCTTTTTCATTCGCGATCTCTTCTGTTAATTCCAAAGGGAAACCATAAGTATCATAAAGCTCAAATGCCTGAGCACCAGAGATAAGATCACATTCATGAGCTGTTATCTCTGCCAAAAGTTTTTCTCCTCGTTCAAGAGTTTCAAGGAAACGAGATTCTTCTATTTTTAACTCATTAAGAATAATTTTCTTTTTCTCCTGTAATTGAGGATAAGCATTTTTCATCAGCTCAATAGCAACTTCAGCTAGCTGAGGTAAAAACGACTGATTAATTCCTACCAGTCGACCATGTCGAATCATACGCCGTATGAGACGACGAAGAATATAGCCTCGCCCTAGATTACTAGCAGTTACACCATCACAAATTAAATGAGTGACAGCTCTGCAATGATCTCCAATAATTTTTAATGATGTTTGATTTTTTTTATTTGTAGTTTCATAATTAATTTTAGCTAATAAAGACGCTGACTCAATGAGGGGAAAAATAAGATCAGTTTCGTAGTTATTAGATTTTTTTTGCAAAATTTGAGCCATTCTTTCTAAGCCCATTCCTGTATCAATATGACAATTCGCCAATGGTTCAAGAGTGCCCTTTACGTCTCGGTTGTATTGCATAAAAACCAAATTATAAAATTCTATAAATCGACTATCGTCTTCAAGATCTATACCATCACTTCCTAATTCAGGTTTAAAATCAAAATACAGTTCCGAACATGGACCACAAGGTCCTGTAGCTCCAGATGACCAAAAATTATCCGAAGCACCCATTCTGATGATTCGCTTTGCATCAACCCCTTCAACTTCTTTCCATATTTGCTCTGCTTCTAAGTCTTCTTCAAAAACGCTAATGACTATATTTTTTGGATTTAGTCGAAAAACATCAGTTGTTAATTCCCACGCCCATTGAATTGCCTCTTTTTTAAAGTAATCACCAAAAGAAAAATTACCGAGCATCTCAAAAAAAGTATGATGCCTAGCTGTTCTCCCTACATTTTCAATATCATTTGTTCTAATACATTTTTGACTGGATGTTGCTCTAGGAGTAGGAGACTCTTTCAATCCTAAAAATACAGGCTTAAAAGGTAACATCCCCGCAATTGTCAATAAAACAGTTGGATCATCAGGAATTAAAGAAGAACTTGCAAGTTTCTGATGATTATGTTTGGCAAAAAAGTTTATAAATGCTTCTCTTATTTCATCTCCTGAAAGAGATGGCGGATTCATTAAGGTGGAGGAATTTTTTTTCATAACTAAAAATTATCTCTAAAAAGGTTTTTGAAAACAATCACAAAATGGTCAGATTGGCTCAACTTGCCCTTAAACAATAACAAAATGGAAACCCATGAGACTTCGAAAGACAAAATATTCAAAAAAATCCGTCGATATCAATACCTATTGCAAACAAATAATATTTACGGGAAGCAGTATCACACGTGCAAACCTCTGTATCCTATTATAGTAAAAAAAATGATCTAGGTATTTTCACTCAGCAATCTAATTTGTTGCAGCTTTCTAGCTCTCTCTGATTAATGGCTTTAGGAACATGATTTTTACTGAATCGACAGCTTTAGAAATTCAGAAAAGTGATACTCCTAAGCTTTCACTGCAATATGAAAAAATTGCTGCAGATACGCACACTTTAAGGTCATTGGATTGGGATAGAAGTAGGTTTGATATTGAATTTGGCCTTCGAAATGGAACTACGTACAATAGTTTTTTAATAAGAGGCAAAAAAACAGCTCTTATAGATACAAGCCATTTAAAGTTTAAAGATATTTGGTTTGCAAAACTAAGACAAAAAATCAATCCCACAGAAATAGATTATTTAATAGTCAGTCACACAGAGCCTGATCATTCAGGACTTATTAAATACTTAATTGAATTAAACCCAAATATTGAAATCGTCGCATCTAAAGTAGCTATAAAATTCCTAGAAGACCAAATTCATCAACCTTTTAGGTCAAGAGCAATCAAAAGTGGTGAGGAACTGAATTTAGAAATTAATTCAATCAGCGGAATCGAGCATAAAATTGAATTTATTAGTGCACCAAATCTACACTGGCCAGATACTATTTTTTCTTATAACCACGGTACACAAGTTTTATTTACTTGTGACGCGTTTGGTTTACATTACTGTTCAGAAAAATTGTATGACGAAAATCCAAGCCTATTAAATGAAGATTTTCGATTTTATTACGACTGTCTCATGGGTCCTAATGCCCGTAGCGTAGTTCAGGCATTAAAAAAAATTGATGCATTACCAACCATCAAGACTATTGGTGTTGGACATGGACCAATCCTTAATTTTAATACGCAGTTATGGCTGAATAATTACAGAGAATGGAGTAAACAAAGAAATACAGGCGAAAATTACGCTGTGGTTTGCTATTTAAGCCAATATGGTTTTTGTGATCGACTTAGTCAAGCAATTGCTCATGGCATAGGCAAGGCAAATGCTCAAGTCCAATTAGTTGATCTTATTGCCTCAGACACTCAGGAGTTAAGTGCTCTAATTAGTGACGCAAGTGCCGTAGTTGTCCCAACATGGCCTATCAAATCAGATTCAGAATTACAAAGCAATATTGGAACGCTACTTGCATCCTTGAAACAAAAGCAGTGGGTAGCTACTTATGACTCATATGGCGGGAATGAAGAGCCTATTGACTTTATTACTAACCAATTAAGAAAACTTGGGCAAAAAGAAGCTTTTAAACCACTTCGAGTTCGTGACGAACCAAACAAAAGTGTTTATCAACAATTTGAAGAAGCTGGTACAGATTTAGGTCAAATTCTTACTAGAAAGAAAAATATAGCTGCTACTAAAAGCCTTGATGGAGACTTAAATAAAGCGCTTGGTTGCTTAAGCGGTGGACTCTACATTGTGACAGCCAAAGAAAATACAGGCGCGGATAGTCGAGACGGTGCGATGGTTGCAAGTTGGGTTAGTCAAGCAAGTTTTGAACCCCCTGGAATAACCGTGGCGGTAGCAAAAGACAGAGCTATTGAATCACTCTTACAAGTTAATGATCGTTTTGTTCTTAATATCCTTCAAGAAAACAACTATTTACACCTTTTCAGACACTTTTTAAAACGTTTTCCACCAGGTGCTAATCGATTTGAAGGAGTTGAATTAATGAATGATCTTGCAGCTGGAGGACCAGTTCTATCTGATGCGTTAGCGTTCCTTTCATGTAAAGTTATTCAAAGAATGGAAACAACAGATCATTGGATCATTTATTCATTAGTTGAAAAAGGTAATTTATCTAATACTCAAAGGAAAACAGCTGTCCATCACAGAAGAGTCGGTAGTAATTATTAACAATGATAGTAGAAAATATTTCTTCACCAAATTTAAATACTTTCATAAAAAAAACCATTCAGATTCCCATTGAGGAAAACTTCATTTGCTTAAGAAGCCTAAACCCAAAAAGAACAAGGTTCGAAGTTGAATATTCTCTTGAAAAAGGTAGTTGCACTAATTCTTTTTTATTTAAGTCTTGTCAAAATGAAAATTCTAAATCACATGATTATCTTTTAATTCACCCTCCTGGGTTAACATTTGAAAAAGAATTTTTAGAAGAGTTTGAGACATTAATTAGCAGAGATTCGGCAGCAATAAAGTTAGTCATGGGTCATATTAATCCTAATAAAGTAGCTTTTGTAAAAAGAATGAATGTGAAATATAAAAATTTAACTGTTATTTGTTCTAATCCAGGTGCAAAATTATTCAAGGAGATTTGGAATTTACGAAAACCCTCCAAAAATATACATCAGAAAGAACCATTGGAGAAAGTTGAAGTTCTTCCAAATATACAAATCATTAAACAATTCGAAACTCTTTCACTTGACAGTAATTTTGAGATTACATTCATTCCCGCGCCAACAGCTCGTTGGCCTGGTGGACTAATTGTGTTTGAAAAGGAAACTGGTTTATTAATGAGTGATAAGTTATTTGGTGCGCATGTTTATGAAGAAAAATGGGCTGAATTAAACAGTATTAGTACTGAAGAAGAAAGAAGACATTACTTCGATTGTCTAATGGCACCAATGTCTACTCAAGTGAATAGTATTATCGACAAATTTGAAGACTTTGAGATTGATACGATAGTGCCTGGGCATGGACCTGCAATTAGCGGTAGTTGGAGAAGTTTATTAAACAACTACCAAAGCTGGGGAGAAAGCCAAAAATACAGCAACTTAAAAGTTGCTCTATTATTTGCTAGTGCATATGGAAATACTGCCGCTATTGCTGATGCCATTGCTAGAGGAATTAGCAAAACAGGGGTCAAAGTTAAGATCATTAATTGTGAATTCACCGCATCAGATAGCTTAATCACTGAAATTCGTAAAGCAGATGGATATTTAATTGGATCACCAACTTTAGGCGGACATGCACCCACCCCGATTGTTTCAGCCCTGGGAACGCTTTTGGCTGAGGGTGATAGAGACAAGCCGGCTGGAGTATTTGGAAGTTTCGGATGGAGTGGTGAAGCTCTTGATTTACTTGAAAAAAAGTTAAAAGATGGAGGCTTTACATTTGGATTCGAACCTATAAAAATCAAATTCAGTCCTGATTCTTTAATGATTAAAAAACTTGAGGAAATAGGTATCCAATTTGGTAAGCAGTTAATTAATAAGAATTTACGTCAACAAAGAAAGGCTAATGTTGGTTTAAATACAAGTAAAAGTGATCCAACAATTAATGCACTAGGAAGAGTCGTAGGATCATTATGTATATTGACAGCTCAAAAAGGAAATGAAGATAATCTAATGAGCGGAGCAATGGTTGCAAGTTGGGTTAGTCAAGCAAGCTTTTCTCCTCCTGGTATTACGATTGCAGTGGCTAAAGAAAGAGCAGTAGAAAACTTACTTCATACAGGCGATAACTTTGCTTTGAATATTTTAGAGCAAAACAATCACCAAAGCCTCCTCAAGCAATTTCTTCAATCATTCAAACCTGGAGATAATAGATTTAACAATCTTGAGATCAAATTAAGTCCCAACAATCAGCCATTATTAAACGAAGCTTTAGCTTGGCTAGAGGGTACAGTTAATCAACGAATGGAGTGTGGGGATCATTGGCTGATATATGCTGAGATTAAACATGGAAAAGTCATTAGAAAAGATGGAGTAACAGCAGTTCATCATCGAAAAACCGGAGCGAACTACTAGATCCATTACAAAAAAGACTTAATCCATTTATACTTCCCTTTTAATTCACAATGTCTAATAAAAAGCTTCTTGTTATAGCTGCTAGCAATGGTGAAAATCTCAAACTAGCCAAAAGATTTCTAGTCGCTGGCAAGGAACTAAATTACTCATGCGAATTACTTGATTTGACAGAATCAAAAAATGATTTACCTATATTTAATCCACGTCATAATTCAAAAGATCAAGCACCAGAAAATCTTAAATCGATAAATACTCAAATGGAAAGCCATTCACACTGGGTCATTTGTGCGCCTGAATATAACGGTTCAATTCCTCCTATTTTTACAAATGCAATAGCTTGGCTTTCTGTGCAAGGAAAAGATTTTCGAAGTTTATTTAACGAACGTCCAATTGCAATAGCAAGTTTTTCAGGAGGAGGATGTATGGAGTTATTACTTTCGATGCGAATTCAGTTAACCCATCTTGGAGCTTTAGTCTTGGGTCGTCAATTAGCTACTAACAAATCAAAAATTGCTGAAGATACTTCAATTAATGCAATTCTCAATCAACTACTAAAACTAAATCATCCTAATTAAATCTACAACTTATCTCCACCACTAATCAATTGCTCATTAGAATTTAACTTATACCATGTCTGCAACATTTTCTTTGCCATAGGTAAAGCATGTACTGAACCACCGCCAGGAGTATTCTGAACAAAGGCAACAACAACTATTTCTCCAGAGTTATAAGGTGTAAAGCCAGCAAACCATGCATGGTCAGAACCTCCACTACTATCTTCAGCCGTCCCAGTTTTACCAGCGACTGGAGGAAGAATAGAGGTGTCTATATTTATTCCCACAGCAGTCCCACTAGTTACGACTTTTCGAAGTCCACGACGAATTGTCTCGAGTGTCCTGTCTTGAATGTCTACTTTTTGAAAATATTTCTCAGATCTCCAGTTTGTATTGCCATCAACTAAATGAGGAGTAATCAGATAACCACCGTTTGCAAAAACTGCATATGCTCGTGCTAATTGCAATGGAGTAACCAGAACAACAGATTGACCAATAGATGCACTTGCCATATCTTCCACAATCCAAGGAGTCTCGCCAGGTTTACCCCACCCGCGCCCTTCAGCAGCCCATTTTTTATTCCCTACTAAACCCTTATTTTCATCAATAAAAGTTTCTATACCTGTATAGTTATCGAAGCCAAGTTTGCTTGCAGCATCATATAAAGCCTTAGATCCAACCCCTACCCCAACTTGATAAAAAAAAGTATTGCTAGATACTCTCAGTGCATCTTCATATCCGATCCAACCAAAACCTCTTTTATTATATTCTGGAAAACAATGACTACCATAAGTAATACATGGGACCGTATTTAATTTTTTTTCAGCCGGAAATTTACCACTTTCCATACCTGCAATAGCTGTTACTGGCTTCCATGTACTACCTGGATCATATGCATTAAATGCCCTGCTTAAAAGAGGGCGCTTTGATGACAAAAATAAGTTGTTATATTGACTATGTGTCAAAGGTTGAGAAAACAAATTTAAATCAAAAGTTGGTTTACTAGCGATTGCCCTAACTGCACCTGTACGTGGATCAAGAACTACTATTGCACCAGTTTCTTTGTCAGACAAAACTTCTTCTGCTGTACTCTGTAGCTCTAGATCAAGGGTTAATTTGATATCTTGACCAGCTTTAGGCAACTTTAAACCTAAACTACGTTGAACTGTCCCTATTGAGTCAATTTCTAGCATTTCTCCTCCCCATTTACCTCTTAATTCAGGTTCCAAAGCTGCTTCGATCCCTTTTCTTCCAATTCGATCAGATAATTTATAACCTTTTTCTGAAAGCTTCGAAAACTCCTTTTGAGTTATCAGCTGTGTGTAACCTAAAGCATGCGCTGCTAGGGACTTATAAGGATAATTTCTGACTAAACCAATATCAATCTGAGCACCATACAAATTACTCTCTTGTTCTTTAAACCTAATAATTTGCTCCTCCGATAAATCAGTTAATAATACTTTTTTATAGGGAGTATCTGGATTACTTTTATTAAAAGCAATCTCTAATTGAGTTGAAGAAACATTTAATAAATCAGATAATGACCTTCTAAGATTCATCCATTCACTATTGGTCAATAGTCTAGGTTGAATAGACAAAGCATAAGTTAATTTATTATCTGCAAGAACTACACCATTGCGATCTAATAATCTTCCTCTTATAGGTGGATTAGCAATTAGCTTAATTCTATTTTCTTCTGAAAGTTTTTTATAATAGGATCCATTTATTATTTGTATCCAAAAAAGACGAGCCCCTGTTACGAAAAAGATTAAACAAATAAAGAGAAAGAAAACTAGGGGCTGATTGTAGGTGCCTACGTGTTTTTTAGAACTTAAATAAAATTTTTCTTTTTTCTTCATTGCTTCAATTCAAATAAATTTTTTCATCGTCTATATTTTTCAGTCATTTTCGAGATAATGCTTTAATTGATCTAATTGACTATTGATTCGATGTAAAGTTGACACTAAAGAATCTTGATCATTGCTTTCAAAATCAGGCTGATTTTCTTCAACAGTTACATCAACTGAAAGAACTGGATGACCTAAACCAGGAATCAATTGGTCAATTTTATCCCTCATCATTTGTGCAGAAGTTTCACCATCTACCTGAAATTCTGAAACTGGATCTTTTGATTGAAAGACATCCATTATTTTTTTCATTCCACCAGATTTAGCATTATTAATAATACCCATTCCAAAAGGTAAAACAGATTCGACTGCAAATAAATGAAAATCCTTTAATTGATCTTTAGCCATAGTGGCTTTACAAAAGCTACTTAAGGATACTCGTTTCTGACGTTGGAAAATACGGGGTACAACTATTATTTGAAATACCTATGGACCAACCAGCAAATATTGACATTACAATTATTGCTGCGAATGGAAGAAAAGCTTGATGGGTGGTTTCGAGAGTTAACCATTCTCGCCAACCTCTTACAAAACGTTCTCGAGCAAACCTATTACGTTCCCTTGAAGCTTTATTAATTTTCTTTCGAAAAGATTTTTCTACCCAACGTTCAAAAGACTTTTTCTTGGTTACTGCCATTTTTCTCTCAACCTCTAACAATTGTCCAGCAGTAAGCTCAGGGTGAAAAGTGCCTATTAATTCTAGCGTTTTCAAAAACATTTCTACAGCAGCATCTTTAATCATCCGCTCTTCATCTTTAAGAAAAGTCCAATCAACTTCTGGATAAAAACGTGTTCTGTTAACGTTTATTTGCTCTTCACCTAGCTGGCCAGGCTCTCTCAACCATCTATCAGTATTATTATCAAAACGACGCCAATAAAGAAAAGGATTAATATAAATGACCTTTCCTGAGATGGTTATACTATCCTTTTGAAGGCGTCGGCTTAACTGCAACTCAGTCTGTGATGCAACTGTCAAAAGTAATCAGCTATTAAACCAAGTTATCTTTATTTCTTGAACTAGACCACCCCTATAGATAATTAATCAATTTAACAATGATCAAGTTGGGTTAACCTAGAGAGCAAATGATAAAAATTGATTTTCATCAATTTTTTCTGAGTCTTTATCCTTTAATTTAAGATACGCACGATGACCTATATTTCATAAGGCTGATTAACAAACTAATAAAGAACATATCCGAATTCTTACATTATTAAGTATCTTCGATCATAAGTTTTTGCAGAACAACAATAATTCAGTTATGTTCGTTGCGAACAAATTCAAAACATACAATGCTACGCAAGCAAGAAAAAAATGCTGTCACCAGAGGAGTTATCCTTGCTATCGGTTGGGGATGGGGATTAGATAGGTTTTATGAAGGTGACAAAAAAGGAGGGATTCTCTCAATACTTGGGTGGGGAATTATCTTTACAAGTTTTCTATTTTTGAAATGTTCAGGTATCGAATATGTTGATGGTGTCAAAGATTATTCCAACTACAGTCCAAATCCTTTAATAATTATTCCTTTTATTGCTGGTTTATATGGAATTTATCTAATCATTCGAAAGGGATTCAGATTAGCAAAACAGTTTGAGAATGCAGAAGAATAATTAATTGACCAGTCTGAAAATCAAAAAAGCCACCTAATGTTAAGTCATTTTGTTTTTTAATAGTGACAAAAAGACCTTAAAGGGGTAAAAATAAATTAACAGGACAACTCCTCACACAATCGTTCTGTTAAAAAAAGCACCCAACTTGCTATAGGATGGGTGCTTTTTAATTGAGTAAATGTAAAAATTGGCACATGTGACAGTCAATAAACTCATCTGTTTGTACTTGAGATTATTATCAGGTACAGATAAATTACAAAAGTGAGGAGTTGAGATACTCCGCAGTGGAAACAAGGAAACACTTGCGACTTATCTCACAAAAAACCGCCTTGTGCAGAACGGGCGGTTTTTTTGTGCCTATTTCTAATCCAAAATTAATAGCTACAGAGAACGGTTTTCTCCACAAGGACCGACAAGGAGTTTTTCAACATATCTATTAAATTATTCTTAGAAATAAATTTTTAATGACTAACGAAATTAACAAAGACGAACAGAGTTGCGGTAAAAAAAGAAAAGCAATGCTTGCTTACGGAATAATACAACTAGGTTCTAGGGTAATATCAGCTGCTGCTCTTGCTGCAATTGCATTTAATTTTTGCTCACTCAAAAAAGAATCACAACTTTTTGCTCAATGTGTTGACGAAGTCCAATTAAGTGGCTCGAGTACCTCTCGAGCAGTTAGATATTGCAATGGCGGCAAATAATAAGGTTGATAATAGATAAAAAATCATTCAAATAATGGAATGATTGCAGAAATCAAAATTTAACCCCTGAATATGAAATTTGGATTGTTGCTAACAAGACAAAAGCACGATAATAGTATACTTGTACTAGTTTAGTGGTATCGTTGAAGTCCCTCATGAAAAGCATCTACTTATTTCAGTAAGCTTGGTACTGTTTGCCTAAGGTAACAAAACAAATGATTAAACCATTACAACATAAATTCCCTGCTCCCACAGGTTGGTTAATTTCACCCAAAAAAAATTTTGTATTGTTCTTTATAAATGACCCAAAATCTCATGTAACCTTTCCAGATGTTTTGACTCAACTTTGGCATTGCACAATGGAAGGAATTCCGACTCAACTGATGAACACTAAAAGACTAGATTTAGAGAATGCTATCGATAACTGGACGGAACTAATCACCCATGGATGGGAACTAATAGAACATCAAATTAACAATGATTCTGCATAAACAGGCTTAAGATTATCAACGCCATGTCAACTAAGAAAGATCTATTCCATGCAAAGTATTTGTATTAGTTTTTTAACACTATTCATTATTTTGACTCCCATTAAAACAATTAATGCCTGATCTCACGATTGGATTCAAGTTCCACAAAGTCAATATGGAGAGCAGTTATGGGACAAGAATAGTATTCAAAAGAATCAAGATAATTCTGTAAGAGTATGAAGCAAATTTATACCAAAAAGCACTACTGAAATTACGCAAGACATTCTCTACACAATGGATATAAAATACACAGAGAAGTCATTCAGGGATATTGCAGTAGGGACAAAAAAATTCAATGAATTCAATAACAAGGATTTGAAATGGAAAGAACCCAATTGAGATAAACTGACTTTAGGTGTAATAGATCAGGTTTGTGCGTTTGTTAATTAGATCTAAAAAGAAACAATAAGCGTCTAACACACAACAAATATATAGCATTCAATTTTGCTTCAACAACAATTTCAACCATGAAAGAAGAAAGTAATTTCTGATATGAAAATGAGAGCAACAATTAGAATGTTTATAACTACTATTATGTAGCCATATTAGCTGAAATCAAAAATTTCAAAACAAATTGTCTCTCACATTCCAATAATAAAAATATTCTTATATATTATCTAAATATCTCAACTTTTTGCATTTCATGTATATCGCTGAGAAAAGCAAAAATATATAGCAAGTCATTATTAATTTCGCTAGATCAGAGCAAAAAAATTTGAAAATAAGTTTCCAATAAAATAGAAATTAATAGTAAAATACTAAACGTAAAGATTAGAAACGGAAAAGATGGATGAATTAAGTAGAAAAAGGCAAAGAAATAAGAAATTCAGCGAAATCAAAACATTCTCAGTTCCATTTCCTTGTAAAGAAATAAAAGAGCATATTTCAATTTCTACTAATACCAGTAGTGAAAATCCTAAGGAGCAAATAATTAATCAAGCCTTTAAATGGCACTCACAGGGAAACATCTCAGAAGCAGAGAAATATTATCAAGTATTTATAACTCAAGGGTTCAAGGACCATAGAGTATTTTCAAATTATGGAGTCATTCAACAAAGTCTTGGCAACTTAAAAGAAGCAGAATTATTACTTCGCAAAAGTATTGAACTTAAACCTGACTACGCAAGTGCTCATTACAATCTAGGAAATATTTTGAAAGATCTTGGCAACTTAA
>QCIG01000016.1 GCA_003216815.1 Prochlorococcus sp. AG-402-K14 | reverse complement strand
CAAACTATCAAAGTAGAAACTTTTAAAAATAAAATAAAAAGCTACGAAGTTATTAAGGAAGAATCAATACTGAACAGTCAAAATTCGCCATTAGTTATAAAAATGATTTCCCCAGATAAGGTCCTCACGGGCGAAAAATATGAAATAAATTTAATTATTGAACAACCATTAGATGATTCATTAATTGCAAGTGGAATGATAGTTCTGAAAAATCAAGAGAATATGAACATCTCGAAAGATGCATTTGGAATCAAACCAAATCAATCAGGTGGTTTATATAAATATATTCAAGCTCCTTTACAGCCTGGTTTTCAAACTATTTCAGCAATCATTACGCATCCAGAAGGTATTTATTCAATTACAAAAAAAATAAAGGTAGGTTTATAAAAACCTACCTTATTTTTCAAATATTAAATGTAAAATTATTACGCATCATCTAGAGCAGAAACTCCAGGAAGAACCTTACCTTCCAAAAGTTCAAGACTAGCACCACCACCAGTAGAGATATGAGACATATTTTTTGCCAAACCTGCTTTTTCAACTGCTGCAACTGAATCTCCACCACCAATAATTGTGCAGCATCCTTGTGAACTTAATTCTGCCAAAGTATTTGCTATGGCATTTGTTCCAGTTGCAAATTTTTCAAACTCAAACACACCCATTGGTCCATTCCAAATAACAGTTTTGCAACTTTTTAGAGCATGCTGAAAGATTTCAACTGATTCCGAACCAATATCTAATCCCATCCAACCTTCGCTAATAGAATCAACTTTTGAAACTTTACTATTTGCATCAGGAGAAAATTTATCAGCCAAAACAACATCACTTGGTAATAAAAACTCAACTCCTTTATCTTTTGCTTTCTTCTCCAAAGCACTAGCTAATTCAAGCTTATCCTCCTCAACAAGACTGTTGCCAACTGATAAACCTCTGGCTTTGTAAAAGGTAAATATCATACCTCCGCCAACGATAATTTTGTCGCATTTATCAATCAAAGATTCCAAAACACCAATTTTACTACTAACTTTTGAACCACCAACTATTGCAGCTAAAGGTTTTTTAGGTTGATCTATAGCTCCTTGAAGATACTTCAATTCTTTTTCCATCAAATAACCTGCAACACAAGGACTTAAGAACTTTGTAACCCCCTCAGTTGAGGCATGAGCTCGATGGGCAGCTCCGAAAGCATCATTTACATAAACTTCTGCCAAAGAAGCTAATTCTTTTGCAAATTCAGGATCGTTTTTTTCTTCACCAGCAAGAAATCTAACATTTTCTAAAAGAACAACATCACCATTGGACATTGCATCTACTTTTGACTTTGCATCAACTCCTACGCAACTTTCTGTTTTTACAACTGTTTTACCCAGTAATTCACTTAGTCTCTGAGCAACTGCAGTCAAACGCATAGTTTCATTAACCGCTCCCTTTGGTCTCCCAAAATGCGCAGAAAGGATAACTCTTGCACTCTTATCTAGAAGATCATTAATAGTTGGTAATGCAGCACGAATTCTTGTGTCATCAGTTATTTGTCCCTCATCTCCTAATGGAACATTAAAATCAACTCTCACCAAAACACGTTTGCCGCATAAGTCTTCAGCGCCGAGACTTGACAGGGAACGCTTAGACATAATTTATCTGGGGTCAGAAAGGAAACTGAGTGACCTTAGCTCTTCAGAGGCACCAATTGGGTAATTACTAAGACACAGAAAAAATCTGCCTAGCCCTTAGAGAGCCTAAAAAAGAGCATTTGAATATTATCAATCAAAACTTTCAATAATTAAATTCCTCTAATCGACTGCAATAACAAGGGGGGAAATTACAAAGCGACAGTAATAAATCAAAAAAATTTCAAAAAGAATATGAGAAATTTTTCAGCTAGTTATTAAATTTTTTTCATTTGTTCTATCTAAATGAATCAATAAATTCTACTCTAATAAGAATATTCTGGAAAATTCAAGTAATATTTTCAACTTATTTAATCTTTTCAGATGATAAGTTTAACTTAGGCTTTTCAAAACTACACTCCAAAAATAAATTAGTAATCAATTTTCCCCAGTCTAAATTTATTCAATTTCAACCTAATTCTTTTTTTAATTCCGTGAACAAGCAACTAATACAATGGTATCCAGGGCATATTGCGAAAGCAGAAAAACAATTAAAAGAACATCTCAATAAAGTTGATCTTATTTTTGAAGTGCGAGACGCACGCATTCCTCTCGCCACATCTCATCCATATCTCCAAAAATGGTTAAGAGGAAAGAAACAACTTTTAGTTATTAATAGAAAAGATATGATCAATATAGATGCACATCAAGCATGGGATAAAAAATTAAGATCAGAAGGAAAAGTTCCATGGTGGTGTGATGCAAAGGCTGGAACGGGGGTTCTCCAATTGAGACAAGCAGCTATTCGTGCTGGGAGAGAGTTAAATCAACGACGTCTGGAACGAGGGATGCAAACTCGAGCAATCAGAGTTCTAACTCTTGGTTTTCCTAATGTAGGGAAATCTGCTCTTATCAATAGACTGGTAAAAAAAAAGGTTGTCTCAAGTTCCAGAAAAGCTGGAGTCACAAGAAGTTTGAGATGGGTAAGATTAGGTCAAGATATAGATCTTTTGGATGCCCCAGGAGTTCTACCACCAAGATTAGAAGACCAACATGCGGCTTTGAAACTCGCTATCTGTGATGATATTGGTCAAGCCGCA
This sequence comes from Prochlorococcus sp. AG-402-K14, assembly GCA_003216815.1. Taxonomy (GTDB): domain Bacteria; phylum Cyanobacteriota; class Cyanobacteriia; order PCC-6307; family Cyanobiaceae; genus Prochlorococcus_B. Next base: position 40,909 of record QCIG01000016.1, on the reverse strand, counting down.
TATGATACTGAAAAGGTAGCCATTCACTTTATGAATCTTCTGGAGCAATTGGAAAGCAACAAAGAGTCTGGAATAAGGTCAAAGTGTTTAGAAAATAGATATGGAATATTTTCCAATGACAACATAAAAGATAAATCTTCATGGCTACTTTCAGCAGCACAACGCCACACTTCAGGAGATACCATGAGAATGTCTCAAAGATTACTGGATGATTTTCGTAAAAATTTATTAGGCAACATCTCTCTTGAACTCCCCTAATGAATCAAGAAATCAAACAAGAATTTGGTCAAGGCCAAGGAGAATTATTTGAGAGTGAATACAAGAAGCCTTTACCTATGAGGCTTGATAGATGGCTAGTAAGTCAACGCTCCGAACAAAGTAGAGCTCATATTCAGAAATTTATCGACGCAGGATTTGCAAAAGTCAACGGTAAAACTGGAAAAGCAAAAACGCCCGTTAGACCTGGTGACATTATTCAACTTTGGGTTCCACCACCGGAGCCTCTTCCTTACTTAAAACCAGAAGAAATAGATTTAAACATTTTATATGAAGATGATCATTTGATAGTTATTAATAAAGCAGCAGGAATAGCAGTTCATCCTGCACCAGGAAATAAATCAGGAACTTTGGTTAATGGATTAATCAATCATTGTCCAAATCTACCTGGTATTGGAGGCAAATTAAGGCCTGGAATAGTTCATCGATTAGATAAAGACACCACAGGATGTATTGTCATAGCCAAAACTCAAGAAACCTTAGTTAAATTACAAATTCAGATACAAAAAAGAGTGGCCTCCAGAAATTATATTGCTGTTGTACATGGGGCTATTAAGGATAATGATGGAATGATTATCGGATGTATAGGTCGACATCCAAAAGATAGAAAAAAGTATGCTGTAGTTGATAATGAATCTGGTAGATATGCTTGTACCCATTGGAAATTAATTGAAAATCTAGGAAATTTTTCTCTACTTAAATTTAAACTTGACACAGGTCGAACACATCAAATTCGAGTTCATAGTGCACACATAGGTCATCCAATTGTTGGAGACCAAACATACAGTAGGTGTAAAAAATTACCTATCAATCTTAATGGTCAAGCATTACATGCAATTGAACTAGGCCTAATACACCCAATAACATTAGAGAAAATGAAATTCACAGCCCCAATACCTAAAGTTTTCGAGCGACTTTTAAAAGTATTACAAGCAAAAAATGGAGTTATGTCGGAATTCTAGGACAAGCATCAACCATCTTTTTCGTTAAATATTGTTTAGGGTTATCTAACATATTTCTGCCTGAATTCTCTTCAATAATTTTTCCCTTATCAAAAACTAATACTCTATGACAAAAACCTGCTGCAACTGATAAGTCGTGAGTTATGAATAACATAGATAAATTCAATTTTTCTTGCAAAGAGCGAAGCAACTCCAAAACTTCTGCTTGAATTTCTGCATCTAACATACTTACACTCTCATCACATATAAGTATTTTCGGATTAACTGCTAGAGCCCTTGCAATGACTACTCTTTGCTGTTGTCCACCTGAGAGTTGAGAAGGTAAACGGTTTTCATAAATTGCTGTGGGTGTCAAACCCACCAGTGCCAAAAGATTACGAGCTTTTTCTCTAGCCTTTTGTCGACTTAATAAATTATGAATAAGAATTGGATCTATAATTGCATCCATTACAGACATCTTAGGATTTAAGCAAGCAAATGGATCTTGAAAAATAATTTGAATATATTTGCTTAATTGTTTTAAAGATTTTTTATTGCTGGTTGAAATATTCTTTCCAAGAAAAATTATACTTCCGCCTTTGATAGGTAATAAACCAATCAACGCTCTACATAAAGTACTTTTACCACATCCTGAAGGTCCCACAATACCAAGAGTTTCACCTTGATAAAGTGAAAAGGTAACTTCATTAACAGCTTTAAGCCAAAAAGAATTAAAGGGCCAATCCCCTATGCTATGCCAACAACGTAAGCTATTTACCTTAAGTAATTCAATCCTTTTATATAATATTCCTCTCTCAGAACCTTCTAGAAATTTAATTGAATTGACTAATCTTTGAGCAATATCAGTTGTTGGATTACAAACTATATCTTTAATATTTCCAGATTCTATTATTTGACCGGCATCAAGTACTGCAATTTTATTACACCACTTATATGCCATAGATATATCATGAGTAATTAATAGTAAAGTAGTTCCTCTTTGATCACAAAGTGAACTCAGTTCACTCATTATTTGATTAGCAATTATTGTATCCAAACTAGTTGTCGGTTCATCAGCAATTATTAATGGTGGGTTTAAGGCTATTGCTAAAGCAATAGCGACTCGTTGACGCATTCCTCCACTAAATTCATGAGGAAAAGAATTAAATCTTAAAGGGTCAATCCCAACTTTATCTAATAAATTTGCAGCTCTTTTTGCTAAACAATTAATAGATGAAGCCTTATCATGAGCTCTAAAAGTATCCACTAAATGATCACCAATAGACATTAATGGATTTAAACGTGTCATTGGATCCTGAAATATCAATCCAACCTCTTTCCCTCGAATAGTCTGCAAAGAAACTTCGTCTAATTCTAATATATTTTTTCCATTTAAAAAAATCTCACCATAACAAGCACTACCATCAGGAAGAAGCTGCATTACAGCCCTAGCGACAGTACTTTTGCCACATCCCGAACTACCAACCAAAGCAAGCCTATCTCCACAATTCATTTTAAGGTCTAATCCATTTAATACGTAAGCAGAACTATTTGGATAAATAGCATGTAGATTATTGATCTTTAAAACTTCTTTTAATGAATTATTCATAAAAAGGTAGCTAGAAATGTGCAGTTTGAATAAAATAAATCAAGCGCCGGTGCTGATGCCTAAAGTCACCTCTGCACGTAATTCAAGCCAGACCAATATTGTCTGTGACGAATTGTTTGATGGCCAACCGCAACTCAGACGTCATCAGATTACGCATATTGATGATTATGAAATTATTTTGCCAGAGTGGTTGAAGAATTGCATAGAAAATATCCCACCAGGGATAGGTGATAGTTGTCCAAGGGACTCTGAAGCGTTATTAGTTGCTGCTTTTGATTTTGCATTTCAATTACATAAAGGGCAATACAGGAAAAGTGGTGAACCTTACATAACTCATCCAGTTGCAGTTGCAGACTTACTAAGAGAGATAGGTGCAAGCGCTAGTGTAATTGCAGCAGGTTTTTTACATGATGTTGTCGAAGATACAGACATAACACCAGAACAACTTGAGGGATATTTTGGCCGCGAAGTTAGATATTTAGTAGAAGGTGTTACTAAATTAGGCGGAATCCATTTTAATAATAGAACTGAAGCTCAAGCAGAAAATCTACGCAAAATGTTCCTAGCCATGTCTAGCGATATTCGAGTTGTACTAGTAAAGCTTGCAGATAGGCTTCACAATATGCGAACTATTAGTTACCTAGGGAAAGAAAAACAAATTCGAATAGCGAAAGAAACCAGAGAAATTTATGCTCCACTCGCAAACCGTCTAGGAATAGGACGTTTCAAATGGGAACTCGAAGATTTAGCATTTAAGCTTTTAGAACCAGATCCCTATCGAGAAATCCAACAACAAATATCTAGTAAACGTAGTGAAAGAGAAGAGAGGTTAAATATAACTGTTCAATTACTAAAAGAGCGTTTGGACTCTGCAGGACTTAATCAATCTGAAGTTAGCGGCAGGCCAAAGCATTTATATGGAATTTGGAGCAAAATGCAAAGGCAACAAAAAGAGTTTCATGAAATTTTTGATGTTGCTGCTCTTAGAATACTTGTTTCAGATGTAGAGACATGTTATCGAGCCCTAGCTGTTGTCCATGACACGTTCAGGCCGATACCTGGACGTTTTAAAGATTACATAGGTCTCCCAAAGCCAAATGGCTACCAATCATTGCATACCGCTGTCATTGGAAGGCACAGACCTATTGAAGTACAAATAAGAACCCCAGAAATGCATCGGGTTTCAGAATTTGGGATTGCAGCGCACTGGAAGTATAAAGAAGGAGGATCTCCAGCAAATCCCAATTCAGAAAAATTCAATTGGTTACGTCAATTAGTCGAATGGCAACAAGAAGATGGAGATAATGACCATAATGACTACCTTGCATCAATTAAAGAAGATTTATTTGATGAAGAAGTGTTTGTCTTCACTCCAAAAGGTGATGTTTTAGGGTTACGAAATGGATCGACAGCAATCGATTTTGCGTATCGCATTCACTCTGAAGTAGGTAATCATTGTAATGGTGCCAGGATTAATGATCGACTATGTGTCCTATCAACACCTCTTGAGAATGGAGATTTTGTTGAAATTCTCACGCATAAAAGCTCTCATCCAAGCCTAGATTGGTTAAATTATGTTGCCACACCCACAGCTAGAAATCGCATCAGACAATGGTATAAAAAAAGTCATCGACAAGAAACCATCCTCAGAGGGAAAGAATTGTTAGAGCAAGAATTTGGTCGCAAAGGAATTGATAATTTACTCAAAGGGGAAATAATCTCAAAAGTCGCTGAAAGATGTAATCTCAAGACTACAGAAGATTTATTAGCTGCACTTGGTTTTGGAGCTTTAACCTTAAACCAAGTTATTAATAGATACAGAGAAGAAATAAAAATACAAAATCAGCTACCCGAACCTGATGTAAGTGATCTTGAGCTAGCAAAAAAAATTGGAATACAAGCTAATCTTACTTCAAATAAATCCAAAACATCTCAAACAAAATATTCACCCATAGTTGGTTTAGAAGGACTTGACTATCGACTAGGAGGTTGTTGCAGTCCTTTACCCGGCGAACCAATACTTGGAACAATTGCGCTGGGAAATCATGGTATCACAATACATCGAAGTAATTGTGTCAATATACAATCCATACCTAACAGTAGAAGATTATCAGTTCAATGGAATAGCAACACATGCATAAAAGAAGAAAAATTTCCTGTTCAATTGAGAATTGAAGTTATTGACCGTGTTGGAGTACTCAAAGACATATTAATGAGATTATCAGATAGAGGTATTAATGTAATTGATGCAAGAGTTAAAACCTCTTATGGCAAACCGGCATGTATAGATCTTAGAGTAGAGCTAGAGAGTGTTAATCAATTAGAAATTACTATAAATCAAATACGTTCAATGGCTGATGTTTTAGATATCGCAAGAACAGGAATAAATTAACATTTTCGGTAAATCCCAGTGGGATTCAAAAACCTATCAACAAATTTTAAATTGAAGTAGAAATTCTCTTGAGTAAAAAATATAAACAAAGTCCACCAATAAGCCCAGCCGTAAAACCAACACATATCGAGCCCATTATAAGTCGAGAACTTAAGTACCAACCTTGAGACCACAACTCGTTAGTAGTTATATGACTAAAATCAACTATATTTTTATCTTTATTAAGTAATAACGAGCCTATTCTATAATTAAAATAATAAAGAGGTACATAGGTAAATGGGTTACTAATCCAAGTTCCTAATGCCGCTAAGATGCTATTCCCCCTAAAAACTTTTGCTAAAAGCACACCCATCAAGGTTTGCAAACCAAAGAATGGAAAGCAACCACTAAATATTCCCACACCAAATCCTAATGCTCTCTCAGAAGTGGAACCTTCCTGATTCCAAAGCCAATCTAGGAATTTACGAATTCTTTTTATTAAATTGAGGAAGATTTTTTTCATATTTTAAAAAATCTTTTATGTAAAAAAGAAAAGTACATTTGATTTTAGTAAAGATTGCGTGATTATTAATTGATGAATTCTTTTTCCCCTACTGAAGATACTATTGCTGCAATTGCAACTGCCGTTTCTCCCGGCCAAGGAAGTATTGCTGTCATTAGGATCTCTGGTTCCTCAGCAATTAAAATCAGCCAAGGTATTGTTCATATACCCGGAACACACAATTGGAATACTCACAAAGTGCTTTACGGACACGTAACTGAAGTAAATCAAGAAACATATATAGACGAAGTTTTAATCCTAATCATGAAAGGTCCAAGGAGCTTTACAGGCGAGGATATTGTTGAAATTCATTGTCATGGTGGAATTATTGCAGTCCAGAGAATCCTTGGGAGGATTCTAAAGAACCCAAATGTTAGAAGAGCAGAACCAGGAGAGTTCAGTCAAAGGGCAGTGCTTAATGGTCGTTTAAGCCTGACTCAAGCAGAGTCAATTAGTGAACTAATTTCAGCAAGAAGTCAAAAAGCAGCTGAATTGGCCATTAACGGAATTGAAGGTAATATTCAAACCACTATTCAATCAATAAGGCATCGCTTGCTAGAGCAACTTTCTGAAATTGAAGCAAGAATAGATTTTGAGGAAGATCTTCCAGTTTTAGATGAAAAGCATGTAAAGAATGAAATTGTCGCAATAAAAAAAGATCTTAACGAACTAATTGAGAATGCTAAAAGAGGATCTTGGATTCGTTCTGGCTTAAAAGTTGCACTAATCGGGAAGCCTAATGTAGGGAAAAGCTCTTTACTTAATAGGCTTTGCAAACAAGAAAAAGCTATTGTGACTGACCTACCCGGGACCACTAGAGATCTCTTGGAAAGTGAGATTGTCTTAGAGGGAATACCAGTAACTTTTATTGATACAGCAGGTCTAAGAGAGACTAACAATATCATCGAAAAAATTGGTATTTCTAGAACTAAAAAAACTTTAATTCAAGCTGATCTCATAATACTAATCTTTGATTTGTCAAAAGGATGGACTAGAGAGGATGAATCAATACTCAAACAATTACCCATAAATATTCCATTCTTGATTGTTGGAAATAAATCTGATTTGAAGAATAATCAATCTTTTGAAAAAGTTCCCAAATATATATTAGAAAAAGATCATCTAGTGATGATAAGTGCAAAAACTGGAAGTGGAGAAGACGATCTAATTAATTACCTACTAAAAATATGTGATTCTTCTCAAACACATGGATTGCACATTGCTCTAAATGACAGGCAACTTGATTTAGCAAAGTCCACGATGGAATCCCTGGAAAATATTAATAAAGTTTTTGATGAAAAGCTACCATGGGATTTCTGGACGATCGATTTAAGACAAGCTATCAATTATTTAGGAGAACTAACAGGAGAAGATATAACAGAAAGCTTACTTGATAATATATTTTCGAAATTCTGTATAGGTAAGTAATCTAGAATTTTTTATCTACTAGTTATTGTCGATTGTAAAAATATAATATAAGTAATAGCAAACTCCTCCAATCAGGAGCGCAACCATAATATTCACACTATGAACAACGTCCAATTGATCCACAAACAATGGCTAGTAGGTTAATTAAAGCATATGGTTAACATATAACAAAGAATAAATATTAAAAAATTTCTATTTCCTTAAAAATATTTAAGACAAAGATAAGTAGATGAAATTAAAAAATAGAAAAAGATATTCTTTATAAATGGTTTAGCATTGGTATAGTAATAAATGTATTTGTTGTATTGTGGATCTTCGCTCACCAAAGCTACATAAAATATTAGACACCTGGATTCAGGAAGATCTCGGTGATGGAGATCTCACAAGATTTGTCCTCAATGACAGCAGTGCTTCAGCTCATTGGGTTGCAAAAGAGGATGGAACTTTTTGTGGTGGAGATCTAGTTAAACTAATATTTAGAAAAATTGATCCCCAAGTTGATATTCAACTTCTAATTGAGGATGGTCAGAAGTTTAAAAAGAATCAAAGGCTCCTAGAATTAAAAGGATCATCCTCTTCGTTAGTAGCAGGAGAGCGAGTAACTCTCAATGTAGCCATGCATCTTTCTGGTATTGCTACATCTACAGCTTTACTGGTAACTAAGCTATCAGGATCCAATGTGAGGCTAGCAGACACTCGTAAAACGACTCCAGGTCTGAGAATATTCGAAAAATATGCTTTTCATTGTGGTGGCGGAATTAATCATAGGCTTGGATTAGATGATGCTGCCATGTTGAAAGAGAATCATATTGAATGGTCTCAGGGAATTAGCGAGAGTATCAAAATCTTAAAAAATACTATTCCATGGACAAAAAAAATAATAGTCGAAGCAGAAACTCCCTCCCAAGCGAAAGAAGCTGTAGAGGCAGGCGCTGATGGAATTTTACTTGATGAAATGTCCATTCAAGCTATAGAGAAGTTAGTTCCAGAATTACGTCAACTTACAAAAAATAGTAATTCTAAATACGTCTCAAAAGATATTGTTATTGAAGTTTCTGGAATCAACCCAAATAATTTGTCAGACTATATTTTCACTGGTATTGATCTAATCTCAACTAGTGCACCAGTCACTCAAAGTAAATGGATAGATTTCAGTATGCGCTTTGACTAAAACATCTTAAAAGTATCTACCTAACCATCAACATCATGCTTGAAATATCCGCCAGATTAGAAGAAGCCCTTAATAGAGCTTTCAACAAAGTATTCCCCAAAGAGAATCGAAGTTCAAAAACTTCTTCAATACTTACAGGTTCTAATTTAGTCCCCGCATCCAAGCCAGAGTTTGGAGACTTTCAAATAAATTGTGCTTTAGCATTATCAAAAGAAATAAAACAACCCCCTCGAGATATTGCACAACAAATAGCTGATCAACTACAAAAAGATAATAATTTCATTAAAATATGTAATCCACCACTCATTGCAGGTCCAGGTTTCATAAACCTAACTATAAATTCAAATACACTTATATCGGAAATCCATTTTCGTCTAAATAATAAAAGATTGGGCGTGTCCCTAAAAAAATTCACTAGTAAAAAAATAGAAAAGGACAAACATAATAACCGCGTAATTATTGATTTTTCCAGTCCAAATATTGCAAAAGAAATGCACGTTGGTCACCTGCGATCAACAATTATCGGAGACTCTCTAGCACGGGTTCTTGATTTCTGCGGTTACGAAGTCATACGACTCAATCATGTGGGGGATTGGGGCACACAATTTGGCATGCTCATAACGCATCTAAAAGAGGTTGTACCAGAGGCACTCCATACAAAAGATGTTGTGGAAATAAGCGATCTAGTAAATTTTTATCGTCAAGCAAAAAAAAGATTTGATGAAGATCAAGTCTTTCAAAATAAATCTAGAAGTGAGGTTGTTAATTTACAAGCAGGTGAGAAAGACAGTCTAATTGCGTGGCAATTACTCTGCAATCAATCCAGAAAAGAGTTTCAAAAGATCTACGATCGACTTGATATCAAGCTGACTGAAAGAGGTGAATCCTTTTATAACAAATTCTTAGTAGATGTTATGAATGATTTAAAAAATAAAGATTTACTCATTAATGATCAAGGAGCTCAATGTATTTTCCTTGATGGCATAGTAGGAAAAGATGGCAAACCTCAACCAATAATTATTCAAAAAAGTGACGGGGGTTTTAATTATGCAACCACTGATTTGGCAGCGATTAAATACAGATTAACTACCCCCCCGCATGGAGATGGAGCATGCAGGGTGATTTATGTCACAGATGCTGGGCAAGCATCACATTTCTCAGGAGTTTTTCGGATTGCAAAGCTTGCAAATTGGATTCCCACAGATTGTCAAATCGAGCATGTCCCTTTTGGTCTTGTACAAGGAGAAGATGGTAAGAAATTAAAAACACGTTCTGGAGAAACAATTAGATTAGTAGACCTTCTGGATGAAGCAATTCAACGAGCAAGAGAAGATCTTAAAGATCGTCTCAACACTGAAAGTAGATCCGAAAATGAAAGTTTTATAGATAAAGTTTCTACCACTGTCGGGATTGCAGCCATCAAGTATGCGGATTTAAGTCAAAATAGAGTTTCTAATTACCAATTTAGTTTTGATAAGATGCTCTCATTGCAGGGGAATACAGCTCCTTATTTACTTTATGCATTGGTACGAATAGCCGGAATATCTCGCAAAGGTGGGGATTTAAATGTAGCAAGTCAGAATCTTCAATTCAATGAACCACAAGAATGGGTCTTGATTCGCAAGCTATTGCAACTCGATTGTATTATCGCTGAAGTAGAAAAAGAACTACTTCCAAATCGTCTTTGCGGGTATTTATTTGAATTAAGTCAGATCTTTAATAGATTCTATGATCAAGTTCCAATTTTAAAAGCAATTGAACCTTCCAGAAGCAGTAGACTTGCTTTGTGCTCTATCACTGCAAATACACTTAAACTGGGGATGAGTTTGTTAGGCATACCCACTCTGGAAAGAATGTAATGGAAAAAGCAGAAAATTCATTTATTGATCCACCCAATCCCAGGAAAGATATCGAGGATTTGCAGGCATATTCAGCACCATTGGAAGGAAGACGGAATTTACTAAGGCTAGACTTTAATGAGAACACGATTGGACCAAGCCCGCTAGTAATTAAATCTCTCAGAGAAATAAGCAGAGATGAAATCTCTATTTATCCTGAATACTCAGGTTTAAAAGAAAAAGTAGTTGAAAATCTCATCAAACAAACTTCAAGCGTGAATATTAACTCGTCTGAAATTGGTGTTTTTAATGGAGTAGATGCAGCAATAAATGCTATTTTTCATGCCTATGGCGATCACAATGATCTAATGCTAACAACATCGCCTACTTTTGGATATTATACTCCTTGCGCACAAATGCGAGGAATGAAAATCAACTCAATACCTTATGAGGGGAAAGATTTTCAATACCCATTTGATAGTATCTGCAAATTCATCATTCAGAATAATCCAAAAATTTTACTCATCTGCAACCCCAATAACCCCACTGGAACAAGGTTAAGTCCGGAGAGAATTATAGAGATCACCAAACTTTCATCTAGAACACTAGTAGTTGTCGATGAACTTTACGAGGCGTTTACAGGTGATAGTGTTCTACCATTTGTAAGTTTCCAAACGACACCTAATCTTGTTGTATTAAGATCGCTTTCTAAAACTGCTGGTTTAGCAAGTTTAAGAATTGGGTTTGCTATTGGTCATTCCAAAGTAATTAATATAGTGAATAGAGTCACTGGTCCTTATGACGTCAATAGCTTTGCGGTGATTGCTGCTTTTGCAGCACTTAAAGATCAATCCTATATTGATTCGTATGTGAAAGAAGTCCTTGAGGCTCGTAATTGGATCAAAGATCAATTCGAGAAATACCACGTTAAGCATCATATTGATGGAGGAAACTATTTTCTACTTTGGCCAAAATCTAAGCCAGAAGTAGTGGAACAAAAGTTAAAGTCATCTGGAATTCTAATTAGAAATATGGATACGAAAAGAAATTTAAAAGGCTCTATCAGAGTAAGCATTGGAACAACGGAGCAGATGAAAAGATTCTGGTCAGCTTACAAAATTGTCGATGAAGTATAGTGTAGATTAATTTACAACGTCTATAATTATTGAGACATTCTAGGTGGCATCTGCTATTTCTAAGAAATTAGAGAGTAGCTTATGGCCAGCTTCGGTCAATACACTCTCAGGATGGAACTGTACCCCATATATATGCGGATAATCTTTATGAGTTATTCCCATAATCGTCTCATCCTCTAACCAGGCTATAACCTCTAAGCATTCTGGAAACTCCTCTCTCTCAGCAATTAAGCTATGATATCTAGTTGCTACTAAGGGATTAGGCAAATTCTTAAATATTCCAGTACCTCTATGTAAAACATTAGATGTTTTACCATGCATTAATTCTTTAGCTCTGATTATTTTTCCACCGAAGGCTTGAGTAATAGCTTGGTGACCTAGACAGACACCAAGAGTTGGGATTTCAATTGATAACTCAGATAAAATATCCAGACAAACTCCAGATTGATTAGGGTCTCCTGGACCAGGAGATAACAAAATCGCATCAGGATTTAAATCTTTAATCTCACTGATCGTCAAAGCATCATTACGTTCGACTCTAACTTCTGATGCAATAGGATGTTGAGAAGCTAATTCGCCCAAATATTGAACGAGGTTGTAAGTGAAACTGTCATAATTGTCGATCACCAAAAACATAATTTTTAAGCCATTAAGTTCCTAACTTTTTAAGTAATGGAGGAAATAGTAATAGAACAGCAATCAGCACCGAACTGATTGAAGCTACTAAAACTGCCCCAGCTGAACAATCTTTAGCGATTTGGGCGAGAGGATGAAATCGTTTCCCAATGGCCAAATCAACAACAGATTCAATCGCTGTATTAAGCAATTCAACTACTAACACACTAGTGGCTGTAAGAGCCATTATTGCTAACTCACTTTTATTAAGACCTAAAAAAAAGCTTAAACAAAATGCAGCAAATGCCAAACCAACATGAATCCGAAAATTCCTCTGGGTCGAAAAAGCATATCTTAAGCCTTTAGCTGCATATAAAAAGCTAGTTGGTAGGTCTTTAGCTATCTTCCACGATGACCTTTTATTGGATCTTTGAAGAGTCTTAGACATGTCCCTAACTGCTCTCTCAGAGTCATTGGATATCTCAGTAACCATATTTGTAAATCTTCAACTCTTTATTTTAAAGAATAGCTCTAATATCAAGAAGATGCTCTTGCATTAAAAGCATTTTATTAAGGCTCTCTTCATCACTATGATCCCAACCCAACAGGTGTAAGAGACCATGAGTAGCAAGCCATCTTAGTTCTCTAAATAAATCAGCATTATTATCTTTGGCTTGCCTGATTGCTGTCGGGACTGAGATAACTATGTCACCCAATTCGATACATTCATTGCTTACATAAAAAAATGTCTCATCAATTATGGGAAATGACAGCACATCTGTACTTTTTGATTGCCCGAGCCAGACATGATTCAAATCAAGAATTTTCTTATCATTAGTTAATTCCAACCCCAAGCTAAATTGAGACGCATTTAGGACTATTTCCGGACACTTCAATGCTGAATTTACTTGGATAAATCTAATCCAACTGCTTATCTCCTTAATCCATTGACTTCGATTTGTCATCAACTCCAAAGACTCACTGTTCACAAAGACATCTAAATCATGAACCGGAAAGGGTGTAAAAGAAAGGTCAACATCCAATTTAGACGAGTTAGTCGAAAAATTCTCCATACAATTATTGAGGGATATGAGGTTTTCCAAGAACAGCAACTAAAAGAATAAATCCAAGAAAACCCAAAGCTGTTAACCCAAAGTGATAAAGGCTTTGACTACCTTTCCGAACCATATTTTTCATCGCAAGTTTTACAAAACTTGGAGGCGGCGTTGCTTTCTTGACAACGTCATCAGACATAATTTTATTATTCATATCTAGCAAATTTATGATTCTTCAATATTCTGCCTTAAAAGAGACTGAATAAAAATATCTATTTCCCCATTCATGACTGAATCTACATCTGTTGTCTCTTGTTCAGTACGTAGATCTTTTACCATTTGGTACGGGTGAAAAACATAATTTCTAATTTGATTACCCCACGCAGCTTCAACAATATCTCCTCTAATATCAGCAATCTCTGAAGCCCTTTGTTCTACTGCTATCACCATCAACTTTGATTTTAGTAGTGCCATTGCTTTGTCTTTATTTTGAAGCTGAGATCTTTCTTGCGTGCATCTAACTGCAATACCCGTAGGCACATGAAGAATCCGAACCGCAGTCTCAACTTTGTTTACATTTTGTCCACCTGCTCCACCTGAGCGACTTGTAGTAATTTCTAAATCTTTTTCAGGAATATCTAGTTCAACCTCTTCATCAAGTTTAGGCATAACTTCAACTCCAGCAAAACTGGTTTGTCGCTTTCCATTTGCATTGAAAGGGGAAATTCTTACTAAACGATGGGTCCCTTTTTCATTTTGTAAAAAACCATATGCGTATAAACCTTCTATTTCAATGGTGACACTTTTGATGCCCGCTTCTTCCCCCTCAGAAAGTTCATTAATAATTACTTTCATACCGTTGTTTTCAGCCCAACGGGTATACATCCGTAGAAGCATTTGGGCCCAATCTTGGGCATCAGTTCCACCAGCACCAGCATTAATTGAGAGAACTGCACCCTCCTTATCATAGATGCCACTCAAGAGACGCTCCATCTCCCAACGTTCAAGTTCTTGCTTTAATTTCTCAAGTCCATGGTGAGCCTCCGCAAGCATTTCTTCATCAGGATCTAACTCATAAAGCTCTAACGAAAGATTTGCATCCTCAATAGCACCTCTCCATATTATGAGTTTTTCTAACTCTGCTTTAACCTCATCAAGTTGACGCATCTGTTTTTGTGCAGTTTTGGGATCGTTCCAAAATGCAGGTTGCGATGCAACTTGCTCTAAGTCCTTTTTTCTAGCTAGCAATGCAGGTTCGTCAAAGACAATCCTGGGCTGTACCCAGGCGAGCAGTCAATAAAGAAAGGTCTTTTTTGAAATCAGTCAGGTCTTGCAAACGAGGTAATAGAATTAATACATTAAAAGCTATCAGCATATCAACCCAAAAACTATAAATGAACAGATCAATTCACGATTCAGGCATCCCTACAGTGGAAATATACACTTGGAGATTTTGCCCATTTTGCCTACGTGCAAAAGCACTACTCAATGAAAAAGGAGTCCAGTTCAAAGAATATTCTATTGATGGAGACAATGATGCTAGAACAAAAATGTCTGAAAGAGCGGGAGGTCGCAGAACTGTTCCACAAATTTTTATTAATGGAGAAAGTATTGGAGGTTGCGACGAGCTCTACGAACTTGAGAGCAACAACGAATTAAATGAACTGCTTGGAATTAGAAACTGATTCATGAAGCAACTATTTGTTTTAGATCCAATTGAAAATATTAATCCCAACAAGGATTCATCAGCAGCACTTATGCAAGCCGCATCTAGAGCTAAAATAGATGTTTGGATCTGTACTCCTTCTGACCTACAAGCCCGAGGGGACGATGCATGGGTGGTTTCTAATAAAGTCAATTGTGAACCATGGATCACTGTCCATTCATCTCAAAGCCTTCCTTTAAGAGATTTCTCATGCATTTGGATGCGCAAAGATCCACCTGTGGATGAGGCTTTTTTATATGCAACTCATTTATTAGAAGTTGCAGAAAGAGATGGTGTCAATGTAATTAATAAGCCTGCATCACTGAGAGCCTGGAATGAAAAGTTAGGAGCTTTAAGATTTAGTGATTTAATGGCTCCCACTCTTGTGGCGAGTCGGGTGGAGCAATTAATTATATTTGCAAAAGAGTACGGAGAAGTTGTTTTGAAGCCACTGGGAGGGAAGGGTGGGCAAGGAGTTATACGAATTGCAAAGGACGCTCCAGGCTTAGAGGCATTACTCGAACTGGTTACTTCACAAGAACATTTGCCAGTAATGATGCAACAATTTTTACCAGAAGTAATAAATGGCGATAAAAGAATCCTTTTGGTTAATGGAGAGCCATTAGGTGCAATTAATAGACGTCCAAAAAAAGGAGACTTCAGAAGCAATCTCGCTTTAGGTGGAAAAGCTGAGATAACTAAATTAACTCCTAAAGAGATGGAGATATGTGATCACATAAAGCCTGCTTTACAAGATGAAGGGCTCTTTTTTGTTGGTATAGATGTTATTGGAGGAATGCTAAGTGAGATTAATGTTACGAGTCCAACTGGTATTAGAGAAGTAGAAAGCCTAATGAATGTTCCACTAGCAGATCAAGTGATTGATTATCTTATAGATCATTTGAACAATTAACCCTATCTAAGTTTAATTGATTTCTTAAAACTTCAAATTTCAAAGCCACCTCTTGCATTTCCCCCTCAACAGTTGAGCCTTTTACTAGGCCAGCACCAGCAAACAATTTAAGTTCATAGCCTCTCACATGTCCATAACGAATGGCCACCCTAAATTCTGAATTTTGATTTTTATCTATCCATCCAATTGGAGAAGCATATGTTTGACGATCAAATGGTTCCAAAGCTCTCAACCAACTCAAAGATTTACCCACAGGCAATCCAGCGACTGCAGGAGTTGGATGAAGAGCTTCAACTAAGTCAAGAGGAGATTTTTCTTTAACACACGCTTGAATAAGAGTATGCAAATGAATTAAATGGCCTTGAGTAATTAATTTTGGTTCAGGAGAATGACTTGCTTTAATACCTTTTCTTAAAAGTTGTTCGACAATAGAGTTAACTACAAAATGGTGTTCTCTTAAATCTTTAGAAGATGCAAGTAATTCTTTACCATCATCACCCTTTTTTGCAGTACCAGCCAAAGCATCGATTAGTAATTGATTGTGATTGAGACTTATCAATCTCTCAGGTGATGCACCAAAAAATGACTCATCATGATTTTTTTGCCATAGAAATCGACAACTATTAGTTTGCTGAACTCTTAGGCGAGCAAGTAAGTTCAGCGGATCTAATGGTTTTCTGAGGGAAAGTCGTTGTCTCGTCGCCAATACAAGCTTATCCAAATCACCTGCATTGATTAATTCGATCCCTTTAGCCAACGCATCTCGATATTGAGATTTCCAATCATTAGAAAAATTATTGACTAAGAAATTTTCTTTTACATCATGGAAAATTCGGACTGGTGATCTATTTATCTTTTCTCGAATTGACCATAATCTCTCTACGGAGTCACGAACATCTGAAGGATTTAGGGCAACTGAATTTAAACGTAACCATGTCAATCCATCTTTTGCAGTTAATTGCCACTTTGGTAACACAGCCTGCAGGGAAAATTTATCATCAATTGATTTTTCATGACTCTTAATTTGATCAAAAAAAGAAAATGAAAATAGAATCCTTGTTACTGAAAAGGCTGGACTTGGAGAAGTATCTATCAATCGAGTAAAAATCTCATCACTAAACCTTTGTGCATTTTCAAACCTCTTTGGTCCAGATAAATCCAAAGATTGACAATGCCCTCCGGCAGAAATGCACAATCCGGGAGATAGATCCCAAAGAAATCTAAACTGATGTTTTTCAGCAATTAAAGGTAAGGTCGTTAGAGGGTCTGCTTGACTTACAGGAACAGAAATACTCAAGATACATTCATGCACTTTTCGTTTACTCCATTTCCTAAGAGAACTAACTAAAAGCTCACTAAATACAGGTTCTAAATTCATAACCAATTAGAGCCTTTAGACATAAATAAACCAATACATGAACTGCTGCCTAGTCTTAAGGAAGGAACCAAGAAACAAACAGAACAGGTTATTTTATCAGTGAAGTCTTCTACAACTGAAAAGAAACATCTTTGGCAAGCTGCAATTAAGTGGCCATTATATTCAGTCGCAATAATGCCTGTGATTTTATCTGCAGCATGGGAGCTAGGGAATAGCGGCAATATTCGTCTAGGACAATTCATAGGTTTTCTAATTGCCTCAATCTTGATTTTGCTTTGGGAGAATCTTACCAATGATCTTTTTGACGATGAAACTGGCGTTGACAAATACAAATTCCACTCCGTAGTCGCTTTAACGGGTAATAAAACCACTGTAAGTCGAGTTGCATATTTTTCTCTTTTATTAGGTTTATTTATCATATTTATCCTTGCTCTAAAAAGTAAAATAACAGTACTTTTTTTAGTCTTAATTTGTTGTTTCCTTGGATATCTATATCAAGGGCCGCCATTTAGGCTGGGGTATAAGGGTTTGGGAGAACCTCTTTGCTGGATTGCCTTTGGCCCGCTTGCTACAGCTGCAGCACTAATTGTTATTTCTCCAAAATCTAATTTTGATGCCATCCCCTGGGGAACAGCACTGATGGTTGGAGCAGGTCCGGCGATGGCGACCACTTTAGTTCTATTCTGTTCACATTTTCATCAAATCAATCAAGATGCTGCTGTCGGTAAAAAATCACCCTTAGTTATTTTAGGCACTCATCGAGCGGCAGAATTTTTACCGTGGTTCGTTGGTCTAATATTTTTATTAGAATTATTACCAGTTCTCACTGGAATATGGCCAATAACGACTCTTATATGTTTAATTAGCCTTCCTTCAGGTGTAGATCTTATCAAATTAATTAAAAAACATCACAACCAACCTGAGCGTATTAAAAACAGTAAGTTTTTAGCTTTACGCTTTCAGACAATTAATGGTTTATGCTTGAGTGCAGGTTTTGCTATATCCTCATTGTTTTATAATTAATTTTTGATTTTGTTGAATCATGAAATTAATAATTAATATCAAGCCATTTTCATTTCAACTAACAAGAAAGTTAATAACCTCGCAAGGAAGTATTCATAACAAGGTAGGTTTATTATTGCAAATAAAAGACTCAGATGGAAATTTCGGATGGGGTGAAGTATCACCTATTGAGAAAAAGGAATTACAAAAAAGTATCGAAGGTCTAGATTTTATTGGGAGACAAACTACCAAAGATTCAATAGAAAATTATTTATGTGAATCGCCAGGAGCACTTGCTTTTGGATTAGGAACCTGCCTGGCCGATTTAGAGAATGTCACTAAAAGCAAGTTAAATTTTGAAGGTTTTGACATCGCAAAATCAGCTTATCTTTTACCTACAGATATTGATCCATTAGAGTCAATAGTTAAATATATAGATGGATCAAATGATAAGAAAAGTTCTTGTACAATAAAATGGAAAGTTTCTCACAAAGAAACTAACTTTAAGGAAGAAAAAACATTACAAAAAATCTTAGATATTTTACCAAATAATTTTAAACTTAGAATTGATCCAAATGGAGGATGGAGTCGTCAAAAAGCACAAGAATGGATTCACGAACTCAAAAACGAACCTCGTTTGGAATGGATTGAACAGCCACTCCCATCAAAAGATATTGAAGGTTTATTTTCATTAGCCAATCAAATTCCAATCGCACTAGATGAATCTTTGGTTGAATTTCCATATTTACGAAAAACATGGAAAAGTTGGCAAATACGTCGCCCTGCATTAGATGGTGATCCTAGATTAATATTAAAAGAAATAGAACAAGCAGATAGTCAAACAGTCATAAGCACAGCTTTTGAAACTGGTATTGGGAGAAGGTGGATTAATCACCTCGCTGCCAGGCAAGTCAAAGGGAGAAATCCTTGTGCACCTGGACTTGCACCTGGATGGTGCCCCAAAGGCCCACTCTTTAACAACAATCCAAAATTAGTTTGGGAAGCCGTATGACCAAAATTGCAGTTGTAAAATGTATTCCTGAAAAAAACCTGGACTGTTCAAAAGAAATTTTGAACAATTTTGAAAAACATAAATGGGTATATCTAGCACCTCCAAAAGATCACAAGAAAATTCCCACATCGTCAACTTTACCTGAAGGAGAAGGAATAATCATTTCAAGCGGGGGGAGTATTGGAGGACCAAATCTTTGTTTACAATCAATTCAAAATCTAACTAATTCGGCTTTAGCAACCGGGATGTGGTTAAAGAGTCATGGCCTTAAGCCAAATGAGTGTATCATTCTCAATTCACTACCATTACACCATATAAGTGGTTTCATGCCTTGGTGGAGACATCACACGTGGCGATCAGAGTTTCACTGGATTTCACGTTTTTTAATGCATAAACCACATCAACTTAAACAGTTTAGTGAAGCATTAACTGATAAATATAGACGTCCATTGATTACATCTCTAGTTCCAACTCAATTATCGTATTTGATTGATGATTCTGATGGTTTAAAATGGCTTCAATCTCTAGCTATAATTTGGGTTGGAGGGGCTTTGATCTCCAAAGATCTTGCTGACAAAGCGCGAAGAAAGTCTATTAATTTAGCTCCTTGTTATGGGGCCACCGAAACTGTTGCAATGGTGACTTGCCTGAGTCCCAACGATTTTTTAAAAGGAAGTAATAGTGTTGGCTTCCCTCTCGAAGATGTTGAGATAAAAATCAACAAAAGAAATTCCCTTAAGATTAAAACTAGTCGGATTGCAACTTCAAAATGGAAGAATGATAAATTCGAATCAATTACAGACACAAATGGATGGTGGGAAGCAGGCGATTTAGCGCAATACATCACTCTCGACAAAAGAAAAGCAATACAAATTCTGGGCAGAAGAGATTCAGCTATAAATTCTGGTGGTGAAACGATTTTCCCAGAAGATATCGAAATGGAATTAATGAAAATAATCTCGAAAAATCAAATCCCAATTAAAGACATTTTTGTACTAGGAGTTAGTGACAAGAAATGGGGACAACGTTTGGTTGCCTTAACTAAATTCAAAGAAAAAGGAAGCAACAGATATCCAATCATCTCACTTCTGAGTGATCTCATTGAAGACTGGCAACCATCCAAAAAACCACTGAACTGGTACGATTGTCCAAAACTTTCAAGAAATGTCAATAAGAAATGGGAAATAAAAAAATGGCAAGATTGGATAGCCTTTAATAGACCTATTAACTAAAACTTCGAACTAGATTCATTAAGCCAGAAATTTATTTGCTTAGATAATGCACATATGTCTCTTGTAATCGGATTTATCGATACATGTTTTATATTTGCCGTGCCGATTTTCTCACCATTTTTTTTAAATTTAAATCGAAGCATAAATGAAGAGTCATTTATCTTCTCAGGATTTAGTTCGATATTGATAGTATCTCCAACATAAAGTGGCTGAAAATAATTTGCTTCACAATGAACAACTGGCAAAGCTACATCCAGTTGGCTTGTATTCATTTGGTTTGTAGGAAAAATTTCTTGTAAAACTACTCCATGTTTTTCTAAACTTGCTTCCCAAGTTTCATGACACCATCTGAATAATTCAAGAAAATGCACCACGCCAGCAGCATCTGTCTCACCAAAACGAACGGTTCGTTTCAAACATAACCATTCTTTAGGATTACGCTTTTCCAAAGAACCTACCTATCAACAGAGCCCATAATCACATCAATGGAACCTAAGATAGCCATTATGTCAGCGACCTTAGCTCCCTTCAGTATGTGAGGAAGTATCTGCAAATTATTAGAATCAGCCGCTCTAATTTTAAACCGCCAAGGAGTTACATCATTATTACCTTGAATAAATACTCCTATCTCTCCTTTCCCAGATTCAAGGCGTGTATATAATTCACCATTAGGAATCTTAAAAGTAGGTGCAACCTTCTTAGCTACATATTGATAATCAAAGCCTGACATATCACCTTTTTTTCCCTCAACTGTCCTTTTTGCCTCAAGATTTTCTGTTGCCCCCCCTGGAATCATCTCACAAGCTTGTCGTAATATTTTTAATGACTGTCTCATTTCTTCAATACGAACTCTATATCTTGCATAACAATCCCCCTCTTTCTCACATGCAATATCCCATTCAAAATCGTCATAACATTCATAATGATCTACCTTTCTCAAATCCCATGGGACACCTGCAGCACGAAGCATTGGACCAGAAAGACTCCAGTTAATCGCTTGCTCTTTTCCTATAACTCCTAAACCTTCTATACGTCTACGAAAGATAGGGTTATTAGTTATTAATTTCTCATACTCATCAATTTTTGGACCGAACCAATCACAAAAATCTTTGCATTTTTCTAACCAACCCCAAGGCAAATCACATGCAACGCCACCAATACGAAAATAATTATTATTAATCAATCTTTGCCCAGTTGCAGCCTCCCATAAATCGTAAATCATCTCTCTTTCTCTAAAAATATAGAAAAAAGGAGTTTGAGCCCCGACATCTGCCAAAAATGGGCCTAACCATAACAAATGGTTAGCGATCCTATTCAACTCAAGCATTATCACTCTGATATAACTTGCTCTCTTAGGTACCTTTATATTTGCTAAACGCTCAGGGGCATTAACAACAATGGCTTCATAAAACATACCAGCCGCATAATCCATGCGACTCACGTAAGGAACAAACATTACGTTTGTTCTATTCTCAGCAATTTTCTCCATCCCTCTGTGCAAGTAACCAATAACTGGTTCACAATCAACAACATCCTCTCCATCAAGGGTTACGACCAACCGCAATACCCCATGCATTGATGGATGATGTGGCCCAAAGTTGACCACCATTGGCTCTGTACGCGTTTCAAGCTGCGTCATTGGGCCCAACCAAAGCAATGTCTAAATACTAGTGAAAACTAATGAAAGAAGGGCCAATTAGTTCAAGTTCTAACTTTAATCATGTCCCAATCATGGGGAAAGAAATAATTCAATCACTAAAGGAACTACCAAGTGAATTAACAAAACAAGGATTAATTATTGATGCCACCGTTGGAGGAGGGGGGCATTCAGCTCAAATATTAGAGAATTTCCCAGGAATCAAAATTATCGGTCTTGATCAAGATCCAATTGCTAGAAAAGCAGCCTCAAAAAGATTAATAAAGTTTGGGACAAGAATAGAAATAATCTCTACAAACTTCGCAGACTTTTCACTTAACGAACAAGCCATTTGCGTCTTAGCGGATCTTGGAGTTAGTAGTCATCAACTTGATGAGCCTTCACGAGGTTTTAGCTTTCGTTTAGATGGTCCGGTAGATATGAGAATGAATCCTGAGAAAGGTCTAAGTGCGGCCGAACTTATTGACACTCTATCTGAAAAGGATTTAGCAGATTTAATATACAACTTAGGAGAAGAAAAACGTTCTAGACGTATTGCAAGAAAAATCAAAAAAGATCTTGCCGAGAGTGGAGCATACAGTGGAACTCAAGCTCTTTCTTATGCAATTGCTGGTTGTTTTCCACCCAAGCAAAGACATGGCAGAATTCATCCTTCAACTAGAACTTTTCAGGCTTTAAGGATAGCCGTTAATAATGAATTGGAATCGCTGGATAGCTTATTAGAAAAAGCTCCAAACTGGTTGTCAGAGGGGGGACTATTTATGGTAATGAGTTTTCATTCACTAGAAGATAGAAGAGTAAAATCGAGCTTTAAAACTGACAATAGATTAAAAGTTCTATCTAAAAAGCCCTTGAGATCAAGCCCTGAGGAGATAGAATTAAATCCAAGAAGTAAAAGTGCAAAGTTAAGAATTTCTGCAAAGAAATTCTTAAAATAAACTTAACTTATTTTCTAAGATTAATCACTATATTTGTAATAATCTCAATAGCCTCTTTGATGTCTTTCTCAGTAGTATTTCTCCCAATACTCATCCTTATTGATGCTTCAGCATCTTTTTTGCAGAGCCCTATCTGCTTCAGAACATGAGAAGCTTCACCATTACTGCAAGCTGAACCACTAGTACAAAAAATAAACCTTCTTAATTGACCATGCAATTGACTTCCCTTCACACCAGGGAAAGTAATATTGAGATTATGAGGCAATCTTTTCTCGATAGACCCATTAACTATCAATCCAGAAATATTCTTTTTTAATCCGCTCAACAATAAGTTTCTCAAAAATAAAAGTCTCTTATTCCTTTCATCCTGATCATTTTTTGTTATTTCAACTGCCTTTGCAAAGCCAACAATTAAAGGGACAGGAAGCGTGCCAGATCTCAATCCAAGCTCCTGACCTCCTCCATACTGAGATGGTTCAAGAGGGAATCCTTCCCTAACCACCAACGCTCCAATACCTTTAGGGCCATAGATTTTATGAGCACTCAAGCTCATCAAATCAATGCGAAATTTATCGGGGTTTAAATCTAAGTACCCCAAGGCTTGAGCGGCATCAGTGTGAAAAGCGATTCCCTTTCTCTTACAAAAAGACCCAATCTCAGCAATAGGTTGCAAAACCCCTATCTCATTATTTGCAGCCATGACGCTAACCAAAAAAGTATCTTTTTCAACAGCCTCAGAAAGTTGTTCAATATTAATTAAACCATCTTTATTCGGTTGTAATTCTGACAAACGGAACCCTTCTTTTTGAAGCTGCCTAAGCGGATCAAGGACTGCATGATGTTCAGTTGAAACGGTAATTATATGTCCAGTTTTCCCAATTTTTTGTGCTTTAGCTCTTGCATGGCCAACTAAGCCCAAATTATTCGCTTCTGTTGCCCCACTCGTGAAAATTAATCTTTTTGGATTGATGTTCAAATATGAAGCTATTTTTTCACGAGATACTTCTACTGCAGCTGAAGCAAAAATACCGGATCGATTATTAGTATTAGAGGGATTACCCCACAATTCATTCCAATAAGGAGCCATCTCCTCAACAACCTTTGTACAACATGGTGTTGAAGACTGAAAATCAAAAATCAGATGCTGATTATTATCCATTAATTGATTCGTTAGCTAAATAATAGAGAGGAATAAAGGTTAATATCCTCTTTAAAACTTTAGAAGCCCAATTTATTTATTTATTTATGAGTGACTCAAATCCATCAACACAAGAAGTTTCTCAGACTCCCAGGATATTACTTGTCGATGACGAGCCTGGTTTAAGAACCGCTGTTCAGGCTTATCTTGAAGATGAAGGATTTCAAGTTACA
Organism: Prochlorococcus sp. AG-402-K14; assembly: GCA_003216815.1. Classification (GTDB taxonomy): domain Bacteria; phylum Cyanobacteriota; class Cyanobacteriia; order PCC-6307; family Cyanobiaceae; genus Prochlorococcus_B. The sequence continues at coordinate 16,699 of QCIG01000016.1, read as the reverse complement.
ACTGCTGTAGATGGAGAAGAAGGGTGGGAAAAAGCTCAAAAAATGATCCCTGATGTAATTATCAGTGACGTTATGATGCCTAGATGTGATGGTTATGGGCTTTTAAGAAAAATTAGAGAAGATGAAAGACTTGGAGGTACACCTGTAATTTTTCTAACTGCTAAGGGTATGACTGCTGATAGGACTCAAGGTTATCAAGCAGGTGTAGACGACTACATGCCAAAACCATTTGATCCCGATGAGCTAGTTGCAAGAGTTAGGAATGTAGTTCAGCGGCAAGAGCGATTATTAACTGAAGCAGCCAGATTCGCAAATGCTGATGTTGGTCAAATGGCAAAACAGATTACAGAAATCAAATCTATGCTTAGCCATGGGGATAAAAACAACTCACGAAAAGATGATTCAATTCCTAATTTCACCCCAAGAGAGGCCAGCGTTTTGCAACTTGTAGCGGAAGGTTTAATGAACAAAGAAATTGCAAGACAACTTGAGACTTCTATCCGGAATGTAGAGAAATATGTGAGTCGATTATTTATAAAAACCGGAACTTCTAGTAGAACAGAACTGGTTAGATATGCACTTGAAAATAATTTAGTTACTTAAATGTGTTTTGAAAAATAAAAATTTTAATATTCTAGGATTTGACAAATTCTATCAATTTCGAAAAATAGAAAGGGGCTTGATTCAACTTGCTTTTAACCACTTTAAAACCAGATTGCTTTGCAGCTTTGATAATTCCGGTCTCCCTTAATGTATAGGCCCGAGTAGTCTTACTTGGTCCAGGAAATAATTGACCAATACCTTTCAAAAGGGCTAATAAAGGAGTATAGGGAGCAAAGCTAACAATTAATCTCTCATCAGATAATTGGCAAAGATGTTTTACCATTGCTTCAGCCTCCTCCTGAGGGTAGTGAATGAAAACATCTAAGCAAATAACTGTATTATATGAACCTTTTAAATTCTCCAAATCAGATGTTCGAAAATTCAGCTTATTTAAGTCCAATCCTGCTTCCTTTGCCCTGTTTTTTGTCTCATTTATCATGGCTTCAGAAATATCACTTAAATGAATTGATTTAGCACCCAGTTTTGCCAATGGAATACTTAAACTACCAACACCGCATCCAGCATCACAGAAACTTTTATCCTTAATATTGTCATATGCTTTCAACCAACTAATGACATCATCAACTGTCTTTTGGTGACCTATCCTTATATTTTTTTGAACTTTATTTACATCATCACTTTCGCTATATATTCGATTCCATCTATCAAACCCAGTCCCATTAAAATATTCAGTGACTTCCGCTTTTTCATTGTTCTCAATTTGCGTTGTCATTTAATCAGATAATTACCTCTTACCAATCTTACGCAGCCAATTGCCAAGACAACTGATGATTACAAGAATTCATTTTCCATCGAAGTAAAGACTTAATATTTTTTCCAATCAAAAAAGATTTTGCAGTCATTTTATTCTGACTTAATACCATACGTGGAGCCAGTGTTGCCATCCAAATAGCAGCAGAAGGATCATTAATCCAATTAGCTATTTTTTTACATGCATCTAGTAAAGGTAAAGTTGATCCTGCAATGGTTGAATTTGGAAGTCTGCATAAACCATTTTCTACTGTTATCAAGCGTTGGTCCCAATTAAACGATCCATCTCCTAAACCATATGCTGATATTGCATCGCTAACTAAGACAATTTGCTTTGGTGCCAGTATTTTTAAAAGCCGAATCATATCTGAATGAACATGAACACCATCAGCAATCAGTCCTAGAAAGACATCGTCTCTGTTTATAGCCGCTCCGATAGGTCCAATAGCTCGATGATGCAAACCTTTCATTGCATTAAAAGTATGCGTAACCATCGTGATTCCATTTTTAAAAGCTTTCATCGCCGAATCAAAATCAGCTGAAGAATGTCCCAGTGAAACCACGATATTTAATTCTCTTAGACGAGAAATGACATCAAAAGAACCTTTTAATTCAGGAGCCAATGTCATTAATGCTATGTCGTCTTCAAATCCCTTTATTAATTCATTTAAAGCAGAAATACTTGGCCTACAAATACTTTCTTTGTCATGTGCTCCAGAAAATGATTCACATAAAAAAGGTCCTTCCATATGAGCACCAAGGAGTCGACATCTATTTATCGAAGAATGTTTTTTAGTTTCCTTTAAGACCTTCATTCCTAATTGGAATTGATCTAGAGAACAACTAACAAAAGTTGGACAGATCGCTTCAACTCCATCAAGCCAAAGTCGATCAAGTAATGTTAATAATTTAGGTATTTTATTAAAAGTTAAGTCTGTAAATGAGATCCCTAAACCTCCATTTATTTGAAGATCAATCGCTCTTGGGCTTAGCCAATCACCACACCAATCTTCGTCATAACTTGATTCCATCTTGGAACTTTTATCAATAGAAAGAATAATTCCATGTTCATCTAAAACCAGTGAAAATAAATTATTTTCATCTTCACTTTTATCTGGTTGAGGTACTTTTATATTTGTGAGTTTTCTCATTTCTTAAAAACTGAAATAATTAATGCAGGATTCATAAATAATTGGCATTATTAAGAATGAGATTTATAAAATTAACAATTGTCTTTAACTGAAGCTAATACATTTAAAGAAGTAGCAGTAGTAATGGGTAGTGATTCAGATCTTAAAACTCTTCAGCCTGCGGTTGCAATTCTAGATCAATTTGGCATATCTAATGAAGTAAGGATCTTATCTGCTCATAGAACTCCAAAAGAAATGATGGATTTTGCTCAAATGGCAGAATCAAATGGTTTTGGAGTCATAATTGCGGGGGCTGGAGGGGCTGCTCATCTACCTGGAATGATCGCATCGCTGACTACCATTCCCGTAATAGGCGTTCCAGTCAAAAGCAAGGCACTTTCAGGAATAGATTCTATGTATTCAATCTTGCAAATGCCCTCAGGCATCCCAGTAGCAACGGTTGCCATTGAAGGAGGTCTAAATGCTGGCCTTTTAGCTACTCAAATTTTGGCAATTAACAATACTGAATTGACAAATAAATTAAAAACCTACAGATCTGAGCTTCACGACCTTGTCGTTAAAAAAGATCAAAGACTTAAAGAGATTGGAGCTAAAACATATCTAGAAAAAATGTAATGAACGTGAAATTAATTACTAATTCACTAAGAAATCTTTGAAATAATCTTTTTATCAAGAAGCAAATTTGTAACCATATCTACACATTCATCAATCTCTAGATTTCCAGTATCAATTTTTAATTCAGGAGACTGAGGATCTTCATAAGGACTTGAGATTCCAGTAAAATCCTTGATTTCTCCATTTCTTGCCTTTGCATAAAGTCCTTTTGTATCTCTTGTTTCACAAACCCCTAAATCAGCTGAACAATATATTTCTATAAAATCATTGTCTCCAACTAAGGATCTAGCATTATTGCGATCGACTCTAAATGGTGATACAAATGCAGTTAAAACAATTATTCCAGCGTCAAGAAAGAGTTTAGAGACTTCGCCTATTCTTCTAATATTTTCTTCTCTATCAACATCAGAAAATCCTAAATCTTTGCATAAACCATGTCTGATGTTGTCACCATCTAACACATAAGTTGAATAACCATTTTCATGTAGAGCTACATTTACTGCATTGGCTAATGTGCTTTTCCCAGAACCAGATAGACCTGTAAACCAAAGTATTGCACTGCGATGTCCTCTTTGCTGAGATCGAGCTTCTCTATCAACTGAAGATTGATGCCAAGCTATATTGGTGGCTTTTGAGATAGGACTTTGAGAGTTTTGTTCCATGAATTCAGACTAATTGTTTACTATTCTCCATGTTGATCGACACAGTTTATTGTTAACCTCCACTCTGTTTTGGCCTAAAACCCTCCTTAAAAAGAAAATCTTGAGCTTTTGATATTTGATCTCCTTGTAACTCTAAAAAATCACCTTTCAAAGCTCCTCCTGTTCCGCAAGCTATTTTTAAATTCTTAAGAATTTTTTTTGCCTCTACTTGCTTTAATTCCAGCCCTTTAATAACAGTAACAAGTTTTCCTTTCTTGCCAGATCTAGTTCTTTCTAGACGAACTTGTCGCTTTCCTTTAGGAGTAACACTATTTTGAATGTCATTCCCTATTGTCTGAAGAGGGTCATTAAATTCACTCCAGCCACCTTTGGACATTTTTTTTGCTTTTTGGCTGGTAATTATTTTCTTAATCTAAGGTGACAGGTACACTCCCAACACAATTTACAGATTTGGATTTATCTCCATTAACAAGGCCAAATGCTCTTGGTCGATTTGGTCAGTATGGGGGGCAATATGTTCCTGAAACTTTAATACCTGCGCTTATTGAATTAGAGCAAGCTGCTAAAGAAGCATGGAAAGATTCTTCATTCAATGCAGAACTAAATCATTTACTAAACACTTACGTAGGGAGATCCACTCCTCTATATGAAGCTACAAGATTAACTAAATACTATAGAAAAAATGCATTACAAGGGCCACGGATTTGGCTTAAAAGAGAAGATTTAAATCACACAGGTGCTCACAAAATAAATAATGCACTTGGGCAAGCTCTTCTTGCTATACGGATGGGGAAAAAAAGAATTATTGCCGAAACTGGAGCTGGTCAGCATGGAGTTGCAACTGCAACAGTTTGCGCTCGTTTTGGATTGGAATGCATTATCTATATGGGCAAAGAAGATATGCGAAGACAAGCCTTAAATGTGTTCCGAATGCAATTACTTGGAGCCACAGTGAAGCCCGTCACAAATGGAACTGCGACACTTAAAGATGCGACCAGCGAAGCCATTCGTGATTGGGTTACTAATGTTGAGACAACCCACTACATTCTTGGATCAGTTGCTGGTCCACATCCATATCCAATGCTGGTTAGAGATTTCCATGCTGTGATTGGGGAAGAAACAAAGCGACAATGTAATAAAGCTTTTGGGAGATCTCCAGATGTACTTTTAGCTTGTGTTGGAGGAGGATCAAATGCAATGGGCCTTTTTCATCCTTTTGTCGAAGACAAAAGTGTGAGAATGATCGGCGTTGAAGCTGCGGGAGATGGAGTCGAGACTGGTAGACATGCAGCCACCATTACGCAAGGAAGGATAGGAGTCCTACATGGAGCCATGAGTCTCCTGCTACAAGATAAAGATGGACAAGTTGAAGAAGCACACTCTATTAGCGCAGGTCTAGATTATCCAGGTGTTGGACCGGAGCACAGTTACTTAAAAGAAATTGGGCGCGCAGAATATGCTGCTGTGACTGATAATGAAGCACTAAAAGCTCTGCAATTGGTAAGTCAATTAGAAGGTATTATCCCTGCGCTTGAGACTGCTCATGCATTTGCCTATCTCGAAAAACTTTGCCCTACTCTCAGTCAAAATTCAGAAATAGTTATTAACTGCTCCGGCAGAGGAGATAAAGATGTCAATACAGTTGCAGAAAAATTAGGATCACAAATATAAAGACAAAGGCTATTATTATTAATACCTTGGCACAGATTGATCAACATCTGTACTCCAAGCATCTATCCCCCCGACTAGATTCCAAACTCTTTTAGTTATACCTTGCTGCAAAAGCCAAGTACCAAAATTCAGACTTCTCACTCCTGCATGGCATAGCACGACAATAGGCTTATCCCTCGGTAACAGTTCTTCTATGTTTCCTGACCAGTTTGCAGCCTTACTTAAGGGTAGATGTAATACTGAAAAAGAAAATGAAGCAATAGCAATTTCATTATCCTCCCTCACATCTACGATGAATGGTTTTTCAGAAGAATCATCTTCTAATATTTTTTTTAACTCTTTTGGAGATATATTTAAAGGAACATGCTCATTAATATTCGACATTTAAGTAAAAATTAAACTTTCTCATATCAAAGCTCAGAAAGTATACAAATGCTTAAATAATAAAACATGAAATCACATCTATCATTATTTGTAATATCCGGAATAATAATTTTTTCAGTTATTATAGGAATATTCATCTGGCGCAATCAGGATCTGAAGGAAATCCCTAAGTTCACGGAGAAATCCTTTACTGCTCCAATTACTTCAAAATATATTCCGGAACATGCTGATCTAGTTCTTCACTGGAAAATAAATCCAACTAAAATTCCCAGTTATATAGAAAATTATCAAGATAAAATAAATAAAAATATTACAAATAAAAAAATAAAATTGATCAGAGATGCTTTCTTTAAATTAATTAGTCTTGATTTCACAAAAGATATTGCTAACTGGTCTGGAGAGAATGGAAGCTTTGCAATATTTGAGACTAATAATCAACTCCTTAATGATTGGCTGATTGTCTTAGAAATAAACAAAGATTTGAATATTGATGAAAAACTAGAATTATTTTCAAGACCAAATATAACTGACGAAAATACTAACTCAAGCAATGAATTAAATATCTCAAAATCAAAACTAATAACCAAGAACATCAATTCAAGTCAATCAATTTATTTTTTGAATGAGAAAGAATATATTTTAATATCAACAAACCCTGCACTAATAAAGTCTTCCATAAATCAATCATCAACTAATACATTAAATACAAAAGAGAAGTATAAGGATATCAAATTAAGAAATTCTATCAATGATGGAATTATATTATTAGAAATGTCACCAAAAAGAATTTTCAATCTCATAGGTCAAGAGGAGGATCTGTTAGCAATAAATAAATCAAAAGAATTAATCTTATCAATAAATATAGATAAGAAAAAAATATTATTTGAAGGTACAATGTCCTATGATATTAAAAACAAAAGGCCAATTAATGATTTAACTTCTGATTTAAGTAATATGGAAAAAGAATTTGATTTATTTAATACTTACATAGTAATTAACAACCCTAAGAAATACTTTAGGGAGAATTCTAGTCATCCATATGAAGAATTTATAGCATCAATAATGAAGGGCTCAACATCAGAAGATTATTCTAACCTTATCAGAATAATTCTTGAGAATACTAAAGGTAATCTGATTTGGCTAAAGGATAAAAATTGGTTAGCCATAACTAGAAAATCTGATACATATAAAAAGGAGATAAGTGATATTTTAAAAAGAGATAATTTTTTAAATTCTACCCTAGAGTTTAACAATAAAAATCTAGAGATTTGGTCAAAAATAACTACCAATAATAATGAAGGATATGAGATAAAAGAAAAAATTGAGGCAATTATTGAAGATAATGAAGATATATATATTTGGGGTCAAGATCTACCATCTATTGCAAATTTTGACAATAACAAATACTCACTAAATAATATAGACACTGAGAATGCAGAAACTGAAAATAATGATTTTGAAGAGGTTATTAAAATTCACTTAGGAGAGAAAGAAACGGAACTATTCTTAAATGATTTTTATCCGCATATCTTACTTCAATCAATAGTCGGAAATAAATTAGGTTTCCCAAATGAAATTGATATATCCGTAGCAATCCCTACAGTTAATTATCCAGACTTTGTTAAATTTCAAATTAACTTAAAAACAAGTTAATAAAAAGTTGAAAGTAGTATATTTACCAGCTAGCTTAATTCTATAAAAAGATATTCAAATCGAAAATTTTTACAGGAGCTAAAGCCATAGATAACAAATCAAAAACAACTAGTTTGGTTCTTAAGCCAGGCTTAGAAGGCGTTCCTGTAACTAAATCAAAGATATGTGAAATAAATGGCACGGAAGGCAAGCTTAACTACAGAGGCTATCGAATATCTGAGCTAGCTCAAAAAAGTAGTTTCCTAGAAACTGCCTTTCTATTGATATGGGGAGAACTTCCTACTCCAAATGAGCTAGAAAAATTTGAAGAAGAAGTTCAAATGCATAGGCGGGTAAGCTTTCGCATTAGAGATATGCTTAAGTGTTTTCCAGAATCGGGGCATCCTATGGATGCTTTGCAAGCAAGTGCTGCATCGCTAGGTCTTTTTTATTCTAGAAGAGCAATAGATGATCCTAAGTATATTTACGACGCAGTAGTGAGGTTGATCGCGAAAATCCCCACTATGGTTGCTGCTTTTGAGCAAATAAGAAAAGGAGATGATCCAATTCAACCTCAAGATGATCTACCTTACTCCTCAAATTTCCTTTATATGCTCACGGAGCGAGAACCAAATCCCCTTGCAGCAAGAGTTTTTGACAGATGCTTAATTCTTCATGCCGAACATAGCCTTAACGCAAGTACTTTCAGTGCAAGAGTGACGGCGAGCACATTGACTGATCCATATGCAGTCGTAGCTTCTGCCGTAGGAACATTAGCTGGGCCTCTTCATGGAGGAGCCAATGAAGATGTGATAGCAATGTTGGAAGAAATTGGATCACCTGATAAAGCCTCTTCATTCCTTGATGAGGCTATTGCAAAGAAAAGGAAGATAATGGGTTTTGGACATAGGGAATATCGCGTGAAAGACCCTAGAGCAACAATATTGCAAGAATTTGCAGAAGAACTTTTCTCAGAATTTGGTAAAGATGAAATGTATGAGGTAGCCAAAGCACTTGAAAAAGAAGCTATTACCAAACTTGGGTCAAAAGGTATATTCCCAAATGTTGACTTTTATTCTGGACTTGTTTACCGAAAACTAGGTATCCCTCGAGATCTTTTTACACCAGTTTTTGCTATCTCAAGAGTTGCTGGTTGGCTTGCTCACTGGAGAGAACAACTGGGAGCAAATAGAATTTTCAGACCATCACAAATTTATGAGGGAGAAAAAGTAAGAAATTGGAAACCCCTTCAAGGCAGATAAATTGAAATTTATTTTTTCGAATTTAAATTACTTAAAAATTCCACTAACCTACTTTTAGATTAACTATATGAAGTGAACTCAGGTATAGATCTTGAAATGAGTTTTACCCAAGGTATTCAAAACCTTGGATTCTCTCCTGAAGTAGCACATCTCTTATGGATACCTCTCCCAATGCTTTTAGTATTGGTATCAGCAGTAATTGGTGTTTTAGTCACAGTTTGGCTTGAAAGAAAAATTTCCGCTGCAGCTCAACAAAGAATTGGTCCTGAATATGCAGGTGCACTGGGCATTTTGCAGCCTATGGCTGATGGTTTAAAACTTTTAGTAAAAGAAGACATTATTCCTGCAAGGGCTGACAGTGTACTTTTCACAGTTGGGCCAATATTAGTTTTAGTTCCAGTAATTCTTTCTTGGTTAATTGTTCCATTTGGTCAAAATCTTCTAATAAGTAATGTTGGTATAGGAATTTTTTTATGGATTGCTCTGAGCAGCATTCAACCTATTGGTTTGCTTATGAGTGGTTACTCATCCAATAATAAATATTCTTTACTAGGTGGACTAAGAGCTGCAGCTCAATCTATTAGTTATGAGATTCCACTTGCTCTAGCGGTTCTAGCAATAGTCATGATGAGCAATTCATTAAGCACTGTTGACATAGTTGAGCAACAAAATTCAGCGGGGTTCCTTAGCTGGAATATATGGAGACAACCTGTAGGTTTTATTATTTTTTGGATTTGTGCATTAGCAGAGTGCGAAAGACTCCCTTTTGATTTACCTGAAGCAGAAGAAGAACTCGTGGCTGGTTATCAAACTGAATATGCAGGAATGAAATTTGCTTTATTTTATCTAGCTGGATATATAAATCTTGTTTTATCAGCTTTACTTGTTTCCGTTCTTTACCTAGGAGGTTGGGGCTTTCCTATATCCATTGACTGGTTTTCATCTTTAATAGGAATATCAATAGATAATCCATTAATTCAAATTACAGCTGCATCCCTTGGAATTGTGATGACAGTTCTCAAGGCATATTTATTGGTATTTTTAGCAATCTTACTGAGATGGACCACTCCAAGAGTGAGAATTGATCAGCTACTTGACCTTGGCTGGAAATTTCTTTTACCTATCTCTTTAGTCAATTTACTTGTAACTGCTTCACTTAAATTGGCATTCCCCATGACATTTGGCGGATAAGAGAGAAGCAACACAATCATCTTCTTGCTTGGGTAAAATTACCTACATTTACTTGAAAAAAACTGTAGAATGATTATTGTAATTAAAGGCCGCCGGCAATAAATTTAATATGCTTGGTTTCCTTCAAAAAGTTGCTGACTACACGCAAGATGCAGTTGGTGCAGCGAAATATTTAGTTCAAGGACTAGGTGTCACGTTCGATCATATGCGACGTAGACCAGTAACTGTTCAGTACCCATATGAAAAGTTAATTCCTTCAGAGCGTTATAGGGGTAGGATTCATTATGAATTTGATAAGTGTATTGCGTGTGAAGTATGCGTAAGAGTATGTCCAATTAATCTTCCAGTGGTTGATTGGGTTATGAATAAAGAAACCAAGAAAAAAGAGCTGAGAAATTATTCCATTGATTTTGGGGCTTGTATTTTTTGCGGGAATTGCGTTGAGTACTGCCCTACCAATTGCCTTTCAATGACAGAAGAATACGAGCTTGCTGCATTTGATAGACATAGCCTTAACTTCGATAATGTTGCTCTTGGAAGACTTCCAACAAGCGTGACTTCGGATCCATCTGTTCGTCCTTTAAGAGAATTGGCTTATTTACCCGAGACCATAATGGACCCTCACGAATTACCTTCTAACCAAAAAAGAGCTGGTCAGCTTCCAAGTCAGATTGTAAATGAACTGAAGAAAAAAAAGTCTCAAGAAAATAAAAATTCTACGGATATTCTTACAAATAAATTAGATTCTATTAATAAATGAATATCGCTTATTCTACAGAATTAATTTGCTTTTTAATTCTTAGCTCTGTCATAATTTCTGGAAGTTTGGCAGTCGTTTTATTAGAAAATATTGTTTATTCAGCATTTTTATTAGGGGGAGTATTCATGGCTGTAGCAGGTCTTTATCTGTTACTAAATGCTAGTTTTGTTGCAGCCGCTCAAATTCTTGTTTACGTAGGAGCTGTAAATGTCTTGATCTTATTTGCAATTATGTTGGTAAATAAAAAAGAAAAGTTAAAACCAATTGAAGGACTTAAAACTAGAAGATTAATATCAGGTGGTATTTGTGGTGGACTATTAATTTTATTATTAAGAGTTAGCATATCTACAAAATGGAACTTACCTGGTCCTCCTTCCATTGGTGAAGAAGCTACAGAGAGAATTGGAGAGCATTTATTTACTGATTACTTACTACCATTTGAACTTGCCTCAATATTGCTATTAATGGCTATGATCGGAGCAATTGTATTAGCAAGAAGAGATATTCAGATTGCATCTAATGCGGGCAATGAATTTAACAATGAAAAGCCCTTAATTGATAAAAAAATCCCTCTTCTTTCTGAAAATAGTTTAAAATGAAACTAACTAAATGTATAAAACTAAAGTACTAATATGTTAGATACTTCTATTGGTCCAGTTCCCCTTCAGGCCTATCTTATAGTTGCGGCATTTCTTTTCTGTACTGGTGTTTGGGGATTAATAAATAGTCGCAACGCTGTTCGTGTGTTAATGAGTATTGAATTAATGTTAAATGCAGTAAATATAAATCTTATGAGTTTTTCATCCTATATAGACGGGTCAATAATTAGAGGGCAAGTTTTTTCAATTTTTGTCATCACTGTAGCAGCCGCCGAAGCTGCTGTTGGCCTAGCAATACTACTGTCATTATATAGAAATAGAGTTACTATTGATATGGAAAGTTTCAATCTACTTAAATGGTAGATTTTCTTAATGACATCAAATCTGATCTGGATCTTATATCGATCAGATAGCAATTCCGCTTATAAAGAGACTTTAAATTGTAAAAAAATAATTGAAAGTTGTTCTAAAAAAGTTTTAATCTCCGAAATAAGTATTGAAACGAGCAATATTAACCAATTAATTTCGGAATCTGATGCTTTGCCTGAGATCGCTATTGTTTTAGGGGGAGATGGAACGGTATTAAGAGCAGCCAGATATCTATCTCCTATGAATATACCAATTTTGAGTTTTAATGTTGGAGGGAATCTAGGTTTTTTAACACATGATCGCCATATATTAAAACAAGAAACTTTCTGGGAAAGAGTTTCAAATAATAGCTTCAATATCCAAAAAAGAATGATGCTTGAAGCTTCAGTATTTACTGAAAATATTAATAATGATAAAAAACTCAAAAGATCATTTTTTGCGCTCAATGATTTTTATTTTCGATCTTGTACAGACGAAATCACACCTACTTGCAGCCTTGAACTTGAAATAGATGGTGAAGCTGTGGACAAGTACAAAGGAGACGGGCTTATCTTCTCTACTCCAACAGGATCTACTGCCTACGCAATGGCAGCCGGTGGCCCTATTCTGCACCCTTCATTAGATGCGATCATAGTAAGTGCTATTTGTCCTATGAGCTTGGCAAGCAGACCGATTGTAGTCCCTTCAGAATCTCATTTAGTCATAAAGCCCGTAAAAGAGAAAAAGCAAAAAATAAAGTTATGGTTAGATGGATCCAGTGGATGTCTAATTGAAGCTAAAGATACATGCTTAATCAAAAAATCTAATCATTCAACCTCAATAATTATATTAGATGAAAATCTTTCTTATTACAAAACAATTACCCAAAAGCTTCACTGGGCTAGCAGCCTTAATGAGAGCGCTAAATAATCAATTATGGGAATTGAAATTGAAAGAAGATTCTTAGTTAATAATGAAGATTGGAGATCCAAAGTACTACTTAGTGAAGATTTTAGCCAAGGCTATTTGAATTCAAATATAGATGAATGGATTATTAGAGTTAGAATAATAGATAACAGTAAATCTTATATAACTCTAAAATCCTCTTTAAATGGATTGGTAAACCATGAATTTGAATATTCAATTCCTATTAAAGATGCTAATGAATTATTCAATCTATCAAAATATAAAATTACTAAAACTCGTTATCAACTAAAAATCAATAACAAAAATTGGGTTATTGATTCTTTTTACGGTTCAAATTCTTCTTTAAAAATTGCTGAAATAGAATTAAATTCTGAATTAGAAGATATTCAAATCCCATCATGGTGCGGACAAGAGATAACTGGGATGAAAACATTAAGCAATGCTTCTCTTGCAAAAACACCTATTTCAGAATTATCAATAAAAGATCGGATGAAAGAGAAAGATCCCAAGCAAAAAGGCAATCCATCCTTTAGATTGTCTTTATAATTACTGCCGACCATGGTCGGCAACAAATGCACCTTTGCAGGAGGTAAAACTTGTATGGTCTTTATGACATGGAAGGTATCCTTCGCTTCACTTGTACTGACAAGGAAGCATGCATTGCCTATGCAAAATTATTTGAATTGTCATCAATTGAATTTTCTCTAATGCCGTTATCAGATATTAATGAGGCCGAAAATAATTAGAGCTTCTTCTATGAATCTGTTTCATCTGGCAATGAACAACAGTTAAATCCATCCCGACATATCTTTCCATGATCCATTGCCCAGTTCAATAAAGCTACTCTGTTTTTTGAACCTGTTTTAGTAAACATATTGCTCACATGATTATCAACAGTTCTTTTACTAATAGTAAGTTTTTCAGCAATTTCCTGATTTGTGAGCCCATCAGCAACTAATCCAATAATTTCCATTTCCCTCGCAGAGAGTCCCATATGGGATGAATTAGCGATCTCTCCTGTAAACATTCCCCTCACTCTCAACTCATTAATTAATACTACTTAGATTAGGGCCTTTAATCACCGATAGTAATTATCTAGTAAAAAATACATGTGAAATCTAAACTTCAAAATCGTCTTGAATCTGGCTTATCAGCTATCACTGCTGAAATCATGCCTCCCAGAGGGGGGGAAACAGCTTTAGCTCTTGAAAAAGCCCTCACATTAAATGAACTTGTGCATGGATTTAATGTGACTGATGGCAGCAGAGCCATTATGAGAATGAGTAGCCTGGCCTTATGCAAGCTGCTTTTAGAGGCAAATCTTGAACCGATCCTTCAGTTATCATGTAGGGATAGAAATCGAATTGCATTACAAGCTGAATTACTGGGAGCCCATGCTTTAGGCATCAAAAATATCCTTTGTTTAACTGGCGATCCGGTAAGAGTAGGAGACCAATCCCAAGCCAAATCAGTTCAAGACCTCAACTCAATTGAACTAATCAATCAAGTTACATCACTTAACAAAGGGATAGATCCAGTATCTGGTTTTTTACCTGATGGACCAATAAATTTATTTGCTGGAGCAGCGGCAGATCCAAATTGCAAAGGATTAGATGGTTTAAGAAGAAGAATCGAACTCAAAAAAAAGGCTGGGGCAAATTTCCTGCAAACTCAAATGGTTATGGACCCAAAAATACTTGAACGTTTTTGTAGGGAGATAACAGAGCCAATAAAGATTCCAGTTTTAGCAGGAGTTTTCCTACTCAAATCAGCCAAGAATGCTCAATTCATTAATCGAGTAGTACCAGGAGCATGCATCCCACAATCAATCATTTCAAGACTTGAAAGTTCATCAAACCCTATTAACGAGGGAATATCCATTGCTGCTGAACAAGTAAAAGATTTTCTAGGAATTGCTCAAGGTGTTCATATTATGGCCGTCAAAGCAGAACAACAAATACCAATGATTTTAGAAAAAGCAAATATTAATTAGTAGAACCAATAAGGTCTGTTCCTAATAATTCAGCCATTGCTTTTTGTTGAGGTGATGGTTCTCCTAAATCCTGTCTCCGAGCATCAGTTATCAACCAATCTAAAGCGGCTTCTTGTAAATCAAAATGATCACCCTCTTTACCAACACAATATCTTCCAAAAACCAACTTCTCTACTAGTTGTACACCCGGACCAATAAGAGAGTAATCAAATATTATTGAATTATCAATTGTTGCCCCTTCACAAATACAACAACTTGGACCAATCATAGAAGGACCAATGATAGTAACACCATCTTCAATCCTAGTCATTCCACCAACATATATAGGTCCTTTTACATTTATTTTATCCCAATTTGCTGCAACATTTAAACCAGTATAAATCCCAGGCCTAACCTGCTTCCCTGGGATTTCAACCTGACGAACATCGCCTTTGAGAACATTTCTAATTGCTCTCCAGTAATCAGGTACCTTACCAATATCAACCCACTCAAAATCCATTGGCAAAGCAAAGAAGGGTGCGCCTTCTTCAACCAGTTTTGGAAATAAATCTGAGCCAATATCAAAGGGTTTTCCTGAAGGAATGTAATCAAAAATTTCAGGCTCGAATAAATAAATCCCAGTATTAATCGTATCTCCTAATGCATTATCTATAGAAGGTTTTTCCTGAAAAGCTTTAACACGATCTTCTTCATCAGTAACAACAACTCCATAACTACTTACTTGGTCTTTTGAAACACGCTTAGTTATTAAACTAGCTAGAGCTCCTTTTTCTTTATGTCGTTTAACTGCCTCAGATAAATCTAAATCAATTAATGCATCTCCACATAAAACCACAAAAGTATCATCAAAAAACTTTTGAAAGTCTTGAATTTTTTTAAGACCTCCTGCAGAACCAAGCGCATCACCAATTAATTCTCCATCTTCAATACGACCTTCAAAACTATATGCAATTTCGACTCCAAATCTTTGCCCATCTCTAAAGTAATTCTCTATTTCCTCTGCTAAATGGGAAACATTGACCATAACCTCAGTAAAACCATGCTCCTTGAGGAGTTCCAACAGAAACTCCATAACAGGTTTCTGAAGGATAGGAATCATTGGCTTTGGTATCACATGCGTGATCGGCTGAACTCGGGTTCCCTTCCCAGCAGCTAGGATCATCGCCTTCATAGGCGGTTTAACCGAAGTTATACAAGGCCAACATAGAATGCTGACTCCACAAAGAGCTAAGCAGCAGCCGGCGAGCCATCTGTCACGTCTAAAGAAGCAAGAGGAAGTTGAGCAACCATACCTGGTTCCAAAAGCCTCTTAAGAGTTATTGGAGAGAACAAAGAACCTTTTTGATCAATCTCAACTTTTCCCTGCGAACATAAAAATAACAAAGCCCAGAAAACTCCTACTCGATCAGTATCCAAGTTCTCTGAGGCAGAATTTTCTCTCCACTTTTGTACTAAAAACTCAAAATCTACCCAATGCAAAGCTTGCTCCCAATCGTTTATAAAAACTGCCAAAGCAGCTGTGGTTTCGGGTAATTTTTCGCGGTGAGCGAGAGATGAAACTTGAGCAATAACTTCCCTATCACTTAATTTTTTCTGTCGTAATCTTCTACGATTTTGTAGCTCATCATTTTTCAAAGATTCTGCAATTGTCTCAAGCTGGTTTATTAATTCTCCAAGAGTTACTGGCCTTCTAAATGGAGGGGGAGCCACAGGCCTTCTCAATAAATGTCTTTCTGGGCGAAGAGGTAATTGAAAGCTTTCATCTAGCCACCCCTGCTCTCCCAAATCAAAGTCAGAGTTCTCTTCATCTTCAATATCAACTGAAAACATTTCAGCCTCAAGAACCTCAGCTTTTAAACCAACCAATACAGAAGCCGCTAAAAAAGCCTCACTACTCTGAGCAAGATCGACCTCATAACTTCCGCCATTTTGACTAATATGTTGCGAGATTTTCTTTGGAATTTCAATACGCTGTTTAAGTTGGTCCAAAAATCCATCAACAACTGGGATAACGTCAACATCCCATGGATCAATATCTCCTCTTTCAGCAGCATCTTGCAATAAACGAATTGCAAGTCTCGCTCCAGAATCTGCAGTTTGAGTTAAGAGATCAACTGGCAATGAGAACTA
>QCIG01000015.1 GCA_003216815.1 Prochlorococcus sp. AG-402-K14 | reverse complement strand
TTGCCCAACCTTTTGAACCGAACTTAACGATTAATCGCGTCAGCGAACTATTTGAACCTTTAAAAAAAAGATTGCCAGAATTGATTCAGAAGGCTGCGACAATAACTAACAAAAAGAGTGAGAAATGGGATTTAGCAACTAGCGATCAAGAAAGACTTTGTCAAATACTTTTAAATGATTGGTCTAGGGATCCTTCAAATACAGCTATAGCTAAGTCCCCTCATCCATTCTCTATAACTTTAGGTCCGGATGATTATCGAATTACGACTCGAATAGTAAAAGGTCAGCCACTTTCTTGCTTATTAGCTACTGCCCATGAGTGGGGACATTCTCTTTATGAACAAGGCTTGCCTTCTGAAAGTCATCAATGGTTTGCATGGCCGTTAGGTCAAGCAACCTCTATGGCTGTTCATGAGAGTCAATCTTTATTTTGGGAAAATAGAATTGCTAGGAGCTTTTCATTCGCAAAGTCTTTTTGGCATCATTTTGAGAATGCAGGTGCTCCAATTCACTCTGAAAATGATTTATGGATCAATCTAAATCCATTTACTCCGGGATTGAATCGAGTAGAGGCCGATGAACTTAGTTATGGCCTGCATATAATGATTAGAACTGACTTGGAAATTGATCTTCTCGAGAGAGGGCTTTCTGTAGAAGATCTGCCTAATGAATGGAATAAAAGATATTTGAACCTTCTAGGTGTTTCGCCAGTAAATGATACTGAAGGATGTTTGCAAGATGTGCACTGGAGTGAGGGAATGTTTGGTTATTTCCCTTCTTATTTGCTTGGCCATCTTATTAGCGCTCAGTTAACAAAAACGCTTGAAGAAGATTTAGGAAAAATTGAAAATATTATTGAATCTAAGGAAATCAGTAAAATATTGGGTTGGCTTCGCAAAAATGTTCATCATCATGGTAGAAGTTTGGATTCCGAGGAACTTGTAGAGAAGGTCTCTGGAGAGACATTATCACCAAATTATTTTCTTGAATACTTAGACAATAAACTTGAAAAGCTTTCTAAAATTTCTGGTTAAAATACACATTTATGAGCATAAAAATTAAGTAGAGCATATTTTTTGTTGAAAGTTTTCTAAATTATGTGCCACAACTTCATTTGCATTTACTGCGTTGATTTACCATGAAGGAACATAAATAAATACTATGGCTAACCTTGATCAAGCACCTAGCAGAACTATGCCTAATCTGCTTCATGTATTACCTGCGTTTGCCAATGAATCTGAACTTAGAGTCAATACAATCGTTGAGTTGAATTCAAATACCATAAATAAATACGAGCTTATTACTGAAACGGGGCATTTAAAGCTTGATCGGGTTGGATATTCCTCCCTCGCCTACCCGTTCGCTTATGGATGTCTTCCACGTACATGGGATGAAGATGGTGATCCATTAGATATCGAAATTGTGAGTGTGACAGAACCTTTGGTACCAGGTTCAATTGTTGAGGCAAGGATCATTGGGATCATGACCTTTGATGATGGAGGTGAAGTTGACGACAAAGTTATTGGTGTAATAGCCGATGACAAGAGGATGGATCACATAAAAAGCTTTGAACAATTAGGCAAGCATTGGATTAAGGAAACAACTTATTATTGGGAGCATTATAAGGATCTTAAAAAACCAGGAACTTGTACTGTAAATGGTTTCTATGGTGTTGAAAAAGCTGTTCAGATTATTAAATCTTGCGAGGAGCGTTACTTATCTGAAATAGACCCTAGTTTAATTAATTAAATTTTTTAATGATTTAGGCCCGTGCAGACTTGAATATTTCTTCTAATATTTCACCTGCACCACGGCCTTTTAATTCATTAGCTAAGTCTATTCCGATTTCCTCTGCAGAGCTTACCGATCCTTTTTTTATATTTCTAATTAATCTTTTACCATCTAAGCTTGCAACCATACCCTCAAGAATTAATTCACCGTTGTTAATTTCAGTTCTAACGCCTATAGGAACTTGACATCCTCCTTCAAGCTCTCTGAGAAAAGACCTTTCTGCTAAACATCTTTTAGATGTTGATTCGTGTTCAAGTGTTTTTAAAATATCTAGCACCTCTTGTTGTCCACTTACACATTCAATGCCAAGAGCTCCTTGACCCACAGCATGGAGTGAAATATTTGTTGGAATTAACTGATGTATTCGATTAGCAAAACCAAGTCTTTGTAATCCAGCAGCAGCCAAGATAAGACAGTCATATTGTCCTGAGTCAAGTTTTTCTAATCGTGTAATAACATTGCCTCGTACATCTTTGAAAACAAGATGTGGATAATGGTATCGCAATTGAGCAAGCCTTCTTAAGGAGCTAGTCCCCACTACAGACCCTTCTGGCAAGGTTTCTAGTTTATAAATTTGATTTTTTTCATTAACGACTAACGCGTCCGAAGGATCCTCCCTTTCTGTTATGCAGCCAAGAATTAATCCCTCTGGAAGGTTGGTAGGTAAATCTTTCAGTGAGTGGACTGCAATTTCGGCATGGCCAACAAGCATTTGAGCTTCAAGTTCTTTAGTGAAAAGTCCTTTATCTCCTATTTTTGCTAATGCTACATCAAGTATTTTGTCACCCTGCGTAGCCATTGCTTCGATAGTGATCGCAAGATCAGGATGGGCTTTTTGTAGTTCATCTCGAACCCAGTTCGTCTGAACCATGGCCAGCTGGCTTCGGCGAGAGGCGATGCGCAGTTGGTCTAGTGTCATTAGCAAATATTTTCTATATCTTTACCTTAAGCAGTCAACCTTACCAAATTAAAATTCTTGGAAAATAATTTAATAAGGTTGATGTGAAATGAAATCTATGATCTAACAAATATTTATATTTTTCGCTAAGGAAGGTACAGGTTATGGTTGGTTTTTTTAATTTAACTTTATATATTCTTTCAGTACTCCGTTTCTATTTGGATGACGGAGTTTTCTGAGGGCCTTAGCCTCTATTTGTCTGATCCTCTCTCTAGTCACATCAAAAATCTGTCCAATTTCTTCAAGGGTTTTCATCCTCCCATCGTCTAAGCCATAACGAAGTCTTAGAACATCCCTTTCTCTAGGACTTAATGTAGCTAGAACACCCTCCAAATCCTCTCTTAGTAAGGTTTTTGCTACATCTTGTTCAGGATTTTCTATATCTGCTTCAATAAAATCACCAAGTCTAGAATCTTCTTCTTTGCCAATAGGTGTCTCTAAAGAAATGGGGAGCTGAGCACTTTTTGCAATAAATCTAAGTTTCTCAATCGTCATTTCCATGCTTTCGGCGATTTCTTCCTCGGTTGGTTTCCTTCCAAACTCTTGACTTAAAACTTTAGTTGTTTTCTTGATACGTGAAATTGTCTCGTATAAATGCACAGGCAAACGAATTGTTCTGCTTTGATCTGCGATTGCTCTGGTAATAGCTTGTCTGATCCACCAGGTAGCGTAAGTTGAAAATTTATATCCTTTCTCATGATCAAATTTTTCAGCTGCACGAATGAGACCAAGACTTCCCTCTTGGATAAGATCTTGAAAAGATAATCCTCTATTCATATATTTTTTTGCAATAGAAACTACTAATCTCAGATTCGATTGCACCATTTTTTCTTTTGCTCGTCTACCAAGCATTAATCGCCTTCGGAAGCGAGTTAATGGCATTTCTGCAAGAGCTGCCCATTCTTTTACTGATGGAAAATGTCCATTCTCACTTTCAAATTGCTCAGCTTCTTCTTCTAATTGAAGAAGATCAGCAATTTTTCTTGCTAATTCAATTTCTTCGTCTGGCCTGAGCAGCCTTATTCGACCTATCTCTTGGAGATAAACCCTAATTGAATCCTCTGTGTAAACTCCTTTTGGCCCAATTTTTATGCTTGCTAGAGCTTTAGCTGCTGCTTCTTGAGCGCTAGACAACATGGAGGCATTATCATCATCATCTAAATCGATTTCTTCCTCATTTACTTTATCTGCTTCGGCAATTAATTTATCCGCCTCTAGATCTAGATCAATTTTTAGATCATCTGATGATTCTTGAGGAAGAGTTTGGGTTTCTTTAGTCACGTTTAATGAAGCGGCAGTTTTTTTAATTTTTTTGGACTTGTTTTTAGCCTCTTGATTGAGATATAAGCTCTCAGACTTTTTCTTTACCTTTGAAGTTGTTTTTTCGATTGTTTTTTGGTCTGTTGCAGAGCTCATGTGATTAACCGAAAAAAATGGTAGGAATCTCCTAGAGAAAATATTTCAGGAAAAACTATTTAATTAGTAAAATTTCAACAAAAACACTCTAATTTGACATTGTCCTTAATCGTGATGAATCTTGCGAAAAATCACATGATATCAATAAGGAATTACAAAAGTATTAAGGATGTTTTGTTGAATAATGAAAATCAATGTGTAAGCAAGATTGTCAGGGGATTTCTCAGACCGGCATATCTAAGAATAGGATTATTCCTATTCTAGATAAAGCTTCTAGTCTTCCCTCAGGGTGGAATTTTGCAAGTTCCACAACAGCTTTAACACTGTTAACAATCCAATGGTAAGAAAATTTTCTGAAGTCGGCAAGTATTAAAAAATGATATGAATTTTTTTATATTTGACATTTGGCTGCATATAGGTCGAGAAGGACGATGTTTTTCTTATCAAGATGGAAAAAATTTAGATATTGATTTAGGTGATTTAGTGTCAGTGCGTTTAAAAGGGCGACTGATGCAAGGCTTGGTGGTTGACAAGAGGAATAGAAACCAAATACATCCAAAAGAAAATTTAAATAATATTTCATTGAGCAATGTAGAGTCGTTGGTTCAAAAGACTGCTATCAAAAAAGAATGGAGAGAGTGGTTAGATGAAATTGCTCGTGAATTATTTGTAAGTGATTTTCAGATGCTTAAGGCCGCCTTGCCACCAGGTTGGTTGGGAAGGTCGAAATTGTCTAATAGGCAAAAAAAACTTTGGTGGGTGAAATTGTCTAGTCATGATTTCAATGGAAATATATCGACTAGACAGGCTGAGTTGAAGGAAAACCTCTTTTTGAATGGAGGAGGTAAATGGCAAAAAGATTTGGAAGCAGAAGGATTTTCCTCTGTCTTAATAAGAAACTTTGTCTCTGCTGGATGCGCAGAAAGAGAAAAACGTCTTTTCCTTTTTGATGATGAAAAGTCTAATAATAAGATGTCGTTAAAACTTGAGGAACCACAACTTTTAACTTTAGAGCAAAAATTAGCTAAAGAAAAATATGAGTCTCTTCAATCTGGATCAGCTCTATTGCTTTGGGGTGTTACTGGGTCAGGTAAGACGGAGGTATATCTACAAGCTGCAGCACTTGAGTTGTCTAAAAGTAGACATTGTCTAATACTGACACCGGAAATTGGGTTAGTACCACAATTGGTTGATCGCTTTAGGAAGAGATTTGGATCAAATGTTTTTGAGTATCATAGTAATTGTTCTATTAAAGAGAAAATTGACATATGGAAAAGATCTTTAGAGACAAAAACACCTAGCGTCTTTATTGGTACTCGCTCAGCTATTTTCCTTCCATTATCCAACTTAGGATTGATAGTTCTTGATGAAGAGCATGACAGCTCTTACAAACAAGAATCCCCTATGCCTTGCTATCATGCAAGGGATTTAGCACTCCACAGAGCAAAGAAAATAGGAGCTAAAGTAATACTAGGAACAGCAACTCCATCTTTAAATGTATGGAAAAATATAAAACCTAAAGGCAATATTTCTGTCGCAAAATTAAATAGACGAATTTCAAATCGTCAATTGCCCTCAGTTAATATAGTAGATATGCGTGAGGAATTAGCTATTGGAAATCGTAGTTTAATAAGTAGATATCTCAAAAAAGAACTTCTAAACTTAAAGATGAGTGGAAATCAGGCCATAGTTTTAGTGCCTAGACGTGGGTATAGTAGCTTTTTGAGTTGTCGTAGTTGTGGTGAGGTTGTTCAATGCCCACATTGTGATGTTGCACTAACTGTACACCGTTCTAAGGAGGGGAATCAATGGCTACGTTGTCATTGGTGTGACTTTCGTTCGAAAATTAATAAAAAATGTGGAGCATGCGGTTCAAATGCTTTTAAACCATTTGGGACTGGAACTCAAAGAGTGATGGATCATTTAGAACGAGAACTAGAAGGAATACGGTTATTAAGATTTGATAGGGATACAACTAGAGGTCGTGATGGACACAGATTGTTGCTAGGGAAATTTGCTGATGGTTATGCCGATATTTTAGTAGGTACTCAGATGCTCTCCAAGGGTATGGACCTGCCAAAAGTTACTCTTGCCGTCGTCCTCGCAGCAGACGGCTTATTGCATCGCCCCGATTTAATGGCTACTGAAGAAACTCTTCAACTCTTTATGCAATTAGCTGGTCGTGCGGGACGAGGTGAGCAGCCTGGGAAGGTAGTAGTGCAAACTTATTGTCCTTATCACCCTGTTATCCTTCATTTGATTGATGGTAGGTACGAAGAGTTTCTCAAAAAAGAAGAAAAGACTAGAAAAGAAGCTTCAATGGTTCCATATAGTCGAGCCTGTTTGTTAAGGTTCTCAGGGGAATCTTCTGAACTGACATCAAAAAGTGCATTTGATGTCTCGTCAAAAATCAGGACTGTGTGCAGTCAAAAAGGTTGGAAATTGGTTGGCCCAGCACCTTCATTAGTTGAGAGGGTTGCAGGGAAAACGCGTTGGCAACTGCTTTTGTATGGACCAATATCAAGTGAAATACCACTTCCCCATGGACTTGCATTGTGGAAAGGATTGCCAAAAGGAGTAAGTCTTTCTATTGACCCTGACCCGCTTCAACTGTGAGATAGTAAAATTGCACTAAGGTGGTAATTCAGGGTAACCAAAACCCATTTTGAGACGGTATTTTTGAAGGAAAAGACTAAGTAAAATTAGAGAAATTATCAAGATAATTCCCACTGAAATCATGTTCCATTTCCAATAGGAAGCCTCCAGATAATTGACTAGACCTATTTTTAGAGGCAAATACATTAAACCATTTTTGATCGTGGGTTCTGCTGGCTTTGTTTTGAGATTATTTTTATTCCCGATGTCATGCAAAATTAAGTTGATCTTTAATCCAGGAACTTTAGGGAGGTCTCTTAAATCAAAATAAATTTTTAGATTTTGTCTTGTACCAATAAGCCAGTTTCTATTATTTGTGATTATTTCAGGTTTATTTATATCAAATCCGCTAGTCTTTGATGCTACTGAAGCTATTTGTTCAAATAATTCATTTACTTCTTCAAAGCGAATAGTTGGTGATTCAAAATGCTGCCTACTCTCATCGTTTTGAATTCTTAAAACACTATGTTCTTTAGTAAGATTATCTGCAAATTCCATCTGCCATGGAATTTGTTTGCCAGAAATGCTGACTATATCTAGTGAAATGTTTAGTCGATCTGGACCCGTAACACTTAAATTTGTTGATATATCAACGCAACCACTCAGAAGAAAGGTTATCAATGAAATAATTAATAAAGTAATGATTGAAAATCCAATATCTGGATTTTTTGTTGGACCAGTTTTTGGATGTCTAATTTCCTTCTTGTTAGTCTTCGTTTTTTTAAATGATGATTTTAGAGATGGCTCCATATCAATCTTTGGGATTTCTACAGACCAGTTTGATGGCCTTGGTAAGCAAGGTGCATCAAGTATTGAAAGGAGTTGTTTGGCTTGTTGACGAATAATTGGTTCTTTATTGTTGATTAATGTTTTACAAATATTTATCGCTTTTTGATCATCACCTTTGCCCATGTACGCAGTAACTTTGAGGAGTCTAAGTTGAGCACCGATAGCTGTCGTTGCTTGAAAGGATAAAAGGAAAGGATCTATTATTTTTATACAAAGATTATAATCGCCTTTATCAAGGGCAGCTTCAGCATCTTTTATAGCCGAAGCTGTTTTTGACATTTAACCTCTGCCCATAACCATAGTTCCAATACCGGCATCAGTGAAAACTTCTAATAGAAGCGCATGAGGAGTTCTTCCGTCGATAATATGAGCAGCATTAACTCCTTGAGCGAGGGAGCGAATACAACATTCAACCTTTGGTCTCATGCCTTCTTTTACTATCCCTTGCTCAATTAATTCTCTAGCTTCTGATAGACGTATCTTCTCTATTAAAGAAGAAGGATCATTCTCATTTCTTAAAATGCCAGGAGTATCTGTCAAAAGGATTAATTTCTCGGCGCCTAATGCTGCTGCAAGCTCTCCAGCAACAGTATCAGCATTTATAT
The DNA here is from genome assembly GCA_003216815.1 of Prochlorococcus sp. AG-402-K14. GTDB lineage: Bacteria > Cyanobacteriota > Cyanobacteriia > PCC-6307 > Cyanobiaceae > Prochlorococcus_B. The sequence continues at coordinate 38,793 of QCIG01000015.1, read as the reverse complement.
TGTGTGATCTACCATCATGAGAGTTGGCGATACTAGAAATGACTGGGACGTAGCCTTTTTCAAGAAGGGGGATTAATAGTTTTGTATTTACTTTTGCAACTTCTCCAACAAGACCATGAGTTCCATCTCCGAGAGTTCTTGCCTCAATTAATCCTCCATCTATTCCGCAGAGCCCAATAGCTAGGCTTCCATGAGTATTAATTCCACTTACTATTTGTTTATTAACTCTTCCTGCTAGAACCATTTCTACAACGTCCATAGTTTCGGTATCTGTAATACGTAAACCATCTAGAAAAACTGGCTTTATTCCTAATTTTTTTAACCATTGATTGATCTCTGGGCCTCCACCATGAATGACTACTATTTGTACGCCAACAGATGAAAGAAGAGATATATCTCTTAATACAGCATTCTGAAGCTTTTTGTTGACCATCGCTGAACCACCATATTTTACGACAATTCTTTTATTTGCAAAACGTTGAATATAAGGAAGTGCTTCACTCAATACAGAAACTCTAATAGAGTCTTTGTCCATCAAAGGTGAATTTAAATTGTTACTTGAGTTTTTTTGTTTCTCTTCTGTATTCATTGTTCTTGTGAATTTTCTTCTTGTTTTGGTGGAAGTAAGGTCAAATCTATTTCACCAGGTGAGGGACAAAATAATTCAGCTGTCAAACCTTTAGCAAAGAATCTTCCCAAACGTTCTTTTTGATTATTCCATCTTTCTAAAGGTACACCAGCCATTTTAAATCTCATTCTTATTCCGTAATTGCCATCTTTAACCAATTCTTCTATTTGCAAAAGTTGGGGTGGATTATCAATGTCCCAAAGCTTTAACACTCTAAGTGATGCTTCAAGCTGGCAGGATTGACCATAGCGCCATCTGGTTACATCTTTAACTAATTTGTCTAGTTCTTCAGGAGCTTTACTTCTCTCTGAGGCAAACTTGGTCGCAGGTACGACTCTGAGGGCAGGAGGCACTTCAGTAGTTTTCAGTGATATGCCAATTAGAAAAATTGGGACTCCATAGAAGAAGGTCGGAACACTAAGGTTTGTTGCATCAGTGAAGTAGGCTGTTAAGCCAATTAAAGAAAGGGTTGCTCCTCCTATTGTGATGAGATTCCCTGGTGAAAGAAGTTTATTCATGAGTTTAATTTTGGCTAAAATCTGGAGCAAATGGGTTTTAAGGAGACAGTCTTATGGCCTCACACAAAAAAAAACATTTTGAGTTAACTGAACTTGTTGAAAAATTAAATAAGGATAGGTCCTGGATCCTTGAACAATTGGATAAAGGTAGCTGGCCTGAATTTAGACCTGATTTGGCTGCTTTGGAGAGAGAATTAGGTCAACTTTTAACTAGGGCTTCAGAATACATTGAAGAAAAAAAATAAACTAAATTTAGAATGGAATGTCATCTGTATCAGGTATTAATGGTGAGCTGTCCCATTTGACGCCGTCATCATTTTGAGAAGTTGCTGAATCGCTTTTTTGATTTGGCTGGCCTTTAAAAGAAATTGATGAAACATCATTATTAGTAGCGAAGGGATGAATTCTAGAAAGAGTAAATTCAGCTCGCTTTTCTTTAGTCCCATCTTGACGAGGGACAGTATTCATTCTTAGGCGCCCTTCAATTACTAATTTAGAATTGACTTGAACTGTATTTTGTAGTTCTTCTGCTAGTTTTCCCCAGCCAATAATTTTAATTGTACTTGGAGGAGCATCAGCACGAAGATTAGCAAATTCAGCCTCTATTTCAGCTAATGGTGTTTTGTTGTCTTGGGTAAAGCGAACGGTTGGGCCCTTTTTCACCAAAACCTCAAGCATGCAATGATTCATTCTTTTTCTTTAGTTATTGAGGTTTATCTTGATGGATATAAGGAAAAAAAGCCAGCCACATCTTTGGTTGTTAACAGGAACAGTAGAAGGCCATGTCTTTGCTAAGTATTTATTGGAAGAAGGCTGGAAACTTACTGTTAGCGTTGTTTCGGAGAGAGCTTCAATTCCATATGAAAAACTAAATTTAGAGAAAATATTAATTGGTGCTTTAAATGGAGAAGAAGAGGTAAGAAGTATAATTCTGAATGCGAGAAATAATCAAAATGGATTTCATTGTGTCATTGATTTGACACACCCATTTGCTACAAAGATTACACAGACTATCTCGAAAGTTTGCAAAAATTTAAATCAACCATTTATAAGATATGAAAGATCAATAGATAATATTGCCAATGCATTTCTAATAAATAATTTTAGTGATTTGAGTAAGTACGACTTGAAAGGTAAATCTATTTTGCTTGCCTTAGGTGTAAGACATCTAAATGAGGCTATCCTTTCTTTAAATGATTTAGGGACCTATATTTATGCAAGAGTTTTAGCTAATCCAGAAAGTATAAAAAAAACTTTGTCTTCCTCGATTCTTAGAACAAATTTTGCAGTATTAAACCCTTCAGTTTCCAGTGATGGAGTAATTGAAAAAGCACTGATTAGGAAATGGAATATTGATGGAGTCATTTGTAGACAATCAGGTGGAAAAAATGAAATTTTATGGCATCAAATTTGTATAAATATGGGAATTGATCTTTGGTTGTTAAAGAGACCCTATGACCTTCAGGATGCTTTCCCAATTGATAATTTTGAGAAATTAACTAAAAGATTAAAATATATTAGTATGGGAAAACAAAATTAAACTATTATGGTTAGATCCGATCCTGATCAATTAATTTATGTTGTCATTACAACTGAAGCAGATAAAAAGAATGCATATAAAATAGCTAATTTGCTATTAATCGATAAATTAATACCCTGTGTTTCTTTTAAGGATATTGAATCACATTTTTGGTGGAAAGGAGAAATAATTCAATCAAGTGAAGTACAATTAATCATTAAGTGTAAGAAGCAAAATGTAAATAAGGTATGCAAAAAGATATCTGACTTTCATAGCTATGAAGTACCGGAGATAATTTATTTCCCTGTATCTGTTAATAATGAATACAATTATTGGGTGAATTCCTTTTGAGTATGATTTATTTAGATTCCTAAATGTGAGTTGATCAAGTTTAAAAGATCAGTATTTGATCGTGAACCTAATTGTGTAACTATATGGCCTGCACAAATAGATCCAATTTTAGCAGAAATTACTGGAGATAGATCATCTGAAAGTCCTTTTAAGAAACCTCCAGCATAAAGATCTCCTGCTCCTGTTGTATCAATAGACTCTCCGAAAATGTAAGGATTTATAATAGTTTCTTTGCCATCTGAAACTAGAATTGAACCATTTTTACCTATTGTAATTGCAGCTAGAGCGCATTTTTTTTTCAAATTGTCAATTGCTAAAATTAGATTAGAAGTTTTATACAGTGATTTTATTTCGTCTTCATTAGCAAATAGTATATCTACATAATCCTCTACTAGTTTTATAAAACTTTCGCGGTGTCTACTGACACAAAATGAATCAGAAAGAGATAATGCAACTTTTCTGCCTGCATTTTTAGCTATTTCTGCGGCTTTGATAAACGCATTCTTAGCTGCTGGGTTGTCCCAAAGATAGCCCTCTAAATAAATAATCTGAGCTTTCATGACAGCTGATAGATCGATATCCTTAGGTTCAAGTAAAACTGAAGCTCCCAAATAAGTGCACATAGTTCTTTGGGCATCTGGGGTGACAAAAATCAGACATCTGGCAGTTGAAGGACCAATGGAGGAAGGCGGGGTTTTAAAAATAGTCCCGGTTCTTAAAATCTCTTTAGTAAAAACTTCTCCAAGCCTGTCATTCTTTACCCTCCCAATGAATGCTGCCTTTCCCCCTAACTGAGCTATGCAAGCTAATGAATTAGCAACAGAACCTCCTGAGCTCTGACTTTTGTTTGTAGACATTTCATAAAGTTCTTTGGCTTTGCTTTCATCAATCAAGGTCATTGAACCTTTTGGAAAAGATAATTTCTCAAGGAGGGAATCATCTGTAGTTGTTAATACGTCTACAATTGCATTCCCTATCCCTACAACGTCTAGAGAAGGCTTGTTTGTTTTATTTATCATCAAATTAATTTTAAAAAAATAAAAGTCGAACTTTTTTTGTCACTAGGAATTTAAAAGAGCTCTTTTTGGGCCATGAATAGGATCCTCAATAACAATTGTTTGATCTCTGTTTGCTCCTAAAGAAACTATTGCTATTGGAACTTCCATTAATTCAGCAAGAAATCTCAAATAACTCATTGCAGCAGGAGGCAGATCCTCCAGGCGACGACAATTTTCTGTAGAGCATCTCCAGCCAGGGAGCTTTTTGAAAATAGGTGTACATTTTTCGAAATCCTCAACACTACTTGGAAAATAATCAATTTTTTTACCATTTAATTCATAAGCGACACATATATGGATTTCATCAAGTTCATCTAAAACGTCCAGTTTAGTAATAGCAAGACAATCCAAGCCATTTACCTCGACTGCGTATTTCCCAATTATCCCGTCAAACCAACCACATCTTCTTCTTCGTCCTGTAGTTGTTCCAAATTCCCCTCCTCTGTCGCAAAGTTGATCATTAATACTACCTTTTAATTCCGTAGGGAAGGGCCCCTCTCCCACTCTTGTTGTGTATGCTTTGGCAACCCCAATCACTCTATCTATGAGGGTGGGGCCCACTCCCGCACCAATGCAGGCCCCTCCTGATACGGGATTAGATGAAGTTACATAAGGGTAGGTGCCGTGATCAAGATCTAAAAGAGTACCTTGAGCGCCTTCAAATAAAATATTTTTCTTCTTCTTTGCTGCTTGATGAATAGTTCTGTTGCAGTCAACAATGTGTTTTTCTAACTGTTTTCCGTAATCAAGATATTCTTCAATGATTTCATCAATAATTAAAGGTTCAATTCCGTAAATCTTTTGAAGCAATCCATTCTTCTCTGCTAGAGGGACCTTTATTCTTTCTAGAAGCTTTTCCCTGCTTAGCAGATCAATAATTCTGATCCCATTCCTTTGAGATTTGTCAGCATATGTGGGCCCAATTCCTCTACCAGTTGTTCCGATTTTTTGTAGTCCTCTTTTTTGCTCCATTGCCATATCTAAAAGCCGGTGATAAGGCATAGTTACATGAGCGGTTGAAGCTAGTTTTAGTCCAGTGATATCAATGTCATTATCTTTAAGCATTTTTATTTCTTTAATCATCACTTTTGGATCAACAACTGTTCCTGAACCAATAAGACAAATGGTATCCGGATACAAAATCCCAGAGGGGATTAGATGCAATTTGAGAACTTTGTCCTCTACAACAATTGTATGACCAGCATTGACACCACCTTGATAGCGAACAACAACATCTGCGGAGCGACTGAGTAAATCGGTGATTTTGCCTTTACCTTCATCACCCCATTGTGCGCCTATGACTACAACATTTGCCAAGGAAGAAAATTCGGCTCGAAACCGCTTTACTTAGAAGAAATAAGATTTGCAGATAGCCCTACCCTGAGTCAAAGAAATGAATTAAAGATTATCGTTAATTATCTCTAACTACCAATTTCTCTGCTTTAGATAGTTCTTTATTTAATCTCTCTTTAAGATTTTCGGGTACTGGCCTGCTCGCGAAAGTTTTGTAGTGACCAGATAAAGCGTTTAATGCCGTTTGCATAGTTGTAAAGGTCGTGGAAGTATTTACTTGAGATCGATTTCTATATCTTGAAATGTAATCACTTATTAGGAATACAGCTTCTTTTTCGGCCTCTGATAGCCCTTTATCTTCCTTGGGTAAAGTAATCGTTTCTTTTAGTGTTGTAGAGACTGAGATGGTGTCTTTAGCAAAATCTCCTGTCATGAAAGTCTTAGCTGCATTAGCTTCAGAAGTGAATTGAAAGAATATGAGGCAGAAGCCAAGGCATAAAGCCAAAGCTGCCCTCATCATCCTTTTGGAGAGGTGATGAAAGGCAGAGATCATTTTTTTTTAGCAATTATCAGAGACTCTATAGTCCATTGGCCTCGATTTATATTTTTCAGTATTAAATTCTTCTGAAAGTTTTTTAAAAACCGATATTAGGTCTAAGGATTCTGTGACTTTGGTTTTTCTATTGTGTAATTCTACTAGTCCTGATTTAGCTTCTCTACCAGCAACTATTCTCCAGGGGATGCCAATCAGGTCTGCATCTTTAAATTTAATTCCAGCTCTTTCATCCCTATCATCTAGTAGGGCATCAACTCCGTCTTTTATTAATTTTTCGTAAATTTCTTCGGCTAAACACCTTTGCTCACTATTTTTTATATTTGCAATAATAATTATTACTTCATAGGGGGCAATTGATACTGGCCAAATAATACCTGAATCATCGTGATTTTGTTCTACTGCTGCTTGCGCTAATCTAGAAATACCAATTCCATAACACCCCATCCTAAATGGTTCTTCTAAACCTTTATCGTTTGTGAAAGTAGCATTTAATGATTTCGAATACTTAGTACCTAATTGAAAAATATGTCCTATTTCTATACCTCTACATTCTTTTAGTTTTTGATTAATATCATGTATACATCTATCACCAGCCTTAGCTTTTCTTACATCACATATCGATTTCTCAGTATTTATTAAATTCCAATTATAAAAGATTCTATGTTCACCATTGATATTATTTCCACATATAAAACTCTTAATATCTGCTACAGAGATGTCAGAAAATCTTATAAATTTCTTTTCCCATTCTTTTGCTTTTGAAAGTAAATTATCACTGAGGTCAGGTCCTATAGATCCAAAAGGGATATTAGTTATACCTTGCTTTTGTATATCTTCATCAGAAATTGCTCTAATTTCTAATACACTTAGTTTTAATTTCTTTGATACTTCATTTAAAAGCTTAATGTCGTTTATGTCTTGATCACCTCTAATACTTACAAGAACTGGATATTTTTTGTTATCATCACATGTTGCTATGTAAGCTATAACTTTGATTATTTGACTAGGGTGAAAGTCATTGTTATTGCATAATTCCTTTATGGTTTTTTGATCAGGAGTTTTAACTATTTTTGGATCTTTAATTTCTAATAATTTTCCTTCATCTATTAATGAAACTGCTTTTTCCTGATTAGCACCATACTTGCCATCAGAACTTATAAGAATTAAGTCTTCCCCAGAGTCAGCTGTAACCATGAATTCTTTTGATGCAGCGCCTCCAATAGCTCCACTATCAGCATCTACACAAACAAAATCGAGCCCACACTTTGTAAATATATTTTGATAGGCTTTTTCCATTTCGGAATAAGTTGATTGAAGATCACTTTCAGTTGCGTGAAATGAATAAGCGTCCTTCATAATGAATTCTCTGCTTCTCATTAGTCCAAATCTTGGCCTGATTTCATCTCTAAACTTTGTTTGAATTTGGAAAATATTTATTGGTAATTGTTTATAAGAATGAATAGTTTGAGAAATTATTTGAGTAATTACTTCTTCATGAGTTGGTCCTAAGCCTAGCTCTTTTTCTTGCCTATCTTTTAAGCTAAACATTATTCCCTCACCTTCAGTATAAGATTTCCATCTCCCACTTTTTTTCCATATTTCTGAGGGCTGAAGTTGAGGTAGAAGAGTTTGAAGGCAGCCTTTATTTTCTAATTCTTTTTCAACAATTAAATTTATTTTTTTTAAAACCTTCCAAAGTAGTGGCATGTAAGCATAAATACCGCCAGTTACTCTCTTGATAAAACCACCTCTTATAAGCAATTGATGTGAGATTATATCGGCTTCAGCAGGGACGTCTCTAAGAGTGATCAGCATTAGGCGGGAGACGCGCATAGGCCTAAAATGTAAATCTTTCTGAGATTAGTACTTTGAGTGTGGGCCCGAAGAATATATACATTGTTTGTGCGGGAATCATGTTGTTTTTATAAAGTGTTCAAATGTACGTGGTGATAATTTGAATGATCTGCTAACTTCTCTCACATATTTATCTAGATGCCTTTTTTCATGATGTTAAACGGGTCAGTAAATTCAGTCTCAAATGGAAGTTTGGATGAGCATACAGATAAAGGATTGAATACAGTTGTCAATCCACTTGAATCATTGTTAACTATTGACGAAGTTCAAAAAACATTGAATAGATCTCGGGCTTCTGTATACAGGTATACAAATACTGATACAAGGAATCTTAATCCACCCTTTAATCCAAAAAAACTAAACACTGAATTTAGAAGCGATCAAAAAGATCAATTACTTTTTCATCCCAATGAAGTTGCTAGATTCGCTAAAGATATTCTAAGAATCAAGGAAGTAACTGTAGAAATATTTAGCTCTCCATCCTCTGAAGCTCAAAAAACTCTTAATGCAATACTAGAGGAATTAAGAATTATTAGAAATCAATTAGAAGGTAAATCTCATATGAATCCTACTATTTCTAATCATTTACAAGATACAAACAGAAAGGCAGCTTAGTTATTCTTGAATGTGGGATAATATTTATATAATTAACAATTCAATTCCTTTAATTGATTTACACACTTTTAACTAACGGTTTATCTATTCAAAATCTTGCATGGATTTAGAACCTCATTTAATTAAGAAGCAATCTACCGAGGTTGATCCTAACTTTTTCAATAAAGAAACTGATCAATTATCTTCTGATGATGAAGATCCTTACAGTTTTAACAGTACCTCTACTTCTTTAATTGGTTTAGCAATAGTATTTATAATGCTAGGCGTGCCATTACTAGCTGTGATTAGTGCAAGGCCAGAGACAAAAAAAAGTTTAATACCGACTTCCATAAAACGAAATGGACCTCAGTCATCTACCACCTTCCCCGTCTCCTGGATTAGTAAATCTAGTTGTTGAAATTCCAGCTGGAAGTAGAAATAAATACGAATATTTTAGCTCTGCAGGAATTATGGCTCTAGATAGAGTTTTGCATTCTTCAGTTAGATATCCATTTGATTATGGATTTATTCCAAATACTCTGGCTGAGGATGGTGCACCTCTTGATGCAATGGTTGTAATGGAAGAACCGACTTTTGCAGGTTGCTTGATCAAGGCTAGACCTATAGGAGTTCTTGATATGCATGATTCAGGGGCCTACGATGGCAAACTTTTGTGTATTCCTACGGCTGATCCAAGGCAAAGAGAAATTAATACAATTAATCAAATAGCTCAGAATCAATTGGAGGATGTTGCTGAGTTTTTTAGAACTTACAAAAGCTTGGAAGGAAGGGTAATCGAAATCGACGGATGGAGAGATTATGATGCGGTTGATGGCTTGTTAAAAAGCTGCATAGAGGCGCATAAATCTTTGGCTAATGAAAAATAACTGTTTAAGTTGATATTTTCGGATAAAGTTTTATTACCCAAGGCTTTAAAAAACTTGAAATTATTTAGTTATTCTTCATGTTCAACTTGTCGCAGAGCGATTCAGTGGCTTAAGAAAAATGATATTGGCTTTGAATTACTTGACATCTTAGATAACCCTCCAACTAAGGAAATGCTTATCTCAGCTAGTGAGCTATATGGTGATAGAAAATATCTTTTAAATACAAGTGGGACCATATATCGTTCTATCGGTTCAGAAGTTGTTAAGAAAATGAGCGATAACGAATTATTTAAGAGACTTTTATTAGAACCTAGATTAATTAAGAGGCCTTTTTTATATGAGAATCACAAATCTATTTTAATTGGATTTAAAGAAGAAAAGTGGGTTGAAAAATTACTATAAAATTTATATAAGAACTAATATTGACTTAATATAAGTAGCCTTTACAAATAAAGTAAACTACATATTAATAAAAACTAGTGCAGCAAAATCATTCAGACTTGAGCAAACAAACAAAAAATTGTTGGTGGTACTCTTTCTTCGATACGTGGGGACCTGTTTCTCTAACTGTTCTATTGTATTTTGGTATTCGTCATTTTATAGCAGAAGCTAGATATATCCCCTCTGGTTCAATGCTTCCAGGATTGAAAGTAAATGATCGACTCATTGTTGAGAAACTATCTTTGCGCAAAAGAGCTCCTTCTCGTGGAGAAATCGTTGTATTCAACTCGCCATATTCATTTGATAAGAAGTTGATAGCTGAGAGGAAAACAAAACTTCCGTCTAAATTTAAATGCTCTTTCATAACTTTCCCATTGATTTCTTGGATACCTTCTTTATCAGATCGTGCTTGTGATGCTTATATTAAACGTGTAATAGCTGTGGGTGGTGATCGTCTTTTAATTAATGCCAAGGGCGCGACTGTTTTGAACGGCAAATTGATCGATGAACCATATGTTGAATACTTTTGCTCAAAAAAAGCTGAATTTAATTTATGTCATCAGATCAATACAACTGTTCCAAGAGGATATGTATTCGTTTTGGGTGATAATCGAGCTAATAGTTGGGATAGTCGTTTTTGGCCAGCTGGAGGGTTCTTGCCGGAGAAAGAAATAATTGGAAAAGCAACCTGGCGTTTTTGGCCTATTAGTCGTTTTGGTAAACCTGATTAAGAAGTCCGCAATCTATAACTTTCCCATGTATTTTTTGGTCTTTGACCGGTTGATTTATGGAGGTTGTTAAATGATTTTCTTTATTTGATTGGATCCATTCTTTTTCAGGATCAAACAATAACCAACGGTTGCTATCTAAACTTAATTTTTCCTCTGCTTTATTCAATACTTGAGATGGACCAAAACTTATTTTTTCCCATAATTTCTCTATTGTCCAACCAGACTTTCTAATTAATTGATCCCAGAGCAAGGGTAAAACCAGATTAAAACCACTAATACCTTTTTTTCTTATGTTTACGGGTTGATTAGTCTCTGAATCATCTATGTGAGTGGAGTGAACAGATATTGCTGTTAAAACATTATCCTCTAAACCTTTAATAAGTGAGGCTCTATCTTTTGGAGATCCTAATGAAGGTGTCACACTCCATCCAATGTCAAAAGGTGAAAGAGTTGAATTGTCAATTACTAGGTGCCACCATAGGACAGTAGCCATTGGCTTAGAGTATGAATTTTTAAGTATTGAAACGCCTTCAGAAGTTGAGATATTCATTAACCTGAATGCAATATTAGGATATTGCTTATGAAGTTCAAGTAATTGGATAAGAGGAAGGATTTCGCTTTCAACAGGATCCGGAGGCCATCCTGCTCTTAAGGTGTCTACACTTTGCCTAGACATGCCTCCTGCTTGTAAGGCTTTATCCCTGGGTGCTATTAGAATAGGAGATTTTTTCATTTCTCCAAGTGCAAATCCCTGCTTAAGAAGTTCTATAGGAGGTATGAAATCGTCATCAGTTAAACCAATAGCTCCATTTTTTAAAAGTTCAGTATGTTTTGAGAGGGTGACTCCCTTCCCTCCTAAACTAAAAGCTCCCCATAAATGTATTAAAACCTCACTTTTTATAGTCTTTAAAGAAACAATTGTCTCTATTTGATCTCTCCATAAATTACTTCTTGGCAGAATACCTAGCTGACCATATCCAGCTGATTTTGCTTTTTCGATAAGTGTATAAATATTTTCTTCTCTACTACTAAAAGGAGATTCCAAAAATGAATGAGGGTCAACAAGGCAAGGTGCTAAAAGCATGTTGTTAGCCATTTGAGGCTTGATTTCTAAAAGCTCTGCACTTTGAAGAGCCTTTTTCCCAAATGCCTTAATTACACCATCTTTGATTAAAACAGCTTCCTTCTTTACAGTTGATTTAGATCCCTCAAGAATTTGAATATTTTCAAAGAAATAACTGCTATTCATAAAATTAAAGAGCTCCAGTAGCTGTTGAGTCGATAACTCCTCCTAAATGAGAAGTGATATTTAGACACGTGATTTGATCTGGTTGGTCTTCTCTCCCTGAGAGATCGATGACTGTTATTCCACCATTCCCTTGCTTTATCATCCAAATATTCGATGGCATTAAGCCCAGAAGATGACAAAGAATGGTTTTGTTGACCGCATCATGTGCAACAACTAATGCAGTCTCATCATTTTCAAGATCATTACAAATTTCTTTCCAACCAGTGATGGATCTGATAGAAACTTGCTTTATATTTTCTCCTTCTGGCATTTGAACTTTCTCAGGAAAGCTCTTCCATTCTTGAAGAAGATCCGGCCAGTCGGACTCAATTTCAGATTCCAGCTTCCCTTCCCATTTTCCGTGACCAATTTCTTTGAGTTTATCTTTGAGAGAGATTTTTATCTCGGGATGTTCTTTTAGAATTATCTGTGCTGTTTCTATAGGTCTTGAGAGAGAACTACTAAAAGCTTTCTGTATGGAAACATTTTTTAAAAACTCACTTGCAGCTTGGGCTTGGTCTTTCCCATTTTGATTTAATGGTATATCAATCTGTCCTTGGAACCTCCCCTGCTTATTCCAATCTGTTTCACCATGTCGGACTAAAATAATCCTTTTTTTACTACCTTTTTTTGGGAGATGAGGTTGTAAATGGGCGATATTATTTAGACATTGAATTTGTACTTGTCTATCTTTCCAATTATTAAAATCAACATTACAAATGGATATAGAGGTATTGTCTAATTTTAATCTTCTAAACCCTTGTGATGGTTCGTTAATTAATTTTAGTATCAAGCATCTGAGAATGGCATTATGGGCAACTATCAAAATAGTTTTATTAGAATTAGAATAGGTTTTAGATAAAAACTTTAAAAAATTCTCTGCTTGGAATAAAAGTTCTTTAATTGGTTGGAATTTAGTACCGTTTTCTCTCTTTATTGCAAGCTCTTTAGGATCTTTCTCCCAAGTAATAAGCTTCTCTGGATAGAGATTCTTCAGCTCATCTTTTGTTAAGCCACTCCAGGGACCGAGGTCAACCTCTAGGAGATCATCCGTATAAGTTGCTTGAGGTTTACTTTGGAGTTGTTTGATAATGATTTTTGTCGTTTCTGAAGCTCTTTGCAAAGGGGAGCTATATATTGCATTTATTGGAAGAGAAGAGATTGTTTGCCCAGCTGCTTTTGCTTGTAATTGTCCTTCTTTAGTTAATGTTGAAAGATCGTTTCTGCCTTGAATACGACCTTCCTTATTAAAACTACTCAATCCATGACGGATAAAGATTAGACGCAATGTCATCAAATAAAGTGTCTTCTAAATAATTATGGTATTAGCTCTGGGGACAATCTAATGTTCTTTTAGTAAAGATAGAAGTCTTTCTCCATGTCTGTTTTTACAAGTTGATTTTATGAGAAAAGCCAAAACTGGTTGGAAATGGGCTGTAGCTCTATTTTCATTGCTTTTAACTGTTTTAATTTGGCGGCAAGGTTTGCAAGACAGCTTTGATAGGCCTTCAGTTGCACCAAAGATTTCATTGATGCAAACTGAGATGGCTGTATCAGCTTCTTCATCAGTACCTGAACCACTAAAAGATGTATTTTTAGGTTCAGAACCTCAAGAAAAGCTTTATCAATCTCTCAAAAATATTTCCTCTGAACAAATTGAGGATAGACAGAGGCTTTTACTAGCAGTTCTCGAAGAATCAGAGCATGAGCAAAACATATTCTTGAAGGAAGATTTTAAGGATAAAAGCTTTGAAAAGGTTAGAGGCTATCTATTAGATCGAGAAAAAAGAAAGGAATTGGAAAAATTCCCTGAACTTAATGAGATAAAATTAGACCCACTACTTTATCAACTTTCATGCTCCAGGTTAGGATTTTCTGATGAAAAATGTATTAATCAAACATATAATTCAAGAACTGCAATCAGACTTTTAAGTGCCCAATTATTACCATTTATTGCTTCTCTCTTAGGAAGCATATTGTTGATTAGGTATATTTTGATTTTTGTAAGAAAGAAGAATACTCAATGGCCAGAAGTTATTGCGCCACCATTATCAATTATAGATATGATAATTTTGATTTCTGGTGGCTTTGTTGTTATTGGTGAAGTTGTTTTTCCTGCACTTTTAATACCAATAATAGATGTATTATTTAATAATTTAACTTCCCCCTTAAAAGAGTCTTTAAGAGTATTTATCGGTTATATCTCAATGACTATAGCTCCTCTATTAATTGTTAGATCTCAACTAATGGGAATCCCCTCTTCAGAAGTTGATGGAGGATGGATACAGTGGAAAATTAAACCGATCAGAGAAGGGATTTTTAAATCAATTAGTGGTTGGTTAATGATTATGCCTTTAGTTTTGCTTATTGGGTGGATAATGAATGAGATTCTTGGTGACCAGGGTGGAAGTAATCCTTTGTTAGAGCTGGTTTTAAGTAGTAATCAATTTCTTCCATTGTGCATTCTTTTGATTACGACTGTTTTTTTGGCCCCAGTTTTTGAGGAATTGGTTTTTAGAGGTGTTCTTCTACCTGTGTTGGTATCAAAAGTTGGCAAAATTGGCGGAGTTTTATTAAGTGCTTTGATCTTTGCTTTAGCTCATTTAAGTGTAGGAGAATTACCTCCATTATTTGTTTTAGGTATTGGTCTTGGTTTAATGAGAGTGAGTTCAGGAAGATTATTCCCTTGTGCTCTTATGCATTCTTTATGGAATGGAGTGACTTTTGCTAGTTTGCTATTGGTGGCTTGATATTAAATAAACAAAACATCAGTATTCCAGCTCTTGCAGTTGCTTGTTGAAGGTGTTTGACTTGAATTGCTTTAGAATTTTTAATTGGTTAGTCATACTATATATAAAAAAAATGTAGAGCAATTTCAAAAAAAGAAGTTGCCAATCGGTTTTGTAAATAGTTTTTTTTCTTCAAAACAGGTTCAGAGGAGATTTCCAATTCAAGCTGCTCTTCATATAGTTCTTGATGGAGCTTTGGTAGGCTTACTTGCAACAGTGGCGATAATGTCATCTGTAGCTTTGCATTCTCAATATTTATGGACTAAATCATTTACTAAGCTTGAGAAAACTAGAGACTTGAACCGAAGGATATTGGAATCAACTTCAATTCTTGAAAGTTATCTATCGAAAAATCAAAATCTATCTAGATATTTAGTTCCTACGAAAGCAGAAGATCTTGTTTATGTGGATAGACCAAGCTCACAAAATATCAGATCCTTAGGTAAAGATAAATTTAAAAGAAAATTTTCAGAGAGAATTTCTTCTCTTCTCGTTAAACCGGGTTATTGATAATTTTTATGAGAAGTATTAATTCAATTAAGAAGAGAAAGGGCTTTAAGGTGAAATCACTATCGCCTCTATCCGAGCATCGATTTAGAATTGTTTTTCTTCTCTTATGTCTTGGGATAGGTGGACTTTTTTTTAGAGTTGGTTGGCTTCAATTATTTCAGTCTGATCAGTTAAGAGCTAAAGCACGTGAAGTCCAAACTGAAAAAAAGAGCCCACTTGGAACACGTCGATCTATTTTAGATAGGAATGGAAAGCTTATCGCAATAGATGAAAAACGTTTTAAGCTTTGGGCTCATCCAAGATATTTTAATTTCCCTGGAGATTCATTCGATAAAGTTCGTGAGCCAGTAGAAGTGGCAAAACTTCTTTCTTTACCACTTTCTAAAAGTGTTAATGAAATTTTAGAGGAAATTGGAAATTATTCATCTGGAGTAAAGTTAGCAGAGGGGTTAACTCAAGAGAAAGCTAATGAAATTAAGAAACTTGGGATTAGTGGTGTAGATTTAGAGGCGTATCCTCAAAGGCTCTATCCTCATGGATCACTTTTTGCAAATGTAGTTGGTTTTTTGGATCTAGATAGAAGACCTCAGGCTGGCCTAGAACTAAGTTTAGATGAAAAGCTTACACGTCTGGAAAAAATAAGTATTCATAGTAAAGGTGCAGATGGCACACCTTTGCCTATTGGGGTAGAGCGAGGTGTATTTGAGGAGGATCAACTAAGTTTGCAATTAACTTTAGATGTAAGACTACAAGAAGTAGCCGTAAAAGAAATAAGTAAGCAAGTAAAGAAGTGGAATGCGAAAAAAGGTGTAGTAATTGTTATGGATATTAATACAGGAGAACTTTTATCACTTGCTTCTACTCCAAGTTATGACCCCAATAAATATTGGGACTATTCGCCATCTCTTTTCAAAGAGTGGTCTGTTCAAGAATTATTTGAACCTGGCTCTACCTTCAAGCCTATAAATTTAGCATTGGCACTGGAGGAAGGAGTTATAACTCCAAATGGAGAAATAAATGATGATGGTCTTGTTACCGTGGGAGGTTGGCCTTTGTCGAATTGGAATCGGAGGCCGAATGGAATACTAACTTTTCCTGAGGTATTACAAGTCTCGAGCAATGTAGGGATGGTCAAGATTATGAATAAATTGAACGCAAGTAATTACTGGCAATGGTTAAGAAAGTTGGGACTTGATGAAATCCCAGAAACTGATCTTCCCGGTGCAGTAGGTGGGCAAATAAAACCAAAGAAGATTTTTGTGAGTCAACCAATAGAACCTGCTGTTACCTCCTTTGGTCAAGGGTTTTCTATTACCCCTCTAAAACTAGCCCAATTACATGCTTTGATTGCAAATGGAGGAAAACTTGTTACGCCTCATATAACTAAAGGATTGAAAGGTGATTACGAGTCCTATCTAAATACTCCTCCTGAATCCAAGCAGGTTTTATCTCCTGAAGTTACGAAGACTGTTCTTGGATGGATGGAAACAGTTGTTTCGTTTTATAAGGAAAGCGGTATTGAGGTAAATGTTCCTGGTTATCGGATTGGAGGGAAAACAGGAACTGCTCAAAAATCGCAGGATGGCTTGAATTATGATTCAAAAATATGTAGTTTTGTCGCAAGTCTTCCTATCGATGATCCTCGCTATGTCGTCTTAGCGGTTATTGACGAACCTCAAAAGCAAAATGCATACGGAGCAACTGTGGCTCTTCCGGTGGTAAAAAAAATCATTGAGACTTTGCTTGTTATAGAACAAATCCCTCCAAGTATTGATAGAAAAGAGCATTTAGCAATCAAAAGCTAAGAGATCGCTAAGGTTTAGCCAGAAAATTAATTAAAAGGTGAAATCTATAAAAAATATAGCTAGTCTAATACTCATGAAAGATGTTTTTAATTATGGAATCCCTTCTTAATCAGTTATCATCAATGACTGTGGTAGTGGCTGATACTGGTGATCTTGAAGCGATTAAAAAATTTCATCCAAGGGATGCGACAACAAACCCTTCTTTAATTCTTGCGGCTGCGCAAATACCTGCTTATCAAAACTTGATTGATAAAGCACTTACTACCTCTAGAGAAATGTTAGGAGCAAATGCTTCTAATAGTGATGTAGTTAAAGAAGCTTTGGATGAATTATGTGTGGTTTTTGGCAAAGAAATTTTGAAACTAATTCCTGGCCGTGTTTCAACAGAAGTTGATGCAAGACTTAGTTTTGATACTGATGCAACTATTTCAAAAGCCAGGAAAATAATTGCAAAATACAATCAAGCCGGCATATCTAACGATCGGGTTTTAATCAAAATCGCTTCCACTTGGGAGGGGATAAAAGCTGCAGAAGTGTTAGAAAAAGAGAATATTCATTGTAACTTAACATTATTGTTTAATTTCTATCAAGCTGTTGCTTGTGCTGATGCAGGCGTAACGCTTATCTCTCCCTTCGTTGGCAGAATTTTAGATTGGTATAAAGCTGCTACAGGAAGAGATTCTTATCCAGCAGTTGAAGATCCTGGTGTTGTTTCTGTTACTAAAATATTCAATTACTTTAAGTCAAATGATTATAAGACAGAGGTTATGGGGGCAAGTTTCAGGAATATAGAGGAGATAATTGAGCTTGCAGGATGTGATTTATTGACAATTTCACCTAAATTACTTCAACAACTTAAGGAAACATATTCGGAGTTGCCAATTAAGTTAAATGCACAAAAACCTGTAGTCATTGATGAGACGATTCATTTAGATAAGACATCTTTTGAATTAATGATGGCCGGGGATAAAATGGCTACTGAAAAACTTACTGAAGGAATTAGTGGGTTTAGTAAAGCAATTGATAAATTAGAAAATCAATTGAACGAAAGAATTGAGTTAATTGAAGGAGGAATTGCTCTAACTGTATGAGCTTGAATTTTGAAAAAGTAATCTTTTAATTACTCTTGTGGCAATGTCTTCATAACTCATATCACCTGACAGGATTTGGGCAATTCTTTTGGGAGCTGTAGGTCTTTTTATGCCTAATTGATATCCGACTTTAGGGAAACGATAAAAAACCTGAGAAATCCTTTTACCCCAAGCCATTGAATTCCCCCAATTAGTTTTCATGGCTTTTGTATAAGCATCCAAATTATTAATGTTTCCATCTAACCAATAAATAAGGCTTTTTGCCGCTTCAAATCCACTCATCAAAGCGGGTCTTAATCCCTCTGCTAAAAAAGGATCGCATAATGAAGCAGCATCTCCAACTAGAATAATTCCGTCTCCATTTAAATTGCTGTGACCATTCCACACCCTTAATTTTTTCTGTTGACCAATCACTTCAGAGGGGGCAAGGCCTAAATCAGGAAGAAATAATTTAAGTATTTCATCAAAAGGAATTGAATTCTTAATATCGAGAAAAGTTCCCATTCCAATATTTACTTCATCGTTTAATGGAAATGCCCACGCAAATCCATTCTGTACAAGGCCAAATTCGAACCTGGCTGTTTCACATGTTAAATTTCCCTTTCTTTTAATTCTGCCTGAGAAAGTAGAGGCAAATCTTTCTTTCTTTGGACCTAAGTTAAAAGTTTTAGGCCATGGTGATTGAGATCCATCAGCAATGACAACTGCTTTTGCCTCTATTTGTCTACCGTCTTGAGCTGTTACTTGCCAAATGTTAGAATTTTTCTTTATATTGACTACATTAAAAGTAGTCATTAAATTACAACCAGAATTCATTGCTTGATCTAGCAAAAACGAGTCGAGCTTTTCACGTTTGACTATCCAAAAGGGAGCGGAGCCAGAGAGTTTTGAAATTACTTTGTCAGTATTACGCCAACTAAATTCTACAGTTGTAATTACTTCATCAACTATTGGCATAAGTTGAAAAGGGAACCAATTTTGTACTGCAGCAGACATGCCGCCTCCGCAGACCCTTACTGGAGTGGAAATGTTCTTTTCAAGAATACATACGTTTTTATTTTTATTAGCTAAATGAAATGCTGCCGTAGTACCTGATGCACCCCCTCCAATAATGGCAACATCTAAGAGTGTCAAACTTTTAAAATCTCAGCTTCTTTTTCTGAAAGTTTTTTTTCAATATCATTGATAAAATGATCTGTCTCTTTTTGAATTGTTTCTTGTTCATCTCTGCTTTGATCTTCTGAAAGATCTCCATCCTTTTCTGATTTTTTAACTTTTTCTATGGCGTCGCGCCGTATATTTCTTAGGGCAACTTTTCCTTCTTCTGCATATTTTGATGCGAGTTTACAAAATTCTTTTCTACGTTCTTCAGTTAAAGGTGGTACATTAATACGAATTATTTTCCCATCATTATTTGGAGTGAAACCTAGATCACTCATTGCAATAGCTTTTTCAATAACAGCTAGTGAGCCCAGGTCGAAGGGTTGAATAGATATTGTTTGAGAATCAGGAGTTGAGATGGTTGCAAGAGACTTCAGTGGAGTTTCAGCCCCATAATATTCTACTGATATTCTGTCTAATAAAGATGTATTAGCTCTTCCAGTCCTGATGGTATTAAAATTTCTTTGAGCTGCTTCTACAGATTTGCTCATTGTGATTTTTAGCTCTTGGTTTGTCATTTTAAGTAAAGTTATGGCGAAATTGATTATTAAAAAGGTTCTATATCTTGATTGCTAGCTTGAATTCGATATTCTTGATCCGATTGGCTCCCCAGAAATAGCCTTTGCGATATTTCCAGCTTGGAAAATATTAAAAACAACTATGGGTATTTTATTATCTTTGCAAAGAGCTATAGCAGTACTATCCATTACTCCAATTTCGTTGGCTAGTACATCTTGAAAGGAGAGATGGTCATATTTGACAGCATCTGGATATTTTTTTGGATCTCGATCGTAAACACCATCAACTTTAGTTGCTTTGAAGACAACTTCAGCGTTTATTTCAGCGGCTCTTAGAGCAGCAGTGGTATCAGTTGTGAAGAAAGGATTTCCGCATCCACCCCCAAACACAACAACTCTTCCCTTCTCAAGATGTCTAATAGCTCTTCTTCTGATATAAGGTTCTGCAATTTGTTGCATATCAATAGCGGACTGTACTCGTGTAGGTACTCCAGCTCTCTCTAATCCATCTTGCAGAGTAATTGCATTCATTACAGTAGCGAGCATTCCTACGTAGTCAGCAGTGGCTCTATCCATTCCTGCTGCGGATCCTTTTAATCCTCTAAAGATATTCCCACCACCTACGACAATTGCTATTTGTGTGCCATTTTCAACTACTTTTGAAACATCCTTTGCAATAGATTGAACAATTTCAGGGTCTATCCCATAAGGTTTTTCTCCCATGAGGGCTTCACCACTGAGTTTTATAAGTGCTCTGGAGTATGCCATTAAAAATTAATATCAAATTGACAGTAGCAAGTCCTGAGAGAACGTCTTTATATCTGTATTGGATCCCTTGCGATGGAAATATTTTCAAGATTAGAGATTAATATTCAATTCCTTCTTGTGCCATGACTCCTTGCTCTCTAAAAGGATGATGGATTGATTTCATTTCAGTTACCAGATCCGCTGAATCGATTAATTTTTTTGTAGCTCCTCTTCCAGTTAAAACTACATGTGTAAGTTCAGGTCTCATATGTATGCCTTTTATAATTTCTTCTTCATCAATATATCCAAGTTTTATTGCAACAATGATTTCATCTAAGATTATAAGTTTATAGCTTGGATCCTTGAGATAAGAGAGAGCTTTTTCCCAACTTGATAGAACTAAACTCATATCTTTATTTCTATCTTGTGTCTCCCAGGTGAAACCCTCTCCAAATGCATGAAACTTAAATTTTTCTCCAAATATTTTTAAGGCTAATAACTCACCTGGTTCCCACCCACCTTTGATAAATTGAATAATTGCAACTTTATGGTTATGACCAATAGTTCTTATTCCCATCCCAAGTGCTGCTGTCGTCTTCCCTTTCCCTTGGCCAGTCGTAACTATTATAAGCCCTTTTTTTTTCTTTCTTTCTTTTAATCTTTCTGTTTGAATTTTTTTCCTTTTTTCCATTCTTTTGCGATATTTTTCTTCCGTAATATTTGGTATTAAATTACCTCCCATTCCTATTTCTTCTGCATCATTGTCTAGTTTATTAAGTCTTGAATTTTCTTTTTGAAACTTCTGAGTCATTTCCTTTTGTTGAAATTAGTAAGTTAATAAAAAGAATAATTAATAGAAATGAAAGAGCTATAAATATTAATTATTCGTTTTGGTGGTTTTCCCTCTAGACAGGGCGCTGTCAACAGCAAGTTGTTGATCTCTTTTGGTTATCCAATGATGATAGGTTTTTGTATGAATAGAGACTGAATGGCCCATCATTTTTGCTGCTACTGTATTTGGTAGACCTATCAAAATAGTTCTAATTGCCCATGCATGTCTTAAGTCATAGGGAGTAAAAGATATTTTATATCTTCGAAATTGTTCGGATACTCTTCTTCCAATATGTTGAAGAGTTGTCTCTTGTAAATCTGTTTTAATACAAGGGAGTAAATTTAAAATATCAGTTTTATTGTCTAGCTCAAACAAACTAACCCATTCTGGATGAAATGGCCAAACTTGATGCTCTCCCGTTTTTGTATTAGGAAAAACTCTCAGTATTTTATCCCCATTTCTTTTCAAACTAGATAGATCACTAAAAAAGACTTCATGATTCCTGAGCCCATAGGTTGCCATTAACCCAAAAACAAATCTCCATTTTTTATTTGGTATTAAATGAAAGCTATTAATAATATCTTCATCACTAGGCAATTCTCTGAAATTAGATTCGTGTATTCCATAACCACTTTGAAGTTGTTTCCAGTTCTCAGGTAGTTCTAACTTAAGGTGTCTTGCTAAAGCGCTTAAAGCAATTCCACATTGTTGCCTGCTACGTGAATTCTCTTTGTATGTTAAAAGGATTTTAAGTAGAAGATCTTCGTCTAATTTAAGTCTAGATTTATTACTAACTCCGATTAACCTGTTCATGTATGGCTTATAAGCAGACTGCCATGTGCTTATCATGCCCGCTGGTGATTTGCTTTTGGAAGTGTTAGAAAAAAACTGTTTTCTAAATCTTTCTATTTCATTACTTATTTCTAGGTTATTACTTGTTGTTGATGAGATGGCTTTTTCTTTAATCCAATGGGACCAGGAAAATTGATTTTTCTTAAGTTGAAAATCAATCAATTCAATAGTTCTTTTTGCTTCTCCTAAACCTTTAAAGTCGCAGGGTAGTTTAAGGCTTATTCTTTGAACTTTAAAAAGATTTGGAGATTTCTTATCAGGCAATGAACCACGAATATTTAAAACTTTTCCTCTCTTTTCAATTCTGAGATTGATTCCTTTTGATTCAAGGTCTTTATTGATATCTAGTAACTGTTGATTCTCGTCCATCATCCTGTAAATTTAGCTATCTTTAATTGATAAAGGTTCTTATAACCTTTTATAAGGAGTTTTTTCTAAAATGGCTCGGGTTGGTGTCCTCTTATTAAACCTCGGAGGTCCTGAGAGGATTAAGGACGTTGGACCATTTTTATATAATCTATTTTCAGATCCAGAGATAATTCGATTGCCGGTTCGCGCTTTTCAAAAACCTTTGGCTTGGCTCATAAGCTTATTAAGAAGTAGTAAATCACAAGAGGCTTATAGGTCTATAGGAGGTGGGTCACCTTTACGTCGCATAACTGAGCAGCAGGCAAGAGAGCTCCAAAGTTATCTTAGAAATATCGGAATAGACGCTACAACATATGTTGCAATGAGGTATTGGCATCCTTTTACTGAATCAGCTGTAGCGGATATAAAGGCTGATGGTGTTAGCGAAGTTGTTGTACTGCCTCTTTATCCTCATTTTTCTATAAGTACAAGTGGATCAAGCTTTAGAGAATTAAAAAGATTAAGAGATGGCGACTCTGAGTTTGGAAAATTATCAATTCGTTGTATTCGCAGCTGGTTTGACAACCCGGCTTATGTATCTTCAATGGCTGAATTAATAAAGAAACAAATACTAGCTTGTGACTTGCCTGAGGAAGCCCACGTCTTTTTTACTGCACATGGTGTTCCCAAAAGCTATGTAGAAGAAGCAGGCGATCCTTATCAAGATCAAATACAAAATTGTTCGCTTTTGGTTATTGATAAACTTGAAAGGTCGCTTGGATTTAGTAATTCATTCTCTCTTGCCTATCAAAGTAGAGTGGGGCCAGAAGAGTGGCTCAAGCCATACACTGAAGAAATATTAGAAAAATTAGGAAAATCCGGTGTTAAAGAGCTTGTTGTGGTCCCTATCAGTTTTGTGAGTGAGCACATTGAAACACTCCAAGAGATTGATATTGAGTACAAAGAAATTGCCCACAAAAATGGAATAATTAATTTTAAAAG
The DNA here is from genome assembly GCA_003216815.1 of Prochlorococcus sp. AG-402-K14. Lineage (GTDB taxonomy): Bacteria > Cyanobacteriota > Cyanobacteriia > PCC-6307 > Cyanobiaceae > Prochlorococcus_B. The sequence continues at coordinate 15,420 of QCIG01000015.1, read as the reverse complement.
AGTTCCAGCACTAGATACCTACCCGTTATTTATTGAAGGTCTGGCTGATCTTGTTTCTTCTTGCTTGAAAGGCGAAGGGATTAGCTTGGAGGAAGCATCAAAATTGCCAGAAAGAGTAAAACTTTATCCTCAAGAGAAATGGCAGTGGGGATGGAACAACAGCTCTGAAGTTTGGAATGGAAGAGTTGCAATGATTGTTTTTCTTTGTTTTTTGATGGAATTAATAATTGGTGATGGACCTTTACACCAAATAGGATTGTTGTAAAGAATTCAAGTGCCGATAAATATTAATTAATTTGCTTATCTGATCAGTTTTTTAAACAAGCGTATTTAGTTAAATCTTTGATTAATTTAAATTAATTGAAATTCAGTATATTAGGATTTATTGTTAGTTAGATTTTGTTATGCCGTGACCCTGACCTCTGCGCCTAATGATCTAGGAGATTCAGGAACACAAACTCAATACGAGATGTCAGGAGCTGATGCACTGATGGATTCTCTTCGTAGGCATGGGGTGGATACTATTTTTGGTTATCCAGGCGGTGCAATACTTCCGATATATGATGCAGTTTTCAAAGCAGAGCAAGAGGGTTGGTTAAAACATATTCTTGTTCGACATGAGCAGGGTGGAACTCATGCGGCAGATGGCTTTGCTAGGGCAACTGGAAAAGTAGGTGTTTGTTTTGGTACATCAGGTCCTGGAGCTACGAATTTAGTCACTGGTATAGCTACTGCTCAAATGGATTCTGTTCCTCTTGTTGTAATAACAGGACAAGTTCCAAGACCTGCTATAGGTACTGATGCTTTTCAAGAAACAGATATTTTTGGGATAACACTCCCAATTGTTAAGCATTCATGGGTAGTAAGAGATCCAGCTGAAATTGCAAAAGTCGTTGCGCAAGCTTTCCTCATCGCCTCATCAGGCAGACCTGGTCCAGTTTTGATTGACATACCAAAAGATGTCGGGCAAGAGTTGTTTGAATATCGACCTGTTGAGCCAGGTTCAATAAAGCCTCCCGGCTTTGAACTGCCATTCGCGCCAGAACATAATGCTATAAGCGAGGCCTTAGATTTAATTGAAAATGCTGAACAACCACTTCTTTACGTGGGAGGAGGAGTCATTTCATCCGGAGCGCATGAAACTCTTGCGGCAATTGCTAATAGATATCAAATCCCTGTCACAACAACTTTAATGGGAAAGGGAGCTTTTGATGAACGTGATGCTCTATCTGTTGGGATGCTTGGGATGCATGGCACAGCTTATGCAAATTTTGCTGTGACTGAGTGTGACTTGTTGATTGCTATTGGGGCAAGATTCGATGACAGAGTTACAGGTAAATTGGATACTTTTGCACCTAAAGCAAAAGTAATTCATTTTGAGATTGATCCAGCAGAAATAAATAAAAATAGACTTGTTGAAGTTTCGGTATTGGGAGACGTTGGTATTAGCCTTGTTAAATTATTAGATCTCAGTAATCAAAGGGAAATTAATCCAAAAACTTCTAGTTGGCTTGCAAAAATAAACGAATGGAAGAATAATTTTCCTTTAATTATTCCTTCAAAGGAAGGAGAAATATACCCACAGGAAGTCTTAATTGCATTGAGAGATTTAGCTCAAGATGCTTATATTACGACCGATGTTGGACAACATCAGATGTGGGCAGCTCAATATTTATTAAATGGACCAAGGCAATGGATTAGTAGCGCAGGCCTTGGAACGATGGGTTTCGGGATGCCTGCGGCAATGGGAGTTAAAGTTGCATTACCTGACGAGCAAGTGATTTGTATAGCTGGAGATGCAAGTATTCTCATGAATATCCAAGAACTTGGAACTATTGCTCAATACAAGCTTAATTTGAAAGTAATTATTATAAATAATCATTGGCAAGGTATGGTTAGGCAATGGCAAGAAAGTTTTTACGATGAACGATATTCTGCATCTAATATGTCTGTTGGGGAACCTGATTTTATTTCATTATCTAAGGCTTTTGGGATAGAAGGTGTTGTGATTTCTGAAAGAGATCAGCTGATGCCTCAACTTCAGAAAGCCTTATCAAATGAAGGCCCAGTTCTTGTTAACGTAAATGTAAGAAAGGGTGAAAATTGCTACCCAATGGTGCCACCAGGTAAAAGTAATGCTCAAATGGTTGGTATACCCGATATAAACAAATAATCAAGGACTAAATTTATTTCATGAATACGCTTTGTATAAAAATTCTTATATTTTTAATACCTATAATTAGCTTTTTCTCTCAAGTTGATGCTGCCGAAGTATTGCAAGTAAGTAGCTCTTCTGTCTTGCTAATTGGTGATAATAATCGTACTTATACTGTGAAAATAGCATGTACAGAAACCAGTCCTGATTTAGAAGAAAGATCTATTAACTGGCTAAAAAAACAATTGCCAAGACATACAAAAGTAAATTTAAAGCCTCAAGGAGTAATAGATGGTGTATTAGTGGCTAAAGTTATACCTTTTAATAGTGATATTGATATAACTGAGAAATATATAAATGAGGGACTTGCAAAAAATAAATGCTAAATTTAATTAAATAACTTTATTTGCCTATATTTATGAATATATACAACTCCATTGCCTTGAATTAGTTTTATCTCTTCTGAATGAATTAAATAATATTGGATTTGAGTAGGTGCAAATCCTGTTTATATTGATTTGAGATTGTTTTATACCCTCGTTGTATAATTGTAAGATTGCAGCAGCTTGTATATTAAAAAGTAATCTTTGAGGATTGTTGTCTTTTTTGAATAAGGGAATTAGTTCTTCTTTGCTTACTCTGACTAAGCATTTTTCTTTAATATATCTTCCCCCTGTGGTTTGAAAGATTAAATTATCAACATCTTTGATTTTTACTTGATAGTTATCTTCTCTTATAGAAGGTCCAATTGCAAAAATTAAATTGTTTTTGTTAGATCCTATTTCTAGTAACCTTTTTATTGTTTTTGAGATGATTTGCTTTTTAAGACCTTGTAAACCAGAATGACATGCTGCGATGTTTCTTGTCTTTTTATCGGCAATTAGTATTGGCATGCAATCTGCTGTATATATCCATAGGCTTTGATATTTTTCTTTCGTTATTAGGCAATCTCCAATTATAGGTTTTAAATTTAATGTACTATTTGTTTGAAAGATTGTATTGCTATGTACTTGCGATAAATAGTGAATATCTGAAGTTAAATTAAGTTGTTTTTGTAATGATTCTGGTTCATTATCTTGATATCTTTTGGTGAAAAATGCATGAATGAAGTCATTGTCTTTTAATAGGCTAGATTCAAAATATTTAACTTTTTTATAAGTTATTAACTTCATAATGATTCGTGACTCTATTTTTTTATTGATAGAGGTTGATTAGATTTAACCTTTAGCGAAAATCGTTATAATTCTCCAATATCTCTTAACATCCAAAAACCATCTAAGGAATTTTGTTCAGAATTTTTTTGAACTGAAATAAATTGAAGTCCATCAGCCTCTCGCTTTGTATTTAGAAAATTATTTTCAATAGCCTTTTGTGCTTCTTCTTCAACATCAGTAACTAGCCATCTATCAGCTTGTCCTGCTTCTAAAATTATTTGGGTTCCTTCAATTACAAGCTTTACTGGTTCAAGTCCTCCTAGCCAGGCGGCAAGTGCCAAGGATCTTTTTGAGCTAAAAAGCCTAATACCAGGAATAGAAATATTTCCATCAATTGATTCTTTTATAGGAATTAAATTGGAAAATTTTATTTCCCATTCGTCAGCTTCTCTAAGTGTATTAACTGAGAGCGAAGCAAAGTTCCAAGAGTCCCCTCTTACTTCCTCTGGTAATGGTATCGCTTGGTTTGTAATTGGGTTGGATGGAGGGGCGAGACTAATGCCTGTATATCCTTTTTGCTTAGGGTAAAGATTTCTCTCTCTATCAATAAGCCACTCTAACAATGAATATGTTCTTCTACTCGCAATAAGTTCAATACCAATCTGATCTGCTGCGCGTTTTATCATTGTTTTCATAGAAGATCGCCAACAACGCAGAACAGTGGGAGACTCCCATCCTTGGGCATTAGCCTCATTAATTGCTTCTTCTAATGCATCTTTTAACCAAATAGAATTAACACTTGATGCTGGGCATATTTTTTCCCATTTAAAAGTTTTCTTATCTTTGAAATTAGTTGTGCCTGTAATTAGCAATTCCCATCTTTTTTTCCCATTCTCTTCTAAGATTGGACGAGAATAAAAGTCAATTTCCCAGTCTGTTTTCTTTGAATTAGCTTCTTTGGATATACTTGCAATCATTTTTTTAGTTATGAAAGTAAGTTGATATTTTTCTCTTCTTTTTGAGTATCAACTTTTTCTTTATTGAGACTATTTCTCGCTTTAATTGCTCTTTCCTCAGCTTCTTCCATTACTTTTGATTTGTCAGTAATAAGTTCTCCTGGAGGCCCTTCCAAAAGAGCAGTGTTTAGACCTATACGTCCACGAGAAGGATCTAAATCAGTTATTAAAGCTTTGATAGATTCACCAGTCTGAAAAACTTCTCGAAGGCTCCTCATGCTCCCATTAGTTACCATTGAATGATGCAATAATCCACTAACGCCTTTTAAATCAACAAAAAATCCATAGGGTTTTATTGTTAAGACTTCGCCTTCGATTAATTGGCCAATTTCCAATTCAGAAAATCTTGATGCAATTGCAGCTTTCTTTTCTGAGAGAACCAGTTTTCTTCTCTCTGGGTTTACTTCTAAAAAAGCTGCATTAATGTTTTTTGACACAAGTGATTGATGATTCTCTCCATCTTCCAGTTGTGATCTAGGGATAAAACCTCTTAATCCTTCAAAGTCGCATGTCACTCCTCCTCGGTTAAACCCATTGATCTTAACTCGAATAACTTTTCCTTCTTTTGCAAGATTTTGAACTTTGTCCCAGCTTTTTCTTAGTTCTAAGGCCCTGCAACTAATTGTTACCATGCCATCTGCATTTTGCTCACGAGTAACAAGAACTTCTACTTGTAATCCTTTTGGAAAGCGTTCTTTTAAATTTGTAATCACACCTAGACCACATTCATTTTTGGGCATAAACCCAGGGGCTTTTCCTCCTATATCTACATAAATCCCATCACTTTCAACAGCAATAACTGAACCTTTAGCAATTTCACCAGTAGTACCGATTGGTTGATTTTCTTCTAATGCGGCTAAAAATTCATTTTCATCAAAATCAAATTCATCAACTGTTCTGTTTTTTTGTTCAAAGATATTTTGATCATCCAAAGATTCAACGTTTTTATAATTAAAACTATTGTCGGATCTTAGGAGATCTTCCATTGTCGTAGCTTGATGGTTCTCATCTCTATGGTTTTCTTGAATTTCTTTTTTCTGATCAGGAGCTTTTAAAGGGGAAATATCTTTTTCTGCTAGAACTTTTTCATCAAATCTTTTATCTTTAGATTGGTCAGAAACCTCTTTCTTCGATGATTCTTTTTTAATGATTTCTTCCTCAGTCTTTCGACTAATATGCATAACCTGCAATGGCTTGCGCGATGCATTTATTGCTGGTCTTGGGGGAGTAGCTTTTTTAGGCTGAGGATCTGACCCGGCCATAATACCCTTGGTAATAAGTGAAACATTCTTACAGCCAAGGTTAAGTTGTTTTTTAATTATTAGGAGATTTCTATCATTTTTCAAACCCGACGATTTGAACATTTAACCTGGCCGGAAGCTTCTAAAGCCGCGTCAGAAAAAGGATCTACATTAGTTTGGCCATTCGGCGCATGTGAACAACATGGGCCACATTTACCTTTAATTACTGATACTTTTTTTGCTGAAAATATTTTAATTAAGACTCTTGAAGGTTTGCCTGAAAATTTGCCGATATGGATGATGCCATCTCAACCAATTGGTTTTTCTCCTGAACATAAGGATTTTCCAGGGACTTTGACGCTATCAGCGAATGTTTTGCTTTCTTTGGTTACTGATGTAGGCCAGCAGATAGCTTCTATGGGATTCAAAAGATTAGTCTTTTTTAATGCCCATGGTGGGCAAATAGGTCTGCTTCAGGCTGTTTCAAGACAATTAAGAATTCAATGTCCTTCTTTAGCTGTTTTGCCTTGTTTCTTATGGAGTGGAGTCCCTGGATTGGATAAACTTTTGCCGGATAAAGAAGTAGAGGAAGGACTTCACGCTGCCTTAGCAGAGACGAGCCTTATGTTGCATATGGATGGAGATTTAGTTCGTAATGATTCTTATTTAGATAAAAAAAATTCAAGTGACGAGATTATTTCCACTCCACAAGGATGGAGCCTGGAGGGTGCCTCTCCATGTGCATGGCTTACAAAAGATTTGAGCTCTTCTGGAGTTATTGGTGATGCAACCTCTTCAAATCCTGCACTGGGTGCCGCTTTGGAAAATGCCCTAATAGATCATTGGAAGTCACTATTCATAAGCCTTTTGGACAGTGATTGGCCACCAATTAAGTAATAAAAACTTGTTTCTTGCAGTTAAGAAGTGGTAACTGAACTACCATTTTGCATTTATTTCTGTAAGATCACTCAGATTGACAAATTTCTAATAGATCTATGCAAGCTCTTGCATCCAACAATTTAACTGTAGAAAAAGAAGAGTTATCAGATACTCTTCCTGATTTCACCTCAGAGTCATACAAAGATGCATATAGCAGAATCAATGCGGTTGTAATTGAGGGTGAGCAAGAAGCTTATTCAAATTTTCTTGATTTAGCTAAGTTAATTCCTGAACATGCAGATGAGCTTGTCAGGCTAGGGAAAATGGAGAAAAAACATATGAATGGTTTTTGTGCTTGTGGAAGAAATCTTGCTGTAAAGCCTGATATGCCTTTTGCAAAAACATTTTTCTCAAAACTCCATAACAATTTTATAGAAGCCTTTAATGCTGGAGACACAACTACTTGTCTTTTGATTCAATGTATTTTGATTGAGTCTTTTGCCATATCTGCTTATCACGTATACATTCGTGTGGCTGATCCTTTTGCGAAAAGAATCACGGAAGGAGTTGTCCAAGATGAGTATTTGCATCTAAATTATGGCCAAGAATGGTTGAAGGCTAATCTTGATACAGTTAAAAAAGATCTGATGAAGGCTAATAAAGAAAACTTGCCTTTAATAAAGTCTATGCTTGATGAGGTTTCTAATGATGCGGAAGTCCTTCATATGGATAAGGAAGAGCTAATGGAAGAATTTATGATTGCTTATCAAGATTCCCTTCTTGAAATAGGTCTTGACAATAGAGAAATTGCCAGAATGGCTCTGGCAGCAGTGATTTAGAGATTTAAATTTTACATAATTTTATCTTCATCAATTCCTCAAGAACTTAAAGTTCTTGAGGAATTCTTTTTTTTGTCACCTTGGTGGTCTAACCTTCAATCTTGGATAATTATTTAATTTCAATTTTGATGTTGCTCGGTGCCAAATGTTTGGGCTAATTGGACATTCAACAAGTTTTGAAGATGCCAAGCGAAAGGCATTGGGATTAGGGTATGACCATATAGCTGAGGGAGACTTAGATGTTTGGTGTACAGCTCCACCTCAATTGGTAGAGCATGTAAAGGTAGTAAGTGCGATAGGAAAGACGATAGAGGGAGCTTATATAGATTCATGCTTTGTGCCTGAGATGTTAAGCAGATTTAAAACAGCAAGAAGGAAAGTATTAAATGCAATGGAGTTAGCCCAAAAAAAAGGAATTAGCATAACTGCGCTTGGAGGGTTTACATCAATAATTTTTGAAAATTTCAATTTGCTTCAAAATCAACAAGTTAGGAATACCACTCTTGATTGGCAAAGATTTACCACTGGGAACACTCATACAGCTTGGGTTATTTGCAAACAACTAGAACAAAATGCACCTCGTATAGGAATAAATTTGAGTAACTCAAAGGTTGCTGTAGTGGGGGCTACTGGTGATATTGGTAGCGCAGTTTGCCGATGGCTTGCGAATCGAACTGGTGTCTCAGAACTGTTATTAGTAGCTAGACAGCAAAAGCCTTTACTTGAACTTCAGACTCAACTTGGAGGAGGGAGAATACTTAGTCTTGATGAGGCTTTACCTGAAGCAGATATTGTGATCTGGGTTGCAAGTATGCCCAAAACCCTAGAGATTGATCCATCAAAAATAAAACGACCCTGCTTGATGATTGATGGTGGGTATCCTAAAAATTTAGGTGAGAAATTTTCAGGTTCTGGTATCCATGTCTTAAAAGGCGGAATAGTTCAATTTTTCAAAGATATTGGTTGGAGCATGATGGAATTAGCCGAGATGGAAAATCCTAAAAGAGAAATGTTTGCATGTTTTGCTGAGGCAATGCTTCTTGAATTCGAGAATTGTCATACAAATTTTAGTTGGGGTAGGAACAACATCACTCTAGAAAAAATGGATTTTATTGGTGAGGCCTCTGAAAGGCATGGATTTTCTGCAGTTGGTTTGAAATCAAATATTCAGACATTAACCGTCTGAATATTTGGTTATTTTTTTCTTATGGCTAGACGCTTTCTCCTCGAATTTGAAAAACCTCTTGTTGAATTAGAGAATCAGATTGATCAAATTAGAGAACTAGCAAGAGATTCAGAGGTTGATGTAAGTCAACAACTTTTGCAATTAGAGACACTTGCGGCAAGAAGGCGTGAAGAAATATTTAATGCACTTACTCCAGCTCAAAAGATTCAAGTAGCAAGGCATCCACAAAGGCCTAGTACACTTGATTACATCCAGATGTTTTGTGATGATTGGGTAGAATTACACGGAGATAGAAATGGAACTGATGATCAGGCTCTTGTAGGAGGTTTAGCTCGAATAGGTGAAAAATCTGTTCTTCTTATTGGCCAGCAGAAAGGTAGAGATACAAAAGAGAATGTCGCAAGAAACTTCGGCATGGCCAAACCAGGAGGATACAGAAAAGCTTTGAGGTTAATGGATCATGCTGATAGATTTAATCTGCCAATAATATCTTTTATCGATACGCCTGGAGCTTATGCGGGGTTAGTAGCCGAAGAACAAGGTCAGGGTGAGGCGATCGCAGTGAATCTGCGTGAAATGTTTAGATTGAAAGTACCCATAATTGCAACTGTGATTGGAGAAGGTGGCTCTGGTGGGGCTCTTGGAATAGGTGTCGCTGACAGATTGCTTATGTTTGAACATAGTGTCTACACAGTCGCAAGCCCTGAAGCTTGTGCATCGATTTTGTGGAGGGATGCAGGCAAGGCTCCAGAGGCAGCAGCTTCATTAAAAATTACAGGACCTGATCTTATGAAGTTAGGTATTGTTGATGAGGTTTTAAAAGAGCCCTCTGGGGGGAACAATTGGGCTCCTCTTCAGGCTGGCGATACCTTGAAAAATGCTCTTGAGAAGCATTTATCAGAATTGTTGTCTTTATCTCCCGACGAATTGAGGGGGAATAGATACTCCAAATTTAGAAACATGGGAAAATTTTTGGAATCTCAATCGATAGAAAGTGAACTTTCAGTTTAAAGTTTTAATGTTTGCTTCTAACTTTCTTGTCAACAGTATTAATCACGGGTGCTTCTAGAGGAATTGGAAGAGCAACTGCTAAAGCTTTTGCTAATTCTGGATGGGACTTGTTACTTATATCCAGGTCCAAAGATGATCTAGAAAGTCTTATTAATGAAATTGATAACAAAAATATTAAGGTCTTCTATCAATCCATTGATCTTAGTAATCCCAAAGAGATTTCTAAGGGAATAGTTGAATTAATGAATAATGGGTTGGTCCCTACAGTTTTAATAAATAATGCTGGAGTTGCTTGGACTGGAGATCTTTTATCAATGCCACATGAAAAATGGGAATGGATCATGCAAATGAATATCACTAGTATCTTCCAAGTTTGCTCTGAGGTTGTTCCTTTGATGAGAAGAAAAGGAGGATTAGTTATTAATGTAAGTAGTCATGCTTCTCGAAATGTCTTCCCACAATGGGGAGCATATTGTGTTTCTAAAGCAGCTTTAGCAAGTTTTACCAAATGCTTAGCTGAGGAAGAACGTATGAATTTGATACGAGCATGCACGCTTACTCTGGGATCAGTAAATTCATCTCTTTGGGATTCAGAAACAGTTGGTATGCAATTTGACAGAGATTCGATGCTTTCAGTTGATCAAGTGGCATTTGAACTTTTACATCTTGCTAATCAACCAATTAATCAAATTATTGAGGATGTAACTCTAATGCCTTCCTCAGGAGCATTCTAATTCAAAAAATAAAAAGAATGAATCTACCTTGTTGATTAATTTCTTTCTCTTATTACGCGAACAAGAGATTCCACTTTCTCAAGGTCTTTAATACCTGGAGATATCTCTAGTCGACTAGAGGCATCAATCCCATCAGGTCTAAGTTTAGAAAAAATTTCAGGAATTACTTCAGCAGATATTCCTCCTGCTAAGATCCAAGGAGTTTTAAAATTTTTATTAATTAATAATTCTATTGGAACTCTATTCCCTGTCCCTCCTAGGGACTTTGCATCCCAAGCATCTAATAGAATAGCATCAATACTTTTATCATATTGACTTATATTTTTAAGATCATTAGTAGATCTTAACCTGAATGCTTTCCATAACTTAATTGTTGGGAATTCGTTTTTTAATTCAAGACAATAATCAACTGATTCATCGCCATGTAGTTGGAGTACTGAAGGTGGATTTGATCTGTTAACTATATATTTTATTCTTTGTAATTTCTCATTAGCAATTACAAATACTTTCTCAATATTTGAAGATATTTTTTCTATTTCATTGAAAATTTGTATGCATTCTTGTTCAGGTACAAAACGAGGTGAATTTTTTACGCCAATCACTCCAATAGCATTTATTCCTAATTGAGCTATTGATCTTGCTTGCGAAGTATTTGTTATGCCACAAATTTTTATTGCTGTTGATTTTTTAGAAGTTGATTTTCTGAACATTATCAGAATTTTTATTAGGATTGATTGAAACAGATTTGCTTTAGAGCTAGGAGGCCTTGGCTTTGGGTAGTTGGGAAGTTTTGAAAATTAGAGGAATACCTTTAAGGATTCATCCTAGTTGGTTTTTGGTTTTCTTATATTTTACTTTGTCAGCAAGAGATCAGTTTGAGTCACTTTTCGATGGTCAGGCACCTTTTTTGAATGGGTGGTTGATTGGTGTATTAACTTCTTTTCTTTTATTTTTATCTGTTTTATTGCATGAATTAGCTCATTCTTTTGTAGCAATTGGAGAAGGTCTAAAAGTTAAAGACATTACACTTTTTTTTCTTGGGGGAATGGCAAATCTTGAAAATGAATGTGCGACGTCAAAAGGAAGTTTGAAAATCGCAATTTCAGGACCCAGTGTTAGTCTTCTACTGGCTTTCTTGATGTTTTTATTAAGTAATATTTTATCAGGATCAAGTTTAATTATTTCTAATTTATTTAAGCAAGTTGGAGGGCTTAATTTTTTGATAGGAATATTTAATTTGCTTCCTATAATTCCTCTTGATGGAGGTGTGATATTAAAATCTTTAATATGGTACTTTACAGGAAGTAAAAGAGCTGGAATAAAAGTTGCTATAGCCTCTGCTAGATTTATTTCTTTTCTTGCTTTTTTTACGGGTTTTATTATTTTAATTAGAGGTAATTTTTTTGTCGCTTTTTGCTTCTTTATTATTGGTTTATTTATCTTTTCTTCATCTAAGTCACAGAGCCAAATAATTCAAATACAAAAGATATTATCTGAATTATGTGTCAATGAAGTTTGCAGTCGATCGTACAGAGTTCTGGAGGATGATTTACCTGTGAAAGTTTTATCGAAACATAATTCATTGAAGAAAAATAATGAATCCAAAGAGGAATGGATTCTTTTGTGTAGAGAAGGAAGATGGGTGGGTTATGTGACTGAAAAAATTTTGACGAAGATTTCTGTACAAAATTGGGATGAGAAGTTTCTTTATGATTTTTCATCTCCTATAGATGAATTACCATCAATTGCTGAAGAGGAATCACTTTGGAAGGCAATAATCAAAATTGAAAAGACAAAAGATGCAAGACTACTTGTCCTTTCATTTGCTGGGCTTCCAATTGGAACTTTAGATAGAGTTGATATAGGAAAAGCTGTACTTAAAAAAATCGGATTAAACCTGCCAATTCAACTAATTAAAGTTGCAAGAAGAGAGAATATATATCCAATAGGTTTGAACCTACCCAGCATAGCCAAATCAATGACTTTGAGTGATTTAGAAGATGATCAAAAATGATTTATTTCTTTGAAACTATCGATAGTTAGATTTTTTATTATTTCTTTATCATTTTTGCCTAATTCATAATTATACAGCTTTAAATTTGGCCATATTTTTTTTAATGATTCTTTTAAATAAAATATTAATCTATCTTTTTCTTTCAGTTCATATTTTATATTTGGTGGATCAGTATTGAAAACTTTTCTCCATAATTTTTCCGAAGGTTCCATTAATATCTCTCCATGTTGAAGCAAATGCCCCTTTTTCCAGTATTGAGCACTTCCAATTTGTTTGTTTTTCTCTTTATCGACTAAGTCAGCTAGTGTTGAAGTTGCAAAACAATTGCTGTTGGCCATATTCTCAGCCTGATTGCCAAAGAATAGATCCAATCCAGCTTTTTTAAAACCATCTTGTAGCCATTGAGTTGTTTTTAAATATGATTCTTTTTTATTTCTTGGTGGATATTTCCAAATGAGTGCGTAAGTTAGTCCACTGCTATGAAGAACAGCTTTCCCTCCACTAGGTCTGCGTACAATTTTTAATTTTTCATTTTTTACAAGTTTAATCCATGTGTTGGGGATTTCTTTTTGATTCTTTCCAATTGATAACCAGTCTCCATCCCATGTATAAAAACGAATTGCCATATGAAAACTTTTGTCAGTAAATGACTTTTCTAACAGGAAGAGATCAATTGCCATTTGTTCTGGACCAGTTAATTCAAGCGGATTTAGATAAAGAAGCCCTTCTGGATTTTTCATTTTTACTTTTAGTTATTTGTTAAAAATACTTTTGTAAGTAGAAGTTATAACATCATGTATTTCTATTCTAATGATAGTTAAAGCTAGTTTATTAAACTTCGAGTAGAGGTAAGATATCAAAAGATTTATTTGAGAATTAAAAATAGTAGTTCCTTAATTTATCTATATTTATTTTTTTGAATTTATAAATACATCTAAGAAGTCAAAGAATTGATTCCCTTATTAATTAAGTTACTATAAAAATAATTGGGATGTTTTATTTAATTTTGGGACAACCTCAGCGAATTGAAGAGCCATTTAGAAGGAAGCGTTCAAAAAAAAATAATAGGAGGCATCATTCTGTAAATAAAAACATCGACGCCTTTACTCAAGTTTCTGAATTTCAGAAAGAGGCGGTTAGGCGAGAACTTTTATATAGCTATATGGCATTAATTTTGAAGTTTGGATTATTAGTTGTTTTTGCAACCAGTCTCGTGAATTTAGGTCTTGCATCTCATCAACGTGTGAATAGAAATCTTGAGTTGTCATATCTATTAGAAAAAGAATCAAAAAAACTTCATAAATTAAGAATACGTTTTGATGAAATGTTTACGAACGGTGGCGAGAAAAGTTTTTTTAAGGAACAAGACCAGTGGATTGCTCCAAATAGTGTCAGAGTTATCTGGCGATGATTAACTTTGCTTCACTTAGGTTTAGATTTGTCTTTGAAAATTGATTAAAAATAGTTTTACTAAAGAAGATGGCTCTAGTACAAGCGGCACCAGGAACTGTCTTAATTACTGGAACAACGTCAGGAGTTGGGTTATATGCAACAAAGTCATTGGTAGAGAGGGGATGGAGAGTTATTACGGCAAATAGATCTTCTTTGAGAGCGGAAGCTTCTGCTTCAGCAATTGGCTTACCTCTTAACAGTCCAAGACAACTTAAACATGTTCAAATTGATCTTGGCGACTTGGATAGTGTCCGCCGAGGGGCTAAGGCTCTTTTAGAAGATTTGAATGAGCCATTGGATGCTTTGGTTTGCAATGCTGCTGTATATCTTCCTCGTTTGAAAACACCATTGAGATCTCCGCAAGGATATGAAATATCAATGGCAACGAATCATTTTGGACATTTTTTATTAATTCAGCTGCTTTTGGAAAACCTTAGTAAGTCATCAAGACCAGTCTGGAAGGGAAGATCTTGGGGGGTTGAATCTTCTAGGGTAGTTATTTTAGGAACTGTAACTGCTAACAATAAAGAACTTGGTGGGAAAATCCCAATACCAGCGCCGGCAGACTTGGGAAATCTATCTGGTTTTGAAGAAGGTTTTGGCGATCCTATTTCAATGGCTAGTGGTAAACGTTTTAAACCAGGGAAAGCTTATAAAGACAGTAAGTTATGCAATATGATTACGACCCAAGAATTACATAGGCGATATAGTTCTTCACCAATTCTCTTTAGCTCTTTATATCCTGGTTGTGTAGCAAATACTAAATTATTTAGACACACTCCAAAACTTTTTCAATGGTTGTTCCCATGGTTTCAAAAATTAATAACAGGAGGTTTTGTAAGTGAAGCACTTGCAGGTGACAGAGTAGCTCAAGTTGTATCTGACCCTCAATTCGCTATTTCTGGTGTCCATTGGAGTTGGGGTAATAGACAAAGAAAGGACAGGCAACAATTTTCGCAGGAATTATCTGATCGAGTTACAGATCCAGTTACTTCTCGAAAAGTCTGGGAGTTGTCTATGAAATTAGTTGGACTTAAATAAGATTTTTTACTTGATTGTTTAATCAAAACCTAATAAATCAAATATTTCTCGATCTTTTAGTGGTTCCGCTTCTAGTGGCTCAACATTATCTATCATTTTTTGAGCTAAGGAAAGATATTCATTTTGTACTTCCAAAACACCTTCTTCTTCAGCATCCATTTCGAAAATTGTGCACTTTTTGAGCCTCGATCTGCGAATCGCATCTACGTTACGAAAATGAGCCATGGTCTTAAGACCTGTTTTGTCATTGAATTTCTCAATCTGATCTAATTCTGCAGATCGGTTAGCAATTACACCTCCTAGACGAACTTTGTAATTTTTTGCTTTTGCATTTATGGCTGCCACAATGCGATTCATTGCAAAAATAGAATCAAAATCATTTGCAGTGACTATCAAACAATAATTTGCATGTTGTAATGGAGCAGCAAAACCTCCGCATACAACGTCACCAAGAACATCAAATATAACTACATCGGTATCTTCAAGAAGATGATGCTCCTTTAAAAGTTTCACCGTTTGACCTGTTACATAACCACCACACCCTGTCCCGGCTGGAGGTCCCCCACTCTCAACACACATCACACCATTGAAACCTTTAAACATAAAGTCTTCAGGTCTAAGTTCCTCACTATGAAAATCTACTTCTTCAAGGATATCTATGACGGTTGGAACCATCTTGTGTGTAAGGGTAAAGGTGC
>QCIG01000014.1 GCA_003216815.1 Prochlorococcus sp. AG-402-K14 | reverse complement strand
CAGATCTGGAACAGATTTAATAATCCTTGATTCTAAAGATCTTACTGAAAAAGCGATTCTTGAAGTTCCTATTTCTATCCCCCATGGATTACACGGAAGCTGGGTTGAAAACTAAAGATTAAAAAGGTTTATTTACAGAACAAAATCTACTTATTTATATAATTTAATAGCTTTTTCAATCTAGGTTTGAGGAGTTTGAATGCATTCCCCCTGTGACCAATCTGCTTCTTTTTTTCGTGGTCCATTTCAGCAAAAGTCTCACCTAATCCAGAAACTTCAAAAATTGGATCATAACCAAACCCATTTCCCCCTTTTGGGAAAAAAGTTATTAGTCCTTCGCAAAAGCCTGAAACTTCTATCAGCACTTTGTCTCCACTAGCTATACATAATGCACATTCAAATTTAGCTTTTCTATTTGGGAAAGGTTTTAACTCGGCTAAGAGTTTTTCAATTCTTTCCTTATCTGAGCTTGCATACCTAGAAGAGTAAATACCTGGAGCTCCTCCAAGAGCCTCAACACTTAATCCAGAGTCGTCTGCAAGAGATAAGTTTCCCGTTTCTTGACTAACAGCAATGGCCTTAATTCTTGCATTTTCCATAAAAGTATTTCCTGTTTCCTCAATCTCAACTCCAAAAGGTTGCGTCAATAAATTAAATGGGAAATCGGCCAAAAGTTTTTTAAATTCGCTGATTTTACCTTCATTGCCACTAGCAATTACTAGAGGGAGATTATCCAAAACTATTATCTATAAGTTGCTTTGCATAATACAAAGTTGAAGTAACTTCTGCACTTGTTGGAGCTTCACAATAAATTCTTAAAAGAGGCTCTGTTCCAGAGAAACGGAACATCAGCCAATGACTTTTATCAAGTACAAGTTTTATTCCATCTGTTGAAATAACCTCTAAAACTGATTTATGACCAATTGAAGATGGGGTCTTCTGTTTCAAAAAATTTTCCAACTTCCTTCTCATCTCCATATTTTTGAGAGTTAAATCAATACGTTCAAAATGACTCTTGCCAAATCGAGCTTGAAGAGAATCTATTTTTTCACCTAAACATTTAGAATCAGCAACTATTGACTCCATCAAAAGTAAAGCGGTAAACAAAGCATCACGTTCTGGCAGGTGATGCCCAAACCCAACGCCACCTGACTCTTCTCCTCCAATGAGAACTTCTCTTGAAAGCATTTCTTCAGCAATATATTTAAACCCAACTGGTTTTTCAAGAACTTCTCTCCCCAAATCCTCAGCAATCAAGCGCATCAAATCCGAACCACTGACAGTTTTAACAACACAACCTGCCATATTTCTTACCCTTGCCAGATGATCTATTAGAACAGGCATTAATAACTGTGTATTGCAATATCTACCTTTTTCATCTATTGCCGCGATTCGATCTCCATCTCCATCAAAAACTATGCCAATGGACAACTGACCTTTTTGGGATGCGTTCTGAACTTCATATATTACTTGCGATAGGTAAGCCTTCATAGGCTCTGGAGGGGTACCCCCAAAACATGGGTCTCTTTTAGTTCTTATTTCATAAATAAGCTCATCACCATCGGAGCCAAATAATTCAGACATGCAGCCCGCTGCAGATCCATGCATTGGATCGACAAATATTTTCACACCTAATTTTCTCAAGCCATTAGCTATCAAAGGTATGTCAAATTTCTGACTAATCCCCAAAAGATGTTGTTTCCGAAAATCAATTCTCACGGTTGCGTCTTCGATTGGAATTGATATCCCTCCAGCATCTAATCTTTTTTGAACGGAATTGGTGAAAAAGCTATCAACTGAGCCGCCAAAAGGACCTTTTATTTTCAAGCCCAACCATTCGCTTGGGTTATGACTTGCTGTAATAACTAATGCACCAAGTGCATTTTCTTCAACTATTCCCCAGCTGCAAGAAGGAGTTGGCAGAGAGGAAGATGCCAACAAAGGTACTAAACCTACTCCTCTAACTGCAGATGCAACCGCCTCAGCCATTTCCTCTGCAAGAAAACGTCGATCATAACCAATAATTATTTTATTATTTTTTTTCTCCTTCACATAAGCAAGCTCTTGGGCTGCTGCTGCTGCTACTTTAAGCAATCTTTCTAATGTGAAATCAACGCCTAATATCCCTCTCCATCCATCTGTTCCGAAAGAAATTCTCTCTTTAGTGAGATTCAACTTTTTCTTTTTCATCTTTATGTTGGAGAAACTTTGTTCTTAAAGAAATGCAGATTATTCTCTAAGTATGAAATGTAATAAATCCAAACCAATCAACGATCATCTTTTAAGGAGTTGGATTCGATGCAGAAGAAAAGCTTGGCTTGAAATTTATGGTGATAAACAAAAAAAGTTGTGGACAGCTCACAGCACACTTCAATTAAATCATCAAATCGACTGCTTTCATAATCTCTCACAAAAAAGTTATGGAATAGGAATTCAAGCTTGTAAAGAGGGGAAAAATATCGCTTATGGAATCAGACTAAAATATCCCCTCATAAAAAATAGAATCATTAAAGCAAATCTACCGATACTAAGGAAGACATCAGGAGAGAGTATTTGGGGTAATTTCTCTTATCAACCTGTGTTAGCTAGGCAAGGCAAAAAAGTTACAAGAGAGCATAGATTACTGCTTGCAATGAAAGGTTTATTAATAAATAATTCACAAAAATATAAAGTCAAAAAAGGCTTAATACTTCACAAAGAAAACGAAGTTATCAAAGTCGAAAAGATAAAATTAACAGACCATATGAATACAGAGTTAATAGATTCATTATTAAGTCTAGAGAGAGATATTGAATCTAAAACTCCTCCCCCGATCACTTCTAATAGAAAAAAATGTACAATATGTTCATGGAGAAAAGATTGTGATGCTGTAGCAATAAAAGAAGGTCATCTAAGCGAAGTTAGTGGAATTGGATCAAAAAGAGAACTTTTATTAAACAAAATTGGTATAAATAATATAGAGGATTTAGCCAAAATTAGGCCTTATAAATTGAAGGAAAAGCTTGAAAAGTTTGGGACACAACATAGTGATATTTCTAAACAGATTATTTTACAATCACAATCTCAAAAAACGAATAAGGCCATCAAGCTAAATCCAGGAATAGCACTAAACAAACTAAAGGAAGCTAAAGATGTATTGATTTATGATATAGAATCCGATCCAGATATTAAACATGATTTTTTACACGGTTTTATTCGAGTACCAAACCATCTATCTAATGAAATAAATCATAAAAAAATTAAATACTCACCATTACTTAATCTTGAAAAGGATACAGAAAGTTCCTTATGGGAAAGAATAAAGAGAAAAATAAATCATCATAAAGACATCCCAATTCTCCATTACGGCGAAACAGAGCCCATATCTTTACTAAAACTAGGATTAAGACAAGGTGCCAGTTCTAATGAAATTGATGCATTGAAAAAAAGATTTATTGATATACATTTCTTAATAAGAGAATCCTGGTGCCTACCTGTAAGAAATTATGGGCTTAAATCAATCGCTGAGTTTATAGGATTCGAATGGGAACAAGCAAATACTGATGGAGCAAGAGCTCTTTTATGGTGGAGACAATGGAAAAAATCGCGTAAATTAAATAACATTTACTCAAAAAATCTAAATTCAATCTTTAAATATAATCGTGATGATTGTATTGCTACTTTAATGATCGCTAAGTGGCTAATAGATAAAGCCTGAAAATATTTTAATAGATTAAAAAGGAAACGCAAAAGAGATTGGCTTCTTTAAAGTTATAGCTTCGTCTTTTTCAGAAAAACAAATATCCTTATGAATAAAATTGTTTTTTATTAAAGCAAGTCCAGCAAGAAGATTATCGTTAATTTTAATTGAAGATGTAATAACTCCTACTTTTTTTTTAAATTCGTTATCTTGATTAGTATTCACAATTTTTCCACCTATACAGAAATTATCAGCTTTCCCATAAGCCTCCCAATAACGAAGTTGATATTTTAAAGATTTAGATCTGAAAAACCTTGCAATTGCTTCTTGACCTAAATAACAACCTTTATCAAGCTTTATAATATCTCCCAAGCCCAATTCATAGGGATTTGTTTCTCCATTTATCTCTCTATCAAATCCAAGTATTCCTTGTCTTATTTTCCATATTTCCAACTCTTCTTTTGTTACTTTAGTATAGTCAGGACTTTCATTCTCAATTAAATCACTATTACTTATCCAAATAGGAGTTGACTCCTTCCATGATTGAAAGTTATTTATTTTTTGGATTCTTCTTATTGGCTCTAGAACTTCTAACTTAACTTTATCAGCTGGAAATATTACTGATTCAAATCCATCAATTATAGAATTAATTTCACCACCTAATATAACTATTTCAGCCATATTATTGGAAATTCGAATTTCCAATAAAGCTTTTAAACTTCCTTTAGTTGACAACCAACAGCTCAAGAAGATTCTTTCCAGTTGTTTCTGAGCAAAAATATCAGCAGTTGTTTGACCATGCAAAAAAGCTGCAGTACCATCCCCTTTTAGAAGTAATGAAGGGAATGTTTCATCCCACATCAATGATTTAGTTTCTGTCATTACAAGCTTTTAGCTCTTTCAACAATCTCTTTTAAAAAGAAAAGACTATTTAAATCTAAACCAGCTTTAGACATAGCATCTAAGCCTCCTTCTTCTCTATCGACTATTGCTAGTACTTGATTAACTAAATACCCTTGATTTCTAAGTTGTTCAACAGCTTTCAAAGAAGAGCCACCAGTAGTCACAACATCCTCTAAGACAGTAATTATAGAACCCTTGGGAGGCAAAGGTCCTTCCAACCATGCTCCAGTTCCATGACCTTTAGCTTCTTTCCTTACTATTAATCCACTTAAATTAATACCTGATTGAGCTGCCAACATTACAACGCCACTAACAAGAGGGTCAGCACCCAAAGTCAATCCAGCAACAGCATTATCACTTTCATTTAATTGTTTTAGGAATAGTGAACTTATTGACAAGAGGCCTGGACCTGAGAGAGAGACTGGCTTGCAATTGACATAATGAGCACTTTTTATCCCAGAAGCCAAAGAAAAATCGCCAAAACGATAATCTTTTTGGGCTAATAAAGTTAAAAGGTTTTCTTTTATTCCATCGTAGGAAGGATTCAATGGGGTCATATCTTTATATGCAAGTTTAATTATTAAACATCTTGGTGGGATTAGATATATATTTACTTTAGGCAAACTAATTAACTATTATCAAAAAAAGTTTTGGTTCTGCTTTATTGGGGGTGTAGCAATCTGGTGAATGCAGCGAACTCATAATTCGCCTTAGGCGAGTTCGATCCTCGCCACCCCCATAAAAAAATTATTAATGAGTTTATTACTTCTTTGTATATTGCTTATCATACCTGCATTTTTCAATGCAGGTCAATTTGCAATATTGCGTCTTCGTTCCACTAAGGTTCAAAGGCTCGTAGAAGAAGGACAATCTGGTTCTAATTCCATAATTCGTCTGCAAAAAAGGCTAAGAAGAACTCTTTTAATTGCGGAGTTAGGAATAACTATTTCATTAATTTCAATTGGATGGATCTGCAAAAGTTTTGCAAGAGAATGGTGGGGAGATAATGAATCAATTAGCTATTTTTTCGATCTAGGACTTTTTATTACAGTTGTACTTTTAGCGACTCTGATCTCTGGTCTTCTTCCAAAGGCACTTGTTCTTAATCAACCTGAGACAGCGGCATTAAAACTATCTCCTCTTTTTGAAGCAGCAATTAAATGGATGTCACCATTCCTTTCTTTGTTGGAAGGACTTGCTTTATTAATACTTAGATTATTTGGACTTAATACTCAATTAGAAAGTCTTACCACCGCTGCTTTCTCTGCAGGTGAACTAGAGAAATTAATTGAAACTGGGGGAGTAACAGGATTAAAACCTGATGAAAGAAACATACTTGAAGGTGTTTTTGCTTTAAGAGATACTCAAGTCAGAGAGGTAATGGTTCCAAGATCAGGAATGGTTACTCTTCCCAGGGAAGTTTCCTTCACTCAAATGATGGAAGAAGTTCATAAAACTCGTCATGCAAGATATTTGGTCATTGATGATTCACTTGATAATGTCCTTGGAGTTTTAGACTTAAGACAACTGGCTGATCCAATAGCCAAAGGAGAAATGCAAGCCAACTCATCTTTAGAGCCTTATGTAGAACCAGTTGTTCGTGTTTTAGAAACGTCTACCTTGGCCGAATTGCTTCCACTTATTAAGAATGGGAATCCACTGCTATTAGTTGTTGATGAATATGGAGGAACAGAAGGATTAATAACATCAGCAGACTTAACTGGTGAAATCGTTGGTGATGAAATACAATTTGATAATAAGGAATCTGAGCTAAGACCTATTGATGACTTGAAAAAAGTATGGATTACATCTGGCGATATAGAAGTAATAGAACTCAATAGAGAACTAAAATTAGAATTGCCAGAAGCAGATGATCACTACACTCTTGCTGGATTTGTTTTAGAAAAACTCCAAGAAATTCCCAATTCAGGAGAAACGCTCATTCATAATGAAATTGTATTTGAAATTATCTCCATGAAAGGTCCAAGAATAAACAAAGTAAAAATAATCCTCCCAAAATAAGTTGTAAAAAAGTCTATTAATTAATAATCAAATAAATATGAAACCCATCTCAAAGATCAATGAAAATATTATTCCTGTAAAAGTAGGGGTAATAGGAATTGGAAATATGGGATGGCATCACGCGAGAGTGCTTAGTCTCCTCAAAGATGCTGAACTGGTAGGAGTAGCTGATCTAGACGAAGAACGCGGGAAATTAGCTATTGAGCAATTTAATTGTAATTGGTATCCAGATTACAAGGATTTATTAAATCAAGTTGAAGCTGTTTGCATTGCTGTACCTACTTTGTTTCACCATAAAGTAGGTCTAGAATGCCTAAATTCAGGAAAACATGTATTAATTGAGAAACCAATTGCAGCAAATAAAGAAGAAGCATCCTCATTAATTAATGCCTCAAACAATGCAAAAAAATTATTACAAGTTGGCCATATAGAAAGATTTAATCCAGCTTTTAGAGAATTAACAAAAGTAGTTGCTAATGAAGAAGTTGTAGTCCTTGAAGCTAGAAGGCATAGTCCACATCCCGAGAGAGCAAATGATGTTTCAGTCGTATTGGATTTAATGATTCACGATATTGATTTAGTGATTGAACTTGCAAATTCAAAAGTAATAAGGCTTGCTGCTGTTGGAGGATGCAGTGGCGATGGACCTATGGATTATGTCAATGCGACACTTGGTTTTCAAAACGGAGTGGTTGCAAGTCTTACTGCAAGCAAAATGAGTCACAAAAAAATTAGAAACTTAAGTGCTCATTGCAAACAAAGTCTTATAGAAACAGATTTCTTAAATCACAATATTCATATTCATAGAAAGACTCATGAATGGTATTCAGCTGATCATGGAGAGTTGCTTTATAGAAACGATGGTTTTATTGAAGAAGTGAGTACAACATCTATTGAGCCGTTATACGCTGAGCTGGAGCATTTTCTTCAATGTGTCAGAGGCAAAGAAAAACCTGCTGTTGATGGACTTCAAGCATCTCGAGCTCTTCATCTGGCTGATTTAATTGAGAAAGCAGTATCAATGCCAAGTAAAGACGTTTTACTCAGCAAAGGGATATAAATGAGATTAATAATAAAAACTAAGAAATAAAACTTTTACCTGAAGTTTTAGTTCAAGTAAAAATTTTATTTTGTTAAGAACCTTTAATCGATTACTTAAATTGTAAAAGTCTAGAAGAAAAAACTTCGCCTTTTAACGAAAACCAACTGCCGCTTGCCAAACAAAAACAAGCAGAA
Source organism: Prochlorococcus sp. AG-402-K14 (assembly GCA_003216815.1). Classification (GTDB taxonomy): domain Bacteria; phylum Cyanobacteriota; class Cyanobacteriia; order PCC-6307; family Cyanobiaceae; genus Prochlorococcus_B. The sequence continues at coordinate 43,071 of QCIG01000014.1, read as the reverse complement.
AGAAGAATAGAGGTATTAGCGGAAGTACATCCACTGTCGGTGCAAAAGCCTGGTAGGCGGTAGGAAGTTCAGCAAGCAAGTCGAGATTAATCAATGCCATCCCTAAGAAATAATGGACGTATTAAGCACGCACGCTACCACGTATGACGCGCTTTAGAGTGACTCTGCCACGGAGCGAAATCCTCTGAAAAACAACCATCAAGAATTGCTTGCCTCATAGCGCCTGTAAAACGGATCAAATGAGTGAGATTATGCAAACTCAAAAGCGTAAGTCCTAGTAATTCTTTGTTGCGAATTAAATGATGAATATATGCTCTTGAGTAACCATTACAAGCTTCACAATGACAAGATGAATCCAGCGGCCTGTAATCGTCTTTAAAACGTGAATTCCTTAAATTCCATGTCTCTCCATTAACTAAAGCGCTCCCATGTCTTCCTAAACGCGTAGGGATTACACAGTCGAACAGATCTACTCCATTAGCTACGGCTATTGCCATTTCTCTTAATGTCCCTATACCCATCAAATACCTTGGTCGATCTTCGGGTAATAGAGGGCAGGTTTCTCTTACGATTTTGTGCATTTGATTAATTGGTTCACCGACACTTACACCTCCGATAGCAATACCAGGCAAATCAAATCCTGAAACAATTTTCGCACTCAATTCTCTCAAATGAGAGAAACAACCACCCTGAACTATTCCAAAAACTGCTTGATCCTGTTTGTTATGAGCATTCAGACATCTCTCTAACCAACAATGAGTTCTTCTACAAGCCTCTTCAACTTCTGCTTCACTTGCAGAATAAGGGGGGCATTGATCAAAAGCCATTGAGATATCTGAACCTAAGGCCATTTGAATTTCAATAGCTTTTTCAGGAGTAAGAAAAATTTGTTTACCGTCTCTTGGACTTTGAAACGAAACTCCTTCATCATCAATTTTATTTAACTTGGCCAAACTGAATACTTGAAAACCACCTGAATCAGTAAGTATTGGTTTATCCCAGCTCATAAATTCATGTAATCCCCCTGCACTTTTAACAATCTGTTCTCCTGGTTGAAGATGTAGATGAAAAGTATTTGCAAGAATCATTTCAGCTCCTGTTTTCTCAAGCTGCTTAGATGTCACTCCCTTTACTGTTCCTAAAGTCCCAACAGGCATAAACCTAGGAGTATTTACTATTCCATTTGGCGTTTTAATAAACCCGACTCGAGCTAATGTGGATTTGCATCTACTTTTTATTTGGAAATCAAAAAAGGGCTTTTTCAATTATTCTTAAAAATTTAATAACTTAAATTAGTTATATAACTAATTTGAGATCTAAGAAACAGTTGAGGTTGTAATTCTGATTTTTAAAAACTGGCTGAGTGATCTTGCAGGGGCATGGGTTTTTTACACAATCTTGCCTCAATGGCCATTAATTAAACCTAAATTCATAAGAATTGCTCGCTTTGCTCCTTTAATAGGACTTTTCATTGGATTTTCACAATCAGTCTTTTGGCTGTTTTTGAGTTACTTTAATTGGCCAAATATTTCAGTCGCTTTGATATCAATTGCAATTAACATTTTTATAACTGGTGGACTTCATATTGATGGTTTAATGGATACCGCAGATGGGATTGGGGCAGGTCCGTCGAAGCGAATGGAAGCAATTAAAGATAGCAGAGTTGGAGCAATGGGTGTACAAAGTTTAGTAATTATTTTAATCCTTCAACTTGCAGCAATAATTAAACTTGATTTTTATGCACCGTTTGCATTTCCTTTAGCTAGCTTCTGGGGAAGAATATCCCAAATTTTTGCTATTGGAAATTATGAATACATTTTTAAAGAAAAATCAGTTTCAATTCATCAAAAACACTGGAAAGGAATATCTAACGAAATAAGGCCATCATTACTAATAATTGGGATGGGATTAATATTCTTTCTTTTTTTCAACAACTTCGATATATCTTACATTTTATTAGTTATATTTTGTATGTCATCAGGCTTAATTACTTCAATATTAATACCATACTTTATAAATAAATCTCTAGGAGGGCAAAATGGTGATAGTTATGGAGCAGGATTAGTCATAACTGAAACAATTACTTTATTAATATTAAGTATCATTTTGGTTCCAAATTAATAACAAAAGCGTTCCCTGATTCTGGTAAAGAAGTTTTAAATTGGCTTGGGTTAATGATCAACTTTAAATCTCCACCCACCTGTCTTGCTAAATCTCTAGCAAGAGCCAAACCTATTCCACTTCCAGATATTTTTGACCCGCTTTCACCTCTGAAACCTTTTTCAAAAATCTTTTCTCTTTCTTCTTCATTAATAGGAATTCCCTCATCCCAAATACATATCCCCTCTTCAGATACTTCTATACCGATGGAAGATTGTGGAGGACTATAACGAAATGCATTTTCTAGAAGGTTTGCAACTATTTCAGCTATCGTGCCTTCTGAAATTGATCTTGATTCCATCCAATTTGGCCATTGAGAAGGGCCAAACCATTTTCTTCCTTGTAAATTTGCTCTTGCTCTTGCTCTATCGATCAATGGTTCTATTAAAGTTTTAACAGTACTAGAAGTTTCTGTTGGCAATAGTGGAGGTAAAAGTAATCTGTTTGATCCATCATCAGATTGAGGCAATTTAACTTGACTAAGTTGATCAAGAGCTGACAAATATTTATTAACTTGAGCTTGTTCATTAATAAGTCCTTTGACTAAATTTTCATGTTCACTTTCAGGACCTATTTTCCTCAAAAGAAGTTTTGCATAAGTTCCCAGAGCCGCTAGTGGATTTCTTAATTGATGCACCATTAAAGATATCTGTTCTTTTTGATCATCCAATTGATCTAATAACCTTTTTCTATCAAGTTCAGAAGCAAGAGAATTTGCTAAAGACATTGACAAAGCTTGTAAACGTTGATCTAGAACCTCAGGCCATTCTTCTTCAGACTGAATTCTCTCTGCACGAATAACACCTAACAAGATTGAGCCTTCCTGTAATGGGTACCATCTTCTGTTCGATGATGGTGTACGAAGGGCAGTATCAGTTTCAACTGGCTGTAATATTTTTTCTGACTTTGGCCACTGACCTACTACCTCTAACGTAGGAGATCCACTATCTCCAGATCTTGCAACGTAAACAACAACATGTTCTAATTCCTCATCATCATGAAAGCTCATCAACTGCTGTTGAACAAAATTCAAAAACCTTTCTGAATACTGCATTAAACTCATTTTGCAATTTTAAACAAAGATGGTGAAACATTAAAAACTTGATAAATTTGAAAAAAGTATTAAGATGGTAATAAAGATTTTAGACAACCACTTAGGAGGCTATCTCAAAATTGATTCAAAAGTGAGCACTTTGAGTGACTTTTAGACTACGCCAGAGATTGATGGGTACCCTCCGTAGTCAACTTTTAATTATTTGAGAAACAACTTCCACTTCAGTTTTAATCTAAATTTCTTCAAAAACCTCTAGCTTAAGCCAGAGCAAATAAAAAAGCGAAACCTCTAACTCTCTGTCCCTAATTAAAGGTAAATTTTTTCATGTCTAAGAAGCGTAAAAGAATTAGCAGGCGAAGACTCGCAGGTCAGCGTGTTATGTCCCATGTTCCTATTTTTCATTTAGGGACTGGTCAGCACAAGCCTGTAACTGCTGCAAGACGTTTTATAGCTGAAGAGGGCCTATATGCCCCAGCGATACTAAATGTTCGTCGTAATGAACATACTACTGATCGCTTCTTCTGGGGAGAAAAAGGACTATTTAGCGCGCAATACGCTGAGGAAAATCACTTTCTTTTCCCTTCTTTAAGAGTGATTGTTGAATTTCTTGGTGAGGATAAAATTTTTGCAGGTCTAGAACTTACAGCAGATGACTGGGAAGAAATAGAAGAGTATGAATACGCTTTTGTTTAACTGAGAAATTTTTCTTGAATTATTGCACGGCAATGATCAATTAGATCATTGTTAATTTCGTGTCCGCCTTCAAAAAAATATAATTCCGATTTAATTCCATTTTTTATCAAAATATCAAAGCTCTTTTGAGAGGCCTCTTTAGATACTACTTGGTCAGTATTGCCATGACAAAGGAAAATAGGCGGCATATCTTTTAAGGGTTGCCACTGAGGGTGAGGATAAGAACTCAGTGCAAAGACTCCTTCAAATTTATTTCTTGCAGCAAGCTCTAACGCCATGGCTCCACCTTGAGAAAATCCTAAAAGCAAAGTTTTATCTATAGCAATTTTTTCAAAGCAAAGATTATTTAGTCGACTTTCCAGATCTAATACTGCATTTGGAACTTGATCCCAATCATGAGGATACAAAGGATACCATTGCCTTCCAGATCCACTGGGATGTAGCTGAGGAGCAGATAGAGAAACTATTTCAAAACGATCTTTAAACCCTTCCGTTAATAATTTTCCAACTGGCACTAAATCTTCAGCATCAGCCCCCCAACCATGCAGTAAAACCAATCTATTTGTTGCGGATTCAGAATTTAAAACGATTAGTTCAGCCATCATGAATGCAATATGCCACTTAGATGCGTAGGTTATCGAGAAGAATCGATTTCAATCAATAAAGATGTCACCGATAGCTCTGCTAAGTGTCTCAAACAAAACTGGCTTAATTCCACTAGCTAAAGCATTAATTAATGAATTTGGCTTCAAAATTATTTCAAGTGGAGGGACTGCGAAGTTATTAGAGAGTGAAAATCTTCCCGTAACAAGAGTGGCTGACTACACAGGATTCCCAGAAATTCTTGAAGGAAGAGTCAAAACACTTAATCCAAAAATCCATGGAGGGATTTTGGCAAGAAGAGATAAACAATCTCATTTAGATGATTTAAATACTCAAAAAATCAAACCAATAGATTTGGTTGTTGTTAATTTATACCCATTTGAACAAACTATTTCAAAAGAGAATGTCTCTTGGGAAGAAGCTATCGAAAACATTGACATAGGTGGTCCAACATTGATTAGAGCAGCAGCAAAAAACCATCAAGATGTTCTTGTCGTAACTAATCCAAGTCAATACTCAGAGTTAATTAATGCATACAAATCAAAAACAATAACTAATGAACTACGAAAAAATTATGCGCAACAAGCTTTTGAACATACAGCCATTTATGACCTTACAATAAGTAAATGGATTGCCAACAAAATCACATCAAAAAAAGCTTCCTGGTTGCAAGGCTTGCCATTAAAGCAAGAACTTAGGTATGGAGAAAATCCTCATCAAAAGGCATCATGGTATGGGGAGCCTGAAAAAGGTTGGTGTGGGGCGCATCAATTACAAGGCAAAGAATTAAGCACAAATAATCTTCTAGATCTTGAGGCTGCCCTATCAACTCTTCGGGAATTTGGATACGAAAATACAATTAATAGTGATTTATATCAAAAAGCTGCGGTAGTAATTAAACATACAAATCCTTGTGGAGTTGCAATTGGAGATTCTCCTTCTTTAGCTCTTAAAAGAGCCTTAGATGGTGATCGAGTGAGTGCTTTTGGTGGGATAATTGCCATCAATTGCCCAGTTGACCAAGCTGCAGCAGAAGAGCTCGAAAATATATTTATCGAATGTGTTGTTGCTCCTTCTTTTGATAATCAAGCCAAAGAGATACTCTCAAAAAAGAAAAATCTAAGGCTCTTAGAATTAAAAGCTGAGTCTATAAAAAAAGCAGATAAAAATCATATTAGAAGTATCTTTGGTGGTTTGTTAATTCAAGATTTAGACGAACCAATTACAGATCAACAAGAATGGGAAATTGTCACCCAACTAGTCCCAACGGAAAAGGAAATCAATGACCTATCTTTTGCTTGGAAAGTTGTTAAGCATGTACGTTCAAATGCAATTGTTGTTGCATCTAATCAACAAAGCTTAGGAATTGGGGCTGGTCAAATGAATAGAATAGGTTCAGCCAAAATCGCATTAGAGGCCTCCTTAGACAAAGCAAAAGGTGCTGCACTAGCTAGCGATGGTTTTTTTCCATTCGACGATACAGTAAAGATGGCAGCTGATTATGGCATTAGTTCAATTATTCAGCCAGGAGGAAGTATAAGAGACAAAGATTCGATTAATACTTGTAATGAATTAGGCTTGAAAATGATTCTCACTGGCAAAAGGCACTTTTTACATTGATATTAATTTCAATTAGCTTTGACTTTAAAAAATATAATTAAATTTAAAAATCAGAATAAATTATGTACCTTTTGGATAATAAGTTATTTTATTTGATTTCCTGAAAAGTGATAATCTTCCTGGTCCAGCACATAAAAAATAAAATGATATTGCTGCATAGATAGCTGACAATTCAAATATATAATTATGATTTTCAACTACTGCAAAAGGGAATCCTTCTAATCCAGTATCTATAAAGTGGAAATACAAAGCAAACACCATCGTCGACAAAAGACCTAATGAAGATAATCTTGCCAATACTCCTGTCGCTAATCCAATCGGACAAACTATTTGAGTCACTGCAGCCAAATATGTCCAAATAACAGGATCGCCAGGAAGAAAGCTGAAGTATTTACCCACAACAAATTCAGCGAATCCACCTGGATCATTTAATTTTTCTAAGCCATGATGAACCATCAACAAGCTGAAACTTACTCTAAGAACTAATATTGATAGTTCTCCAAAAATATTCACTTCCCCTTCGGGACTCTGAACAACGACTTCAACCTTTTGCGAGTCAGAATCGTTAATATTAGCTTTTGTAGGTTGAGCCATCTTCATCAACAATTGAGAATCTATCCTACGAGAAATTGGGTCAAAATTGTGATTTATTCTAATTAATCTTTTTCACTTATTTTCATAAGCTTGTGAATAACATGCTCAACTACTCGATCTGGAGTAGAAGCGCCAGATGTAATACCGACTTTTATATTGCCAGTTGGAAGAAAGTCCTTCTCAGTAATTAATTCACCTTCAAGTGGCATGTGCGTAATAGTGTTGGTCTCCTCTCCAATTCGCTCAGGAGTATCAATATGGAAAGAGCGAATACCTCTACTAACAGCTATTTCTTGAAGATGGGTGGTATTCGAAGAGTTATAACCACCAATAACAACCATAAGATCAAGAGGTTCGTCAACGAGAGAAAACATTGCGCCTTGTCTTTCCTCAGTTGCATCACAAATAGTATTAAAAGCTAGAAAGTGTTCATTCAATTCAGCAGGTCCATATTGTTTTAGCATCGTTTTTTCAAATAATTTCCCTATCTCTTCTGTTTCACTTTTAAGCATTGTTGTCTGATTAGCTACCCCAATTCTTTTCAAATCCTTATCTGGATCAAACCCTGCTGAAGAAGCTTTAGCAAAACGCATTAAAAATTCTTCTCTGTTTCCGTTACCAAGAATATATTCAGCCACATAATTAGCTTCATCCAAATCAAAAACCACTAGATAAGTTCCTGCGAAAGAGCTAGTAGCAAGGGTTTCTTCATGTTTATATTTCCCATGAATAATTGAGGTAAATGTATGTTTTTTATGCTTTTCAACTGTATGCCAAACTTTAGAAACCCATGGACAAGTCGTATCTATGATATGACAACCTCGATCATGCAACATTTTCATATCTTGAACAGTTGCACCAAATGCAGGAAGAATTACAACATCTCCCTCTTTTACTCCTGAAAAATCTTTTATTCCTTTCTCTTCTGTAATAAACAGTACATCCATTTTCCTTAGCTGATCATTTACTGAAGGATTATGAATAATTTCATTAGTAATCCATATCTTTTCATTTGGATAGTGCTTTCTAGTCTCATATGCCATTGCGACTGCTCTTTCTACTCCCCAACAAAATCCAAAAGCTTCTGCAATTTTAACTTTGAGTCGACCATGCTCTAATTCATTTCCATTATCTCTGATTGATCCAATCAATCCACTTTGATAAGCCTCTGCAAGAGCCTGAGCTCGTTTATTTGCAGAGCCAAAACCTCTCCTATTATATCTATCTGATTTATGAAGAGTTTGCTTGAATGCTTGAGTATCCATTTCAATTAAAAGGTTATAAACAAATTGATAGGATTCCCATCACTATTAAACCACACTAAAAAAGCCCGGAAAATATCCGGGCTTTTTTAAGCTTAATGTTAAAGAACTAAACAACTTACTAGCTAGAAGCGAAGTCAGGATAAGCCTCCATTCCATGCTCTCCAATGTCAAGGCCCTGAGTCTCTTCTGCTTCGCTAACTCTGATGCCACCGAAGAAGCCACCAATAATTTGCCAAGCAATCCAGCATGTAACCACAGTCCAGATACCATAAGCAGCTGCACCTAATGCTTGAATGAAGAATTGGTTAATTCCTCCTCCATTAAGAAGACCAATTCCTGCAGCACCTGGGTCCATGCCATCAACGCCCCAAAGGCCAATAACTACTGTTCCCCAAACACCGCATACGCCGTGAACGGAGAAAGCACCAACTGGATCATCAATACCGGCAGAATCTAAAGCAGCTACTGCAACTACAACGATTAATCCACCCGCTGCGCCAGCAAGCCAAGATCCAGCAAAAGTCATATTGCCGCAACCAGCAGTGATACTTACTAAGCCAGCAAGAATACCATTGATGATCATTGTAAGATCAGGCTTACCAGATGTAATGGTAGATAAAACTGTAGCCGCAATTGCGCCACCAGCGGCTGCCAAAGTTGTAGTTACGGCAACATAAGCAACATATTGATCCATTGCTAACTCAGAGCCAGGATTAAATCCGTACCAACCAATCCAAAGAATTAGCGCTCCTAAAGTTGCAATAGCCATATTGTGACCAGGCATAGCTTGAGCTTTGCCATCTACAAATTTGCCAATACGTGGACCAAGAAGCATTGCCCCAACGAGACCTGCCCATCCTCCAACAGAGTGAACGATAGATGAACCAGCAAAATCAATAAAACCAAGTTCAGCAAGCCATCCACCATTCCACTGCCAGCTACCAGCAATTGGGTAGATAAAAGCAGTTAAAACTACTGAAAAAACAACAAATTCACCAAATTTGACTCTCTCAGCGACTAATCCAGAAACGATCGTTGCAGCTGTACCAGCAAAAGCAGACTGGAAAAGAAAATCAACTGCTGGGACAAGACAACCTGTATCACCAGCCGCTGCACATTCTAATGCACCTGAAGGATCAGGATCAACAAATAAGCCTTGGAAATAAAGCCATCCATCAATTACTGAACCGCCATACATTAGGGAATATCCAATTACCCAATAGGCCGTAACAGCAAGAGCAAAAACAAATAAGTTTTTAGCTAATATGTTGACCGCATTTTTCTGGCGACACATACCAGCTTCAACCATTGCAAATCCTGCGTTCATAAAAATAACGAGGATTGTGGCTATAAATAACCAAAGGTTATCTGCCAAGAATGAAGCAGCTTGAGGTCCAGTTAAGTCTGAAAGAGCAACCTCAGCTCTAGCAGAGAAAGTGAAAACACCTAATCCTAAAAGTGCCAATGGGATAGACGCGAGCCAAGCCCATGATTGACTTCTTCTAAAACCTTTAATGCTTCTTAGAAGAAGCATTGGCCCGTTCAAAAGACTTGCGTCTTGAAGACGAGAAGTACTTCGCCTTGTAGGCGATTGCAAAGCAGTGGTCATAAATGATGCTTACTGCGGGAAAGAGATGGATAGTTAATCCAAAATTTATACATTTATGAATATGCACGCAACACAGGGAGGAAAGATGTACGCCTTGATACAAAAAAAGACTTTGATATCTCAAAAATGTATTTATCGATACATTTTTTTGTGTTCATTAAATAACTTTTTACTTTTCAAAAAATATTTTTAAAATTTGAAGATTTTAAAAATAAAAAAACTAGATCTTATAGATTAAATATAAAAAAGCTTTGATAATCATTCACTCTATGGATTTCAATAAAAGTTTTACTGAAAACTTCTGAAAGGTTTAACCCCTTCCCACGAAATATGATCATTAAAAAAACCAAATGAGCATGGAATCACCTCAATCCCATAAGACAAGGCCTCTCTAAATAGATCACCGTATAGTGGATCAGTTGAATCAGCAGGTGCAAAAACTTCCATATCAGACCTACTAATGCAAGGAACTAATACTGCTCTTGAATTAGGACAAACACCCATAAGCTCTCTGAGATGTTTTTGGCCTCTCGTAGTGACAGTATCTGGAAACAAAGCTAATGAATTATCACACCAAGTTGTATTTTTAACCTCTAGATAAATTTTTCTATTATCTGAATTACTCTTGTCAGGTTCAAGCAATAAATCAATTCGACTTTTACCTTCTAAACCATATTTAACTTCAGACTTGATATTTGAAATTGGGCCCAGTTCTTTCTCTAAACAATTTGCCTCTATTAAACATCTAATCAATTTATTAGGCAAAGATGTATTTATGCCAACCCAGCATGCCTTCAATTCATTATGGCTTGGCACCTCAGCTTGCTCCCAGGACCAATCTAATTTACGTTTAGGCGAAGGAGAGTATTTAAGCCTGACTCGACCACCAGGCCACAAAACTCCTTTCATTGGTCCTGTATTTGCACAATGGGCTGTTACAACTTCTCCATGATCCAACTCAATATCGGCCAAAAATCTCTTATATCTCTTAATTAAAATTCCCTCTACAAGAGGGGGAAACTCAATAATAGTTTTTCCAGTTTGTATCACTAATTTAACATCCAATCAAACAAGAACTACAAAATATTTTAAACAATGACAGCTCTCTATTTTCAAATCTAACATGTCGAAATCAATAAAAGAAATTGCTTTCGTCGTAAGCTTAGGAACTTTATTGAGCAAATTTGGAGGCATGGCAAGGCAATTAGTTATTGCTGGTGCTTTCGGAATCAGTGGTGCATATGATGCATATAATTATGCATACATTATACCTGGTTTTTTCTTGGTTCTTTTAGGAGGTATTAATGGACCATTGCATAACTCAATGGTTACTCTATTAGCAGACAAAAATAAAATTGATAGTAGATCATTTATCAATTCAATCAATAACATCTTATTCCTAATATTATTAATTATAAGTTTATTTATTTTCTTTTCATCTAATTTGTTGATCAATCTAGTCGGGCCGAGTTTAACCACTGAAGTCAAAGAAATAGCATCATCACAATTAAGAATAATGACACCGATAATCTTCCTATCTGGATTAATAGGTTTAGGATTTGGATCACTAAATGCCAAAAAAGAATTTTTCATCCCATCTATAGCTCCATTAATTTCAAGTTTAATAATCATAATCTCAATATCAAACTTTTGGATAAACAAAGCGAACATAATTGATCAATATGAATTGAATATGCAAGGAGGAATTATTCTTGCAAAAGCAACATTTATAGGAGCTCTATCTCAATATTTAATTCAAATACCCTACTTCATTAAAAAGGGTATATTTACAATAAATTTTTCAATCCAAGCAAAATATTCAGAAATAAAAAGGGCTTGGAAAATGATTGCTCCTGCATCACTTTCTTCAGGAATGATTCAAATTAATGTTTTTACTGATTTGTTCTTCGCATCAAAAATAGTAGGAGCAGCAGCTGCTTTAAGTTATGCAAACTTTCTAGTACAAGCTCCACTTGGAATAATATCAAGCACTATTTTGATTCCATTGTTACCAGTTTTTGTAAGTTTAAGGGCACGAGAAAATCATGTAAAATTAATACAAAAGGTTCATCAAGGATTAAGTCTTTCATTAACTTCGATGATATTTTTAGGATCTTTATTTATTTCACTTTCTAGTCCAATAGTTTTATTGATCTATGGAAGAGGCTCATTTAATCAAAATGCAATTGATATTGTAAGTCAACTATTAATTGCTTATGGTATTGGAATGCCTTTTTATCTATCTAGAGATCTATTGGTTAGAGTTTTTTATGGTATTGAAGACGCAAAAACACCATTTAGAATTTCAATTCTAGCAATATTTCTAAATTTGTTTTTCGACTGGTTTTTAATAGGAGGATCAAGTCCTTGGGGTGAGCTATCACCTCTGAATCTAGGCGTAAATGGACTAGTATATTCAACTACATTTGTCAACTCTTTTGCTTGTATACTTTTATTATTAAAATTAAATAGAAAATTAGATAACCTCAATATATCTAGAATACTCTCCCAAACTATTAAAATTATTTTGATAGGTTTTATCTGCGGAATGAGCTCATTTTATATTTTTAAGATAATTTATTTACCTTATGGCTTTTTATATTTATTATTCAAAATATTAGTATCTTCGGGATTAAATCTTATTATATTTAATTATCTAGCAATTATACTTAAAATTGATATTATCATTGATCTTAATAAGCATTTAAAAAATAAATTTATTCGTCTTTAAGAAAAACATCTTTTTCTGATCTAACTTTAAGAGGAATTTCCAAACAGTTCATTTCATCAGTTTTCACTCCACTTACTGAGAGAATTCTTGCTTCGATACCAAACTCTTGAAAAGCTATTTCCATCTCTTTAATTAATTCCTTTTCCACCTGCGCATCAGCATCAGCAACTTTACCTATAAGTCTTTCTCCTAAACGACCAATGCGCTGCCTAACAACATCTCTGGCATTAGTCACCTGAATGATTAGCAAGAATAACAAAGCAATTGATCAAATCTTATCTGCAATAGGGTTCTAAAATCTCCTCAAGGTCAAAAAATTGATTTGGTGGAATTAATCTTGATAATGGCAATGAAGTGATACCTCCACCAAGTGTTACTTGAATCGCTTCAAGACCTTTTCTAGCGGCAACATTTGCACCTTGCTCAAAGTTAGCCTGACATTCAATAGCTAAGTCCTTTGCAAGGCCAGCGTCTCCTAAATAAAGGTTCCAACTTCCGACTTGAATAAATAATCTGTCAGCTATTGAGGCCGCTAGCTCATTAATTTGAGATGAATCGATTGAAGTGGGCATCAAAAGATAGTTTTTTTTCTATTATTATTGACCTTAGATAGAGATTGGTTATTATCTCAAATTTAAAAAAATTAATGAGAAAATAAGTTTTTAGCCCTCACAACCAAATTTCAATGAATTTTTAGACATAGATACAAAGATATTTTTCTTTTTGGAGTCAATCTGATATTGTTTTTTTTGTGCGCCTGTAGCTCAGCGGATTAGAGCATCTGACTACGGATCAGAGGGTCGGGAGTTCGAATCTCTCCAGGCGCGTTTTAAAAATATGTAAATCCTTATATAACTAGAAAATAAGAGAAAGTTTTCCCTCATTAGACTAAACATATGCTTACCATCACATCATAAATAAAAGAAAAAAGTGACTATTAAATCTTCTTTGTTGGAATGTGATCCAAGTGTTGCAAAACTAATAAAAAATGAATTATCAAGGCAAGAAAATCATTTAGAACTGATTGCAAGCGAAAATTTTGCTTCTAATGCAGTCATGGCAGCCCAAGGGTCAGTACTAACAAATAAATATGCGGAAGGTCTACCCAAAAAACGTTATTACGGTGGATGTGAATATATCGATGAAATTGAAAACCTAGCAATCGAAAGAGCAAAAAAACTTTTTAGCGCCAACTGGGCAAATGTCCAACCACATAGCGGAGCACAAGCAAACTTTGCTGTTTTCCTAAGCCTTTTGAAGCCTGGAGACACAATTATGGGGATGGACCTTTCACATGGTGGTCACCTCACCCATGGTTCACCTGTAAATGTCAGCGGCAAGTGGTTTAAGACATGCCACTACGAAGTTGATAAACAAACCGAGAGGCTAAATATGGATGAAATCAGAAAAAAAGCAATTGAAAATAAACCTAAACTAATTATTTGTGGCTTCTCAGCCTATCCAAGACAAATTGATTTCCAGGCTTTTAGATCAATTGCTGACGAAGTCAATTCATTTTTGCTAGCTGATATTGCTCATATTGCTGGTTTAGTTGCAACAGGTCTCCACCCAAACCCTATTCCATATTGCGATGTGGTCACAACAACTACTCACAAAACCCTAAGAGGCCCAAGAGGAGGACTAATCCTCTCCAAAGATGAAGAATTGGGGAAAAAACTTGATAAAGCAGTTTTCCCTGGCACACAAGGAGGTCCCTTAGAACATGTAATTGCGGCAAAGGCAGTAGCATTCAAAGAAGCATCAGAATCCGAATTCAAGATTTATTGCCAAAGAGTAATCTCTAATGCACAAGTCCTAGCTAAACAACTTCAAAAAAGAGGCATTTCAATTGTTAGCAAAGGGACTGATAATCATATAGTTCTTCTTGATCTAAGAAGCATTGGCATGACAGGTAAAACTGCTGACCAATTAGTTAGTGATATCAACATAACAGCAAATAAAAATACTGTTCCTTTTGATCCTGAATCCCCATTTGTCACCAGTGGGCTAAGGCTGGGTTCAGCCGCCCTCACCACTAGAGGCTTCAATGAAAAAGCCTTTGAGGATGTTGGTAATATAATTTCCGATAGACTTCTTAATCCTAAAAATGAAGAGATAAAGGAACAATCAATCAAAAAAGTATCTGAACTTTGCAAAAAATTCCCTTTATATAGTGAAAATATCTAAAGAAAAAAATACTAGAAATAGCAACCACTATGGGGCAGAAATTTTATGCATTGGAAGTGAACTACTTCTTGGAAATATTGTCAATACAAATGCTAAATGGTTAGCAGAACAATTAGCAATTTTAGGTATCCCACATTTCAGGCAAACCGTTATTGGAGATAATTCTTTTAGATTAAAGGAAGCCATACTTGAATCATCTAATCGAGCTGAAATCCTAATAACAACTGGTGGCCTTGGACCGACACCAGATGATATTACAACCAAAGTAATTGCTGAAACTTTTAATACAAAACTGGAAGAAAGAAGTGATATTCTGATTGACTTAAATAATAAATTACAACATAAGGAAAGTAGATTATCTGAGAGTCAAAAGAAGCAATCTCTAGTACCAAAAGGTTCAAAAATAATAAACAATTCAACTGGCACTGCACCTGGTATAATATGGAGCCCAAAGAATGGGTTCACAATACTTACTTTCCCAGGAGTTCCCTCTGAATTAAAGGAAATGTGGCTAAAAGAAGGAGCACAATGGTTAATAAATAATAATTTTTCGAAGAAGAAAATTTCTAGTAAAGTCTTATATTTTACAGGCATAAGTGAATCAACACTAGCAGATAAAATTCCACATTTACTGGAAAAGAATAATCCTACTGTCGCAACTTATGCATCCACTGGTGAAGTAAAAGTACGCATTACAGCTAAAGGAGATAATTTAAATGAGACTAGTAAATTAATAAAGCCTATTGAACAAGAATTAATTAAACTTACTGGATTAAAATGTTATGGTGAAGACAATGAAACTCTCGAACAATTAGTATTTAATTTATTGCTGAAAAGAAATGAAACGATCGCTGTTGCAGAATCATGCACTGGAGGTGGAATCGGCTCTAAACTTACAAGAATTCCTGGATGTTCAAAGATTTTCCATGGTGGCATCATCGCCTATAACAATTCAATTAAGCAAGAAATATTAGATGTCCCAGAAGAAATAATTAATAAATTTGGAGCAGTCTCAAAAGAAGTAGTTGAATCAATGGCTAAAGGTGTCCACAAAAAATTCAAAGTTAATTGGGCTATCTCGGTCAGTGGGATTGCGGGGCCTAATGGAGGAACCAAATTAAAACCAATTGGACTAGTAATGTTTTGTATTAAGAGTCCAAAAACACTGATTACTTGGGAAAAAAGATTCGGATCTAATAAGACAAGAGAAGATATTCAAAAATTAAGCGTTTTAAATGCTCTTGATAGATTACGTTTATCTATACTCATGGAAAGCTGAGTCCTCATTATTGGATTTTAAACATTGAGTTCTGGCACCCTCTACGACAAAGTTTGGAACTTCCATCGCGTAAAAGAGCTGCCGGGTGGATCAACACAGCTTTTTGTTGGTCTTCATTTGATTCACGAAGTAACAAGTCCTCAAGCTTTTTCAGCTATCCATGAAAAAAATCTTGGCGTAAAATTTCCCAACCTAACAATCGCAACAGTTGATCATATAGTTCCAACATCAAATCAAGAACGTCCTTTTAATGATCCTCTTGCAGAGGAAATGTTGGCTACTTTAGAAAAAAACTGCAAATCTCATGGTATAAAATTTCATGGAATTGGAAGTAATTCTCAAGGAGTAGTGCATGTCATGGCTCCCGAATTGGGATTGACCCAGCCTGGGATGACTGTAGCTTGTGGAGATTCTCATACCTCAACCCATGGAGCATTTGGAGCCATTGCATTCGGTATTGGCACAAGTCAAGTTAGAGATGTGCTGGCGAGTCAAAGCTTGGCAATGAAAAAATTAAAAGTAAGAAGAATATGGGTAGATGGTGAACTGCAAAAGGGGGTTTATGCCAAAGATCTAATACTTCATATTATTCGTCATCTCGGAGTCAAAGGAGGGGTTGGATTTGCGTATGAATTTGCTGGACCTGCAATAGAAAAACTTTCAATGGAGAGTAGAATGACTATATGCAATATGGCTATTGAGGGAGGGGCTAGATGTGGTTATATCAATCCAGATGAAACTACTTTCCAATATTTAAAAGACAAAGAATGTTCTCCAAAAGGTCAAGAATGGGATAAAGCTATTACTTGGTGGAGAAGTCTAGCTAGTGATTCGGAAGCTAAATTTGATGATGAGATTCAATTAGATGGATCATTAATTGAACCTACAGTTACTTGGGGTATTACTCCTGGCCAAGGGATTTCAATCAAAGAAAAAATTCCAAATCCTGAGTCTCTTCCAAAAAATGAGCAACAAATTGCCAAAGATGCATGCAAATATATGAATCTCGAGCCAGACAATCCCATAGAAGGAGTAGAAATTGATGTTTGCTTTATAGGTAGCTGTACAAATGGCAGATTAAGTGATCTAGAAGAGGCATCTAAAATTGTCAAAGGGTATACAGTCGCGACTGGGATTAGAGCATTTGTTGTTCCTGGGTCCCAACAAGTTGCTAAGGACGCCAAAAGCAAAGGAATAGATAAGATATTCCTTAATGCAGGTTTTGAATGGCGAGAACCAGGTTGCTCAATGTGTCTAGCAATGAACCCAGATAAATTAGAAGGAAGGCAAATAAGTGCTAGCTCCAGCAATAGAAACTTCAAAGGGAGGCAAGGCTCTGCGAATGGAAGAACCTTATTGATGAGCCCAGCTATGGTTGCCGCAGCTGCTATAAATGGAAAGGTTACTGATGTAAGAAAATTACTTCAAAAGTAAAACTAAAAATAATTCTTATAGATGAAACACGAGTTCCCAAAAGGTGAAATCAAATCAATCAGTGGCCGCAGCTTTGTAATTAAAGGCGACGATATTGATACTGACAGAATTATTCCTGCAAGATTTCTAAAATGTGTGAGTTTTTCCGCTTTAGGAGAACAAGTTTTTGCTGATGACAGAAAAGAGCTAAAAGGCAATCATCCATTTGATCTTGATCAAAATAAAGGAGCTAATATTCTTATTGTTAATGATAATTTTGGCTGCGGCTCAAGTCGCGAACATGCACCACAAGCTCTTATGAGATGGGGGATAAGATTAATTGTGGGCGAAAGCTTTGCTGAGATTTTTTTTGGTAATTGCCTTGCTCTAGGAATACCTTGTCTTACGGCACCAAAAACAGAAATAACTAAATTACAAAAACTTGTTGATGATAACCCCAAACAAATTTGGGATTTTAAACTTAAAGATTCAACGATTTCCAATCAAAAAGAGACTTTAAAACTAAATCTTGAAGAAGGAGCTTATAAGATGCTTTTTTCTGGAAAATGGGATGCAACTTCTCAACTTCTTGCTGAGGAGGAAAGAATCAAGAATACAGTAAAGAATCTACCTTATCTAAACAATTTTAAACAATAAATCTAAAACACAGCATTCACAGAATTATCAAAATTAAATCCATTTAAACGAAAATATAATCCTCCGGAATAATTATTAGGATGATAGTAAATCCCAAATTCATATGCTCTTTTATGCCATAAGAAACCTAATTTTGTATCAAAATATTCTCCAAAATTTTCTGAACTACCATCAATATTTAAATTAGACATCATATCAAACATGAAAGGTCCATATATTTGTTGCATGAAACTGACATTTAATGTTTTTAAATCAATTGCATTATCAAACTTAAATGGACTATTTCCAGCTTTGATTTTCAATCCTGGCATAACAGAAAGTTTTGTATAGTCAAGAAAATTTCTTTCTAGTTTTCCTAATCTAATTTCAGGACCAAGACTAAACTTAAGGAAACCCTGATCACTACCATCTTCATATTTAAAATAGGCTGAATTAATGTTAGTTTTCAGAACTAATTCAGGGTTAATTAAAACAGGAGATAAAGCCATCTCTTTTTTTATATCTAGATCTTTTTGTTTCATATTCCATATTTTAAATTCACTATCCAAAGAAGCGAAAGCGCTAGATCTCCAAAGGCTAATCATGTCAGTACTTTTCAGCTTCTCTGCTTCATACCTTGCTATTCCAAGTCGAATATTAAAATTGTTTTTAACTTCATCCGATTGAAAATAATTTGTCTTATCAATAAATCCTCCGTATGCTGATTTAATCTCAGTCTCACCAATTGTTCCATTCCAGGCTCTAGATCTATAAGTAGTAAATATATTAAAATTTGAATCATCTAGCATAGGCAGTTTAATATACCTTTTAAAAGAAGATGAATGTCTTAGTCCAGAAAAAATCCTAGTTGTATTGAATGTACTTAAATCATTAGAACTTTCGAAATTCCAATCTCTATAATCTGCATTTAGCTTTATATTTAAGCCAAGCAGATCTGAAAAATTAATATGTTTGTTTTTATAACTATTCGTTTTCCCTAAGAGAGCTCTATTAATCAAAAACTGAGGCTGAAGATTAAATTTTATATTTTTATTAATTTGTGCAGAATCACTTCTTCTTATCACAACCAGTCCGTCACGATCCTTACCATCTATCATTAACTCGAATTTATTTTTCTTTTTTTTCTTACCTCCAAATCTTCTTTTACCTAAGAAAACTTTAGTTCTTCTCTCTAGAATTAAATTAGTTTTAGAAGACGTAATCAGCAATTCTCCATCTTCTTCTTCTTCTGCAATAACATCTATTCCTTCAAAAGAAATTTGATGAGGGTCAAATGGATCATTAGTAAAAGTGACCCTATCAGATTTCCAACCATTTTCCTGAATAGTTATTAAATCAGATTTAAATCTCCAATGATTAATTGAGCCTATAGATTTATTAGTTCTAGTAATTTTATTTGTTGGTAATTTAATATTTCCAAAAGAAAATTCTATTCCATCATTATAAGCATTATTTAATTTATTTATGGATGTATTTTTAACTATTGTTTTTCTCGATTTAGAATCAATTCGAAGATCCTGTAATACATTCATAATATCTAATTTTCCATATGAATCTTTTATACTTCCTTCTTTATTTAATAAATTAAATCTAAATTCCTTACCTCTAAAATATTGCCCACCCTTCTTAAAGCTCACATTCCCCTGAGCAATCAAAACACCAGCTGACTTGTCATAACTTAATAAATCAGAACTTAAGACTCCTCCATTAATTAAAGCTTTAACATTACCCTCAGCTAAATAAATATTTTGATCATAGTCATATTGCTTATCGGCAAATATTTTCAATGTCAAAAGTATATTTTCTTTATTCTCTACTTTTAATATTTCTATAGGTGATTTTCTTATAGAGGTATTAGCTAAAGTACCTACAGAAAAACTAAAATTTTTTGATTTTTCAAATCTTTCTAAAAAATACTCATCTGCTATAGCGATCTCAAAAAAAGACAGTAAAGAGCTAAAACCAAGAAATCCAAGGTTTAAAAGCAATCGATAATTATATTTCGCCGCCAAATGAATTAAGCCGACGAAAAGATAATACTGAATAAAGCAATTACAGGAGCTTGTTTAGTCCAGTAATTAGCGTGTCATTCATATTAGTCCTGAGGACTTTCCAAATCCTTTCTATTTGGTGTCCTTGTTGGATCACTTGCCAAGAAACCAAATAAAAAGATCCCGACAAAGAAAAAGACGACCGTATAGACGGAAATCTTGAGGGCAAGCATGAATACGAACCAACTAATTAGAAGTTAAACCTATCCTATGAAGTCAATAACTCCAATCAGAAAAACAAAGGTGTTACAGACTTTTGGAAATAGAAAAAAATTTTCATCTATAGAGAAACCTTAAAAAGCCAATAAAATCAAGGAAAATCCCTCATTTGACCATTTTTTTTATCGTTTAAATTCAAAAAATCCTTAACTTTCTTTTTTTATTTTTTGTAATTTTCTTTGTTTTCAGCACTATTTCAAAACAAATTTCTCAAAAATCATTGTTTTTTGGGACATTCCATCACAAGTTTCTACAGTCTCTTCTTCTTTTGGACAAGTTCTCATACAATATCTTGACTCATACAAATCTGAGCTTAGAAAAACGACATGGGACAAAAAACAGCACTTGGATCTTTGCTGAAATCTATCGGCAATTCTGGACAAGGAAAGGTTGTACCAGGTTGGGGAGCAACACCTGTAATGGCCTTCATAGGAATTTTACTACTGGTATTTCTTGTGATTATGCTCCAAATTTATAATCAATCACTTCTTCTACAAGGCTTTTCAGTCGACTGGAATGGATGAATTGATTAAATTCTGAGTAGTTGAGGTTCGTCCATGAATATTTTTGGGGTTGGTTTACCCGAAATAGCTGTTATTGCTGGATTAGCACTTGTTATTTTCGGTCCTAAACGTCTTCCAGAACTAGGACGAACCATTGGCAAAACTCTTAAAGGCCTTCAAAGTGCCTCCACAGAGTTTGAGCGAGAAATCAAAAACGCAATGACCGAAGACGAGTCTTCAAATGAAAACATTGTGGACAAGGAAAATTAATTGCCCCAAAAATAATTAGATATTTCTCACTTGTAGAATCATGTTTGATTCTATCCAATATGTATGTTGACAGATGACCTAAAATTACTTATTGGCTTAGGCAATCCTGGGGATGAATACGATAAAACTCGTCATAATGTTGGTTTTATGGTACTTGAAGAAATAGCTAGGCAAAATAATTGTACCTTTCGTGAAAAGAAAAAACTCCATGGGAAGACATGTGACATTGGATCCGGCATTAGTAAAAAAAAGCTTTTAATGCCTAATACATATATGAATGAAAGCGGTAAATCAGTTCGTTCAGCAAAGGATTGGTTTAATTTTGAGAACCATCAATTGATAGTCTTAGTAGATGATATGGATCTTCCTCTTGGAAAAATAAGAGTACGTTCTAAAGGAAGTTCAGGAGGACATAATGGATTAAAAAGTATTATCAAATATTTAGGAACTAATGAGTTTAAGCGATTGAGAATTGGGATAGGTCCACCAAGTGCTATTCAAGAAGAGAGAAAGCCTAAAACTATTTCTCACGTTTTAGGTAAATTTTCAAAAGAAGAATTTGTATTATTAAATTTCATCATTAAGGAAATAATAAGTTCTATCGAATCAATTAGATCTAATAATTGGGAAAAGATAGCTACTCGACTAAATTCTTATAAGCCTGAGAATTCATAACATTAAGAAAATGAATAAACCCTCTACTACAGCATATCTTCAGATTCATAAGCAGTGCTTTGATCAGAAAAAAGTAGAGGGTATAGTCCGGGCAGGAGGTTTTGAATGGAATTTTATTTGGGCCTTTAACAGGGGAGAGCTTTTTGTCGAGCCTCCACTCGGAAGAGCTTTAATA
The DNA here is from genome assembly GCA_003216815.1 of Prochlorococcus sp. AG-402-K14. Classification (GTDB taxonomy): domain Bacteria; phylum Cyanobacteriota; class Cyanobacteriia; order PCC-6307; family Cyanobiaceae; genus Prochlorococcus_B. Next base: position 21,313 of record QCIG01000014.1, on the reverse strand, counting down.
AAAGATGCATTAGAGCGCTATTTAGTTAAAGCAGACTATAAACTTGAATCAGGTGGAGATTACTTTTTTACAGTTAGAGCCAAATTTTAATATTGACTTTTTTTGGCCAAAAGAAATTATATTTTAAAAAGTCTTCTAATAAAATTAATGCTACTACTGCATCAAGATTTTCAGGAGGGAAGAGGATTTCTTTTGGAAGCAAACGAAGAAAGTAATTGGGGGGCCAAATCTCCCAATATCTAAATCTAGCTCTTAATGTTGATCCTCTTTCGTCTACAAAATAATAGTTGAAAATATTTATTTGTTGTAATTGATTTTCTATATACTTACAATTTGTCCCATCACCAATTATTATTTTACTGATAACATAATTTTTATTCCATAACGATACCAAATCAGAAAAGTTTTTTAAGGATGATATCCCTGCTTCAATAACATTTCCAGTTTTCATATCAGCCAATAACACGCCGCATTTTTGATTTCCGGGATCTATTGATATATATATACTCATTTAGTTTTCTTGTTTTGAACTTTTTCTAAAGACTTTAACTCTAATGATATTGAAACCTTGTCCGCACTTTGACTATCAGCAATAGCTTTCGCTATGATTTGAAAATCTCCCTTTTTTCGATTAACTAAATTTTTACCTAAATTATTAATCTGATTAGCATTAATTTTTAATTCAGAACTCAAAGATCCTCTTCTTTTAACCTCAGCTAATGTTGAAGAAAGCAAAAGTTTAATCTTATTTCTTATAGATTCAGCATCAGACTTCGATAATGATATATTTTCTCTAGCAATCACTTCTCCTTTTCTAGTAATATTCTTATTCAATGTAACTTCAGGGAAAGCATATACATAATTTTCACCTCTCAGTATATTTCCTGCTGATTTGATACTTACTACCCAACTTCTACTATCAGATATTATTTTTTCAAGATTTTCAATATGATCCTTACGAACTAAAAGTATTCTACGATACTTAGATTGATTAGTTTTGGCTAGATTAAATGCATAAAAATTTGCTTGCTGAAGAATAGCTTCGATTACTTTTTTTATATTGTCATTGTCATCTATCTGTATAGTCTTAGTTAATAGAGACTGTCCACTGCTTATAACTACATCTCCACTTCTTAAAGCATATAGGTTTTTTTCTAGTTTTTTCAACTCGTTTTCCCTCTCTGTAATCTTAGCTTGAATATCCTCTAATTCAAATAATCCAACCCGTAATTGACTATTAAATGCGACCATAATCGTAAAAGAAATAGCACTAATAATACTTCCAGTAAAAACAGTTATTAAAACAGCTGTACTCTTTGGCCTTAACTTAAAAATACTTAAACGGGCTTTACCAACTCTTGTTCCTAAGCGATCTCCCAAAGTAGAAAGAATTCCACCTAGGATTAATAATGAAAGAATTAGCAGCCAACCAGTCACAGAGATAAAGAAGAAGAATCAAATTCAATCTCCTAAACATTAGTATGAGATGGCCTTCAATTAAATCTTTTTGCTAAAGCAATTGGATCAAAGATAGTTATTTTCTTTCTATCTATTGCCAATAATGAGGAATTTTTCAATTCACCAAGTAATCGAGTAATGGTAACCCTGGTTGAACCTATGGCTTCAGCAATAGCTTGATGAGAAAGTCTTAAATCAATTGTTACTCCTTTTTCTCCAGGTACACCAAAGTCCCTGCATAGAACAAGTAAAAAACTAGCAAGACGGGATGACATGTCTCTATGAGTTAAAGTTTCTATCATCGTTTCAGTTTGAAGTACTCGACTTGATAAACCTTGAAGCAAAAGCAAACCAACTGAAGCATCCTGCTCAATGGCATTTCTGACTGATGTCGCTGGAGCTGAAACAAGTTCTACTCGAGTAAAGGCTATCGCATGATAAAAACGATCTGATCTGTGACCTGTTAATAAAGATAAAACCCCAAAAAGACTATTTTCTCTTAATAAAGCAACTGTAATTTCCTCCCCTGTTTCATACACCCGACTTAATCGAACTGCACCACGCCTAATCAAATACACCCTTTCTGCAGGATCACCAGGAAAAAAAATTGTTTTCGACCTATCTACGGTTTCAGTAGAAACTCCATCAAGAGATTTAATTACCTCCAACAGTGTTTTGTTATGCGGCAAAGAAGATGAGGAATTAACAGCCATCTGGCTATTTCTTTGTTGGTTGAAACGCGTAAAGCCACGATAAGAAGTGACCATATTTAATCTATTGTTCAAAGAACATTAATAAGTTCAGAAAAAACGATATGTAGCCATGGCGACGTTTTTCAAGCTAAGTCACCAATTCACTCATGTATATACTTTTAAATTCTATCTTTTCAAACCATCAAGCTCACTATGCTCTTAAGAACTCTTAGAAGATACATTTTTTATCTTTTCCCTAAATTCCTTTTGCTCTATTAGAAAACATCTGATTCAGTAAATATTTTTTAAAATACACCACGGATAGTGTTTTTTAGTTGATTAGAAATTTTCTACCGCTAGATTATAGAAAAGACTTCACGATCAAATTGAGATGAATGCACGAGTTAGCATTAATGCTAAACAGAGGGGTTCATCACCATCTATTGAGCCTTCGCTTAGACCTGTCCCAGACAGGCGGGCTTTACATCTAGTAGCAACACAAGGGCAAGTCCAAATTCACACTTCTACTTTTAGAGGTAGTTTTTCTATTGTCCTAAGTGAAGCTTTACGATCTGCAGGATTGGGAAGCAAAGTTTTGATTTCGCAATTTTTAAGAGGGGGAGTTAACCAAGGGCCAAATGGGGCTGTAAATCTGTGTGGTCAACTGGAGTGGATCAGACCAGCCATTGAAACTTGCTTACCTGAACAATTGTCGGAAGAAAATTTATCTTTACAAAGAAAATATGACGAAAAAGCCATTAAAGAGTTATGGCAATTTTGTAAACAACGTTTAATTGAAAAAAAATTAGATAAACTTGTTCTTGATGAAATTGGAATGGCAATCAGCCTTGGTTTCATTGAAGAAAATGATTTAATTTCTATGCTAAATAATCGCCCATTATCTACCGATATTATCCTTACAGGGCCATCAATTCCCCCTAAAGTAATGGAAATGGCTGATCAAATCACCGAATTACGCTGCAATTAAATGTTAAAAAACGATCGTTGGATTTCAGAGCAGGCTTCATTAGGAATGCTAGAACCATTTCAAGAAAAATTAATAAGGCATCTTGAACCTGAATCAAAAAAATCCCCTGTTTTAAGCTTTGGTTGCTCATCCTATGGATACGATTTACGTCTTTCTTCAAAAGAGTTTTTGATTTTTAGACATGTGCCAGGAACAGTAATGAATCCAAAAAAATTTAATCCTGCAAATTTAGAACCTACTGATTTAAAAGAAGATAAAGATGGTAAATATTTTATTTTACCTGCTCACTCTTACGGCCTAGGTGTAGCATTAGAAAAAATGAAAGTCCCACCCAACATTACTGTAATTTGCCTTGGGAAAAGCACCTATGCTCGATTGGGAATAATTGTCAACACGACGCCTGCAGAAGCAAGTTGGGAAGGTCATCTCACACTTGAATTCAGTAATAGCTCTGGTGCTGATTGTAGAATTTATGCAAACGAAGGAATTTGTCAATTGCTTTTCTTTGAAGGTGACCCTTGCGAGACCACGTATAGTGATAGGCAAGGTAAATATCAATATCAACCAGAGAAAGTAACCTTGGCAAAAGTTTAAATATGAGTCTTGTTAAATTAATAACTTCTACACCAGATGCAGAAAAAAGCATGGCATACATTGCCAGGGTTAGTAATCCAAAAAATCAAGATAATGATGACTTTACTAAATTAATAGGATATTGCATAAAGAATGAACACTGGAGTGTTTTTGAGCAAGCCTATATGACTCTACAAATAGAAACTACGAGAGGAATTGCGGCACAAATCTTAAGACATCGATCATTCACTTTCCAAGAATTTTCTCAACGTTATGCTGATAGCAGACAATTAGGAGAAATTCCTATACCTGAATTAAGAAGGCAAGATAATAAAAATAGACAAAATTCTATTTCAGATTTATCGGAAGAAGTTATTAATCAATTTAATAAAAAGATTAAACATCTATTCAATCTAAATAAACAGCTTTATGAAGAGATGCTAGAAGCAGGAGTCGCTAAAGAATGTGCAAGGTTTGTACTTCCACTTGCCACTCCAACCAGAATTTACATGACTGGGTCATGTCGATCTTGGATTCATTACATAAACCTCAGAACTGGTCATGGAACCCAAAAAGAACATATGGATATCGCAAAAGAATGTAAAAATATTTTCTCACAAGAATATCCGGTTGTTTCAACAGCTTTGAATTGGTTAAATTAGCCATGATCTCTAGGACCTTCAGACTTAACAAAATTATTAAAAAAATTCTCTTCGCTAGAAGAAGTTTCTGAGGTGAAATTACTTGAGTTTGATGATTTCGTAAATAATGGTAATTCTGAATCATTCTTTAAAGCAGAAAATATGTCATTTAGTTCACTGATTTTCCTAACCCCTATTGAAAAACCCTTAAATTCACCTTTATCATCAAAAAAGATCAACTTAGGAATACCATTTACATTATATTTATCAATCAACTCTGCCCATCTAGGATTATCGACATTTAATAAAACAACATCTACCTTATTAGTATTTTCTTTTTTTGCATCAATCATGTCAGTAGCCATTTCCTTACAAGCTTCACACCAATCTGCATAAAATTCAATCACTGTGGGTCTGCCATTTTGTAAGGCAATTTCGGGCAAAAGAGAATTGTGAGCCAATTGATCAAGAATTGCATTAGCTTTAAAACCATTGCGCAAAAAGAATAAAGAAATAACCAGAATAATACTAAGAAAAACTAAAAAATATCTTTGAAAAAAACTAAGATTCTTATGTGCATTGGTGGTATCAATCATCTAAAGTAATTATTTACACTAATAATTATATACAAAATTTTTTTGATTTAAAAAAATTTTGTATAGCAGATGTTATAAATTTACTTAATCTATAAGGGTGTACTATTTCGTATATATATTGCTCTATATATTGGAAAATTCTTCTTGAGAACAAATAATTCCCTATCTGTAGTTACATCATAAGGATTTTTATCAATCCATTTCAATCCCTGTATATCTTTTCTATCAAAATAATTACTTTCTTCAATAACATTAGTCATCGATTCTGTAAGTTTAAATATATCGCTTTGAATGAATAGTTCACCATCTTTACTCATATATCTAGCAATTGAGTTAAGAAGACTTACATTTAGAACCCTTCTTTTGATATGTTTTCTCTTAAACCAAGGATCTGGGAATTGGATTGAAACTCTTTTTAATTGATCGTTATCTAAATCTGACAACCAGGAATCAAGGCTAATATTGACGTTACAATATAGGAATTTTAAATTTTGCAATTCTAATTCTTTTCTTTTTTTTTCTGAAGCCACCACAAGAGGTTCTCTTATCTCCAGCCCTAAGAAATTCCACTTTGGGTATTTTGATGCTAATTCAATGAGGAACTTTCCTTTTGCAGAGCCAATGTCTACATGAATTGGGCAATGAGAGTTTTTAAAAAGAACTGAATGATTAGGAAGTGATAAGGGTAGCTGAAAGAATTGGCTTAGAGGATTTACATGCTGTCTCACAGAATGAAACCTGTCATTAATCAATCAAAGTAATTATTATCCTAGCAAATAGTTATAAATTTTCATACGTAAATATCAAGAAGAGAAAATTCACAACTTATTTAATAGACTTTATTATCATTTTATCTTTTTAATAGGCTTCTAATCATCTATAAACTATAAAAGAAAATTGATTAATGGCTTATGAATTTCCTGTAAATATAGAGAAAACTCTTTAATAATTAAAAATAATGATGAAAAAAATTCACAAAGGCTGATAATACATATGCACGAGATTTCTTTCTTGACTGAACCTCAATTCCAAATTCTAGTTTGGCTCTCATATCGAATTGCGGCCACCTTCGCCTTGGGACTCCCTCTGCTTCTATTGATTTGGTCTAAAATTTCAAATACAAGCTCTATTGACCGACTTTTATCAATTTATTGGAAAGTTTCTAGTCTTTACGCCATCAATCTTTTATTTCTTAGTAGTGAGAATCAACTAGGTCAATTGATTTCATTGATCTCACCCATACTAATGGTTGGTACTATTTGGTTTTGGGTTGATCTCAATGAAGAGATTGAAGAAATGTCTATTTACAATCCAATTTCATTAACAACAAGAATTTGGCGCTGGAGTTTATCTTTTTGGGGCATATTAAATACGGGACTTCATCTATTTAGTTGGAGATGTTTGAATTCAATCAATGGTAACTATTGCGAGTCTTGGAGAGAAATTCCATATAATTCATTTATTACAACAAAAGTAATTATAAAGTTTATTTTAGATGGTAGTTGGACTAAAGCATTTGCTACATTTTTTGCATACTTATCTTTAGTATTATATTTAATAGGCTTACTTCAATGGTTGATTATGCAATTTCCTAAAAACAGGCGTTTTGCTGGTAAGTTTTAGAGGATTGTTAGTTTAATATTGCCTAAAATTATATTCAAATAGCCAAAACAACTTTTTCGCATCTAAAGCAAATATTAGGATGGTTTTTATTTTTGCTCATTTCAACTTCGTAATGCCAACATCTTTCACACTTGAATCCTCTAGCTTTAGCGATCTCTACTGAACCAATATCATTCTCCTCACTAACTAAAACTTCAGCCCATGGCTCACCACCAATTTGTAAAGATGAAACAAGGAGCCAATCTCTCAATACATCAACATTATTAGATTCGCTTTGAGATAGCCATTGGATAGCAGTTTTAACTTTTTGATCAAAGATATCAATTCTAACTGATGCTTCTAAAGACGAACCTAGTTCTTGATTGTTTCGACAACTTTCCAACATACGGTTAATAACAGTTCTGAGTTTACGAAGTTCAATAACATGCTCATTAAGACTATTATTTCTCCATGAATTAGATGCTTTAGGCCATCCTCTTTGAAATACTGAGGCTTCCTCTAAATCATATGGAATATTTTGCCAAATATCTTCAGCCATATGACATAAAACAGGTGCGATTAGGCCAGATATCTTCTCAATAACCAAGGATAAAACTGTCTGACAACTTCTTCTTCTAAAATCTGATTTAGAGCTCACATATAACCTATCTTTTGCAATATCTAAGTAAAAATTAGATAAATCAACTACACAAAAGTTCTGGATAGTTTGGAAAAACTTTGAGAACTCAAAATTAGAGTATGCGTCTGTTATCTCATCGATTACTTCAGCTGTTCTATTCAACATCCACTTATCTAACAAAGGAAGTTTAGAAATTTCAATAGAATCACTTTCATAATCAAAATCATAAAGATTTCCTAATAAATACCTAGACGTATTTCGAACCTTACGATAAACATCAGAAATTTGCTTAAGTATATTTGATCCAATAGGAACATCTGCAGAGTAATCAACAGAACTAACCCAAAGCCTTAAAACATCAGCTCCATAAGCAGGCTCTAATTTCTTATTTGAACCACCATTAATTATAACTAAAGGATCAATAATATTTCCTAGAGATTTGCTCATTTTCCTGCCATTCTCATCTAATGCAAAACCATGTGTTAGTACCTTTTTAAAAGGTGCATGCTCATTAACTGCTACAGAGGTTAATAAAGAGGATTGAAACCAACCCCTATGTTGATCCGATCCCTCTAAATATAAATCTGCTGGATAATTTAAATTTTCTTTTTTAGAAATAACTGAAGACCAACTAGAACCAGAATCAAACCAAACATCCATTGTATCAGTACCTTTTTGCCATCGATCTGCCTCATTTAAATAAGAAGGAGGCAAGAGCCGAGACACTTCATAATCCCACCAAATATCTGCTCCATGGATAGAAAATAAACCAGCTATATGAGAAATAGTTTCTTTATTGAGCAAAATTTCTTTTCCATTTTTTTCATAAAATACTGGTATTGGCACTCCCCAAGTTCTTTGCCGCGAGATACACCAATCACCTCTTTCTCTAACCATAGAATCAATTCTATTTTTCCCAGAATCAGGAAGCCAACTAACATCTTCTATTGCAGAAAGTGCCTTATCCCTAAATCCTTCAACAGAAGCAAACCACTGTTCTGTAGCTCTAAAAATAGTTGGTTTCTTGGTTCTCCAATCATAAGGATACTTATGCTCATATGGAATTTCTTTAAGCAAAGATCCAGCATTAATGAGATCATTTATTATGACAACATTAGCATCTTTTAATACATTTAGACCTTCAAATTGACCAGCGTCCTTAGTCAGAAAACCTTTTGCATCAACTGGGCAAGAAATTGGTAACTGATATTTTTTACCAGTTTTAAAGTCATCAACCCCATGACCTGGAGCAGTATGTACTAGTCCAGTACCTGAGTCAGTTGTAATATAATCTCCTCCTAAAACGACAGGACTTCTTTTATCGAATAGGGGGTGCTTATATATAATGCCATCTAATATTGATCCCTTGATTGATACTCTTTTTTCATAATTAATTCCTACACTCTCAGATACTTTCGCCAAAAGATCATTAGCAATAATGATTAATGATCCATCAGAATTTTGTGCAATTACATAGTCTAATTTTTGATTAACAGATATGGCCTCATTTGCAGGAATTGTCCAAGGGGTGGTAGTCCAAATGACAAGTTTAATTTCTTTTAACTGTCCTTCAGAATTAAATAAATCTGGGGCTTGCTTAGAAATTTCTTGAGTTAATATTTTTGGTATTTGATCAACTTTAAATCCCACATAAATACTTTTGCTAACATGACCAGTCGGATATTCTAATTCCGCCTCAGCCAGAGCAGTTTGAGAACTTGGACTCCAATGAACTGGTTTTAGACCTCTATATATGTATCCTTTGAAGACCATTTCACCAAACAACTTGATCTGAGAGGCTTCAAACTTTTTGTCTAAACTTAAATATGGTTGATCCCAATTTCCCCATACCCCCCATCTTTTAAAACCATCCATTTGTTGGGAAACTTGCTTTTTTGCATAAGCAGCTGCTTTTTTTCTCAACTTAATAGGGGTTAATTCAGCTCGTTGTGTTTTATCCATAGCTTGTAGAACCTTCAATTCTATAGGCAAACCATGGCAATCCCATCCAGGGATAAAACAAACTTTTTTCCCTTTCATTGTTTGAAATTTATTAATTATGTCTTTCAATACTTTGTTGAGAGCATGCCCCATATGAAGTGTCCCATTGGCGTATGGGGGGCCGTCATGCAAAGTAAAAGTCTCCCCAGAATTGTTTAAGCCTAATTCGAAATCTATCTTTTTTTCGCTCCAATAAGCTTGTAACTCGGGTTCTCTTAGAGTTGCATTTGCCCTCATCCCAAAATGAGTCTGCAAAAGATTGAGAGTGTCTTTGTAAGTGGGACGATCCTTTTGAGAATCTTTATTGACATTATTCACTTTGAGAAATATTCATTAGTCATCATGTTTGCCTGAGGCCTTTTAACCTTATCAAGAAGTTTCTTCATTTTCAGGGAATTTTTGATTTCTGACCTTATTGGAATCAATTGAATCAGATCGATCAACTACTTTCTTCTTGACTTCTTCTTGCAATTCTGGATGAACCCATTTTTTTTCTATTACCGGTTTTTCAGATTTTGTTATTAAGCCTTTAATAAAAGTTAAAAAGCCACTACCAAGTAAAGCAAAGCTTTGAGCGAGCTGTTGAAAAGATTCAAACCATCTTTTAAAAGATCCAATCCGCTTTTTTTCTTCAGAACCTAATTGATTCCATCTAGTTTGAATAATTTCAAAAATCATTTTTCCATACAAAATTTCCATAGAAATCACAAGTAAATTTATTGAGCCTCTTAAAAGATCATTCTCCACTAAAAGAAATAATCCTAAAAATAAAAACAGTCCGCCCATTAACCAATCTCTTGGCCTACTTAATTCGACAAGCATTAAAGGTAAAGCCAATATCAAAAAACCAACGAAAAGAAATAAGTATCCAGAAATAGAAACAACCATATTTTTCTCAATATGAGTTTATTTTGTAGTGAAGGCGCTTATTGGACAACTAAAAATCATGCGTCGTAAAAAGAGAATTTCAAATATCACATAAAAAATATGAAAATTACATTAATCTTTTTAAGCTCACGAATCAAAAATAGTCTTTTAATAGCCATCAATGAGCTGCTAGAATCAATCCACAATCGGTCAAAACCTTTGGCCCACCTGGCGGAATTGGTAGACGCGCTGGTTTTAGGTACCAGTGACTTTATGTCGTGGGAGTTCAAGTCTCCCGGTGGGCATTTTTTAATTAAGCTGTACTAGCTTAATTAATCTCAATAACATCAAGCAATGACCCAGTGCTTATCGAGGTCTGACAAAAATAAGGCAACGAAGAAACTGAAGTCATTACGCGACTGGCAAAATGAGATACAAGAATATCTTGATCCTCCCAAGCCTTTAAACGTAACTTTAGGTCTTTTCTTTGGTGGATATTTTCTTGCAATAGTCAGTGTTTGGCAGTGGTATCAGGGGAACTGGCCATTACCAATTTTGGTTGCATTGGCTTTTTTAGCTCTTCATATGGAAGGCACCGTTATTCATGATGCCTGTCACAATGCTGCCCATCCAAATAAATGGATCAATCAATTTATGGGGCATGGGTCAGCAATATTACTAGGTTTTAGTTTTCCAGTTTTCACAAGAGTTCATCTAGAGCATCACAAATACGTTAATGACCCCAAAAACGACCCAGATCACATAGTCAGCACCTTTGGTCCAATTTGGTTAATTGCTCCTAGATTTTTTTATCATGAATATTTTTTCTTTGAGCGACAACTTTGGAGAAAGTTTGAACTAATGCAATGGGGAATTGAGAGAGGGATCTTTATTTGCATAGTAATTGCAGGAATTAAATATAATTTTATGAATGTTATTTATAATTTATGGTTCGGGCCAGCCTTAATGGTTGGAGTAACTTTAGGAATATTTTTTGATTATTTACCACATAGACCTTTTCAGTCTAGAAATAGATGGAAAAATGCAAGAGTTTATCCAAGTAAATTAATGAACTTGCTAATAATGGGTCAAAATTATCATTTAGTTCATCATTTATGGCCCTCCATACCATGGTTTGAATATAAACCAGCTTATGAAGCAACAAAACCACTTTTAGATCAAAAAGGTTCACCTCAAAGAATGGGAATTTTTGAATCTAAAAAAGATAGTATAAATTTTCTTTATGATATCTTACTTGGACTTAGAAGTCACAAAGAAAGAAGAAGTAAAATGAGACCAATAGCAAGAATATTACCAACAAATAATTGGCGGAGAAAATATATAAAACTAATTCATCGAACAAGAATCAGAACAGAAAGTTAAAGATGGTACCTAAATTTAAAGAATTTTAGGAACTCTAAAAAAATCACCTTCCCTATGAGGTGCTTGATTAAGAAGATCTTCTCTTGAGCAATTAACTGTAACTAAATCCTCTCTCATTGCATTAACAACCTCTACAGCTCTAGTTGTTGGAGGGATATTTTCAGTATCTATTTCTTGCAGTTGATCAACATACGAAAGTATTTCTTCAAGTTGTGCAGTATATGTTTCGATCTGATCTTCCGGCAGTTCTAAACGAGCCAACTGGGCAACCTTGCGAACATCTGATGAAGAAATTTTAGTCATGATTATGTTAGAAAATTTTTAAGATTAGTAATCTGGCAAGGAGTTGAAGGAAGAGCTCTATATCACTAAGTAATATAGGTTGTAAATAAAGAGTAAGGCAATCTCAATTCTCAAAAAAGAATTTTTTTCTAGACCATCTCATCTTGTAGCTCCTAATTTAATAGGCTGCTTATTTAATAAGCGTATTTCAAAAAACAAATATCTTTCTGGAGTAATTGTTGAAACAGAGGCCTACTCACAAGAGGAGGCCTCATGCCATGGCTTTTCAGGGAAAACGCAAAGAAACGAAACACTATTTGGCGAGCCTGGTAATTTGTATATATACCTTTCATACGGTATTTATCATTGCGTAAATATTGTCACAGGGAAAAAAAATTGGGCCAATGGTGTTCTTCTTAGATCTATCGCAATAAAAGACGAAGATGAACGCGTAGCCTCTGGCCCTGGATTATTGGCTAAAAGATTTGATTTAAATAGAAATCATAACAATTTATTTTTATCACCTGAAAATGGTTTCTGGTTAACTGACGGTGAGCATTTGAAGAAGATGGGGACAATAATACAAACAACTAGAATTGGCATATCTCAAGCTAAAGATATACCTTGGCGTTGGTATCTAGAAAGTAGTAGAAGTATTAGTAAAAGGGTTAAAGGAGATAAAACTCCTTCAACAAAAAAATGTTGGCGCCCATCCTCATTTGAGGGATTATGAATAATTGGAACCATAATCACATTCTTGATCTTTCCACATTTTCAATAGATGACTATAAAACAGTTTTAGAACTAACAACAAGATTTAAAGATGTCCATAAATCAAGTTCTAGAAAGCTTCCCGCACTTCAAGGAAGACTAATTACTAACTTATTTTTTGAGCCAAGTACCAGAACTCGTTCTAGCTTTGAAATTGCAGCTAAAAGACTATCTGCTGATGTTCAAAATTTTTCTGTATCTACCAGTTCTTTAAGTAAAGGAGAGACACCTTTAGACACTATTCTAACTTATATCTCGATGGGGGCAGATATTTTAGTAATCAGGCATGAATCAACTAATGTACCCGCTGATTTAGCAAATTACGTAGACATAAATAACATTAATACATCTATTCTGAATGCTGGTGATGGATATCACAGTCATCCAAGTCAAGGACTATTAGATCTATTTACCCTTGCTAGTTTCTTTAATCCAAGCGAACCATCTACTAATAGTCTTTCAAATAAAAAGATAACAATAGTTGGAGATATACTTCATTCTAGAGTTGCAAGATCGAATCTTTGGGCACTCACAGCCTGCGGTGCTGACGTAACACTTTGTGGCCCTCCTAGCCTACTTCCTAATGAATTCAATGATTTTGTTTTAAATCCTCCGCCAGGGCAAAAAATTGATCCAATTCAAAACCGAGGTTCAGTTTGCATAGAAAGATCTCTAAAAGATGCATTAAAAAATGCTGATGCTGTTATGACACTCCGCTTACAGAAAGAAAGAATGAAGCAAAATATGCTTAGCGACCTTGATACTTATCATGAACAATATGGAATTACACATCAAAGCTTGAAGTGGTGTGCTAAAAAAGTTCCTGTTCTACATCCAGGGCCAGTAAATAGAGGAATCGAAATCAGCAGTCAATTAGTAGAAGATAATTCAATTAATCTTATAAGAAATCAAGTAGAAAATGGAATCCCAACACGAATGGCTTTATTATATTTGCTAGGTTTAAATAAAAATAATTAATTTTTATCTATAACAGTTTCAATCCTTCTGAGAATAAACCATAAGCTAATCCAATCCTAAAAATATCAAATACTCTAATTAATATTATTGGTTTGTTTTGCTTAAGAAAAACAAACCTTGCTTTAATAAGTAACTCCAAAAATATCAATGCAATTAATGCTCCAACTGGATCCATTAATGCAAGTACACCATTAATCATACCAAGAGAGCTTCCTATCAAAAAACCAATCAAAAAGATTATTACTAACAATGAATACCTTCTCCAAGGATTAGCAGCCCAACTTGCCAACCTGTCTAGAATCTTTTCAGATGATTTATATAACACTGTTTTCTGCATCCTTAAAGTCATAAGAAAAAAGATAAAATAATTACTTTAGTTTTAGTCAACCACCTTACTTAATAATAAATGAAAGTAAATATAAAGCAAAGAGAATATTTCCCATGAAAATAAAAATCTCAAATTTTCTGGAAATAGTAAAGATCTACATAATTTAAAATTTGAAAAGTATCTTTTTGAAGGCCTATTTGATATAAACTCTATATATTATGAATCATCCTACTTCTTTATCAGGAAAAAAAATATTAGTTGCAGTTACAGGAAGTATTGCAGCTGTTAAAGCACCAATCTTAATTAGCCGACTAATTAAAGCTGGAGCAGAAGTCAGGTGTGTCTTAACGCAAAGCGCAGCTAAATTAGTTAGCCCCTTATCTTTATCCACTTTAAGCAGAAATAAATGTTATCAAGATAAAGATCAATGGCATGACTATCAAACAAAACCTTTGCATATTGCTTTAGCGGAATGGGCAGAACTAATTCTCGTTGCACCAATGAGCGCAACATCTTTATCAAAATTCACTAATGGAAATGCTGACGGACTTGTATCAAGCATTCTCTTAGCAGCTCAATCACAAATAGTTATTGCTGCGGCAATGAATACTGCAATGTGGTCAAATCCATCAGTACAAAAGAATTGGAATTACTTAAAGACTCTAGACCAAGTCATCAGCCTAGAACCAAGTGAGGGACTTTTAGCTTGCGACAGAATTGGTGATGGAAAAATGATTAATCTAGACATTATTGAATTAGCCTCTGAAAGTGCCTTTATTTTTCGTGCGCAAAATAGATTTCTCACCAAAGACTTAAAAAACATAAGGTTTCTTATATCAGCTGGAGCCACTGTTGAAAACCTTGATTTAGTAAGACAGCTTACAAATCGAAGTAGTGGTCGAATGGGAGTTTTGATAGCTCAAGCTGCAAAGTTGAGAGGAGCAGAAGTCGATTTAGTGCATGGACCAATAAAAGTACAAAAAGAACTCCTTGAGGGACTCAATACTTTTCCAGTGAGAAGCTCAAATGAAATGGGTGAGAAAATTGAAAATTTGCTCCCGACTGCTCAAATTATTGTTATGGCTGCTGCTGTTTCAGATTTTAAAAAAACTATTCCAAGTGAGCAAAAAATCCCTAAAGAGCTTTTTCTAAATTCAATTTTTGATGATCTTGAAATGACGCCTGACTTAATCAAAAACCAAACTAAAAAGAAATCAGGAAATCAAATTTTCCTAGGTTTTGCGGCTGAAACAGGAAGTGATAATGAAATAAAGAACAAGGGAGAGACAAAAAGAATATTAAAAGGCTGTGACCTTCTTATGGCCAATCCAATTGATAGAGATGGACAAGGGTTTGATCAAAACCTCAATAGTGGTTTTTTATTGGGTCCAAAAAAAATGGTTAAAAACATAGCTTTATCAACAAAACTTGCAATATCTCACCAACTTTTAGATGAAATTCAACATTTTCTACCTTAAATTTTAAATATTTTTGTTATCGTTTTTTTCTCAAAAATTCGAGCCTTACCGCCACAAGCATTGCAAGACAAGGGTTTTAAAGGAAACGGGAGTCGGATAGCCAACAAAGGAAAAGCTACGGGTTGTATAGAGCTGCAAAGTGCTTGTGATAAGAAGTATTTGACACCTGTAATATCCCAACTGAATTAATTGGGCGGTTTCCACCGCAGTCATCTAGCCCTCTCATGCGATTTCGTCCTCTGCTGGCTTTGATGCTGGCTTTTTGTCTCACCTTTACGACTCTCCCATCAAGCGCATCTGCAGCTTTAAAAGGCCGCGAACAAGGTAATGCTCGATTTGGCAACGTTGTTAATACTGGCCAAGCAGACGCTTGCACTGTTTTACCAGCTGGTTCTTCGGGTTCAATAAATGCTGATGGTCAATTCAAAAGCTTATGCCTTCAGCCAACAGAAGTTTCAGTAAAACTTCAAAGTAATAAGCGAAGTAAATCTGATTTTGCGATTGCAAAAATCATCAGTCCTCGCTTCAATACAAGTCTTGATGAGGTTTATGGAGATCTTTCAGGAGGTAAGTTCACTGAAAAAGGCGGTATTGACTTCTCTCTCATTACCGTTCTAGCTCCAAATGGAGAAGAATTTCCTTTTGCCTTCTCTGTTAAAGAGATGGTTGCTGAATCTAAAAAAGGAAAATCAATTGAACCAGGAGCTGAATTCTCGGGTTCAACAACTACACCAAGTTATAGATCGGCAGACTTTCTAGATCCAAAGAGTCGCGCAAAATCAACTGGGGTTGAATATGCTCAGGCTCTCATCGCTCTTGGGGGTGATGACGAGGATCTTGCAAGAGAAAATGTTAAAGATGATCTTGGCGGTAAAGGGGAAATAACTCTTACTGTCGATGCAGTTGATGCAGACACTGATGAATTTGGTGGCCAATTTGTTGCTATCCAACCTTCAGATAACGATCTAGGTTCAAAAGATCCTGTTGATATCAAAATCAAAGGAATCTTTTATGGTCGCAAAGCTTAAATAAAGCAAATAGTCATTTTCAACAAAAAAAAAGGGGGGTATTACCTCCCTTTTTTTTTGTTGAACCTAAAGAAAACAATTTCACAAATATGGGCCCTTTGTCTGGGAGAATTTCCCGGGTTACCTCAAGGAAAAATGAGTATCAAAGAAAGTTCTAATAAAAATTCTGAAGGTTTGATAAAACCTTATGGGGGAGAACTGATAAACCTAATGGCATCAAATCAAGAAGCTGAGAGCTTGAAACGAAGCTCTTTTAAAACATTAAATTGTACAGATAGAAATGCTTGCGATATTGAACTGCTACAAATAGGTGCTTTTTCTCCTTTAACTGGATTTATGAGTGAAGAAAGTTATAACTCAGTTGTCAAAAATAATCGCATCGCATCGGGTTTACTTTTTGGCCTTCCTATTGTCATGGATACAGATAGAGAGGATATAAACATTGGAGATTCAGTTCTACTAAATTATAAAGATCAAGATCTAGCAATTTTAGAAGTTCAAGAAAAATGGATACCTGACAAGATTATTGAGGCCAAATCTTGCTATGGAACAACTTCTCTAGAGCATCCTGCGGTAAGAATGATTTCTATGGAAAGGAAAAAGTATTATTTGGGAGGATCAATCAAAGGATTAGAGTTACCTAAAAGAATTTTCAGTTGCCAAACTCCTGCTCAAGTAAGAAAAAGCCTTCCTTCTGGAGAAGATGTAGTTGCTTTCCAGTGCAGGAATCCAATTCATAGAGCACATTATGAACTTTTCACAAGAGCCTTAAAGGCTAAAAATGTGAGTAAAAATGCTGTGGTGCTAGTTCACCCAACTTGTGGCCCCACACAAGAAGATGACATCCCTGGATCAGTAAGATTTCAAACCTATGAAAAACTAGCTTCTGAAGTTAATAATCCAAAAATCAGATGGTCTTATCTTCCTTACTCGATGCATATGGCAGGTCCGAGAGAAGCTCTGCAACACATGATAATAAGAAGAAATTATGGATGTACTCATTTCATTATTGGAAGAGACATGGCTGGCTGCAAGTCATCTCTCAGCGGTGAGGATTTTTATGGTCCATACGATGCTCAGGATTTTGCAAACAATTGCTGCGAAGAATTAGGAATGCAAACAGTTCCATCTTTAAATCTTGTATATACAGAAGAAGAAGGCTACGTAACAGCTGATTATGCTAAAGAAAAGTCACTTCACATAAAGAAATTAAGCGGAACACAATTCAGGAAAATGCTAAGAAGTGGAGAAGAAATTCCTGAATGGTTTGCATTTAAAAGCGTCGTTGATGTACTTAGAGCCGCATAGTTGGCCCTAATCCTATTAAACTCATAAAAAATAGAGAAAGACATTGAACAAACGCTGGAGAAACATTGGTCTTTATGTACTAATTGTCGTAGTTGTTATTTTTGTTGGAAGTGCTTTTTTCGATAAGCCAAGTCCCACAAAAGCATCTAGAACACTGAGATATAGCGATTTTATCGAAGCTGTTCAAGAAAAGCAGGTTAGCAGAGTGCTTATTTCCCCTGACAAAGGTACCGCTCAAATTGTTGAAAGTGATGGAAACAGAGCTTTAGTTAATTTGGCTCCTGACCAAGAATTACTTCAACTATTAACAGATAATGAAGTTGATATTGCTGTGCAGCCAACTAATCAAGCAAACCCTCTTCAACAAGCTGCCAGTAGTCTAATTTTCCCGATACTTTTATTAGGAGGTTTATTTTTTCTATTTAGAAGAGCGGGCTCTGGAGGTGGAGGTAATCCAGCAATGAGTTTTGGAAAGAGTAAAGCAAGACTTCAAATGGAACCAGAAACAAAGATTACTTTCGGCGACGTTGCTGGCATTGAAGGTGCCAAGCTTGAACTTACTGAAGTAGTCGATTTTCTAAAAAACCCTGATCGCTTTACTGCAGTAGGTGCAAAAATTCCTAAAGGTGTTTTATTAGTTGGACCTCCTGGAACAGGTAAAACTTTGCTTGCGAAAGCAGTTGCTGGAGAGGCATCTGTTCCTTTCTTCTCCATATCTGGTTCTGAGTTCGTTGAAATGTTTGTTGGAGTTGGAGCAAGTAGAGTTAGAGATCTTTTCGAACAAGCTAAAAAAAATGCTCCATGCATAGTTTTTATTGACGAAATAGATGCTGTAGGCCGTCAGAGAGGAGCTGGTCTAGGAGGAGGCAATGATGAAAGAGAGCAAACACTTAATCAGCTTTTAACTGAAATGGATGGATTTGAGGGAAATTCAGGAATAATTATTGTTGCTGCAACTAACAGACCTGATGTTCTTGATTCAGCACTTATGAGACCTGGAAGGTTTGACAGACAAGTAACTGTTGATAGACCTGATTACTCAGGAAGACTACAAATACTAAAAGTTCATGCGCGAGATAAAACTCTTTCTCAGGGCGTAGACCTTGATCAAGTTGCAAGAAGAACGCCAGGTTTTACAGGGGCAGATTTAGCAAATCTTTTGAATGAGGCAGCGATATTGGCGGCCAGAAAAGAATTAACAGAGGTTAGTAATGATGAAATAGGAGCTGCAATTGAAAGAGTTATGGTTGGGCCTGAAAAGAAAGACAGAGTAATCAGTGAAAAACGTAAAAAGCTAGTTGCCTATCATGAAGCAGGTCATGCTGTAGTTGGAGCTGTAATGCCAGATTATGATCCCGTACAAAAGATCTCAATCATTCCAAGAGGCCAGGCAGGTGGCTTAACTTTTTTCACTCCCAGCGAAGAAAGGATGGAATCAGGTCTTTATTCAAGATCTTATCTGCAGAATCAAATGGCTGTAGCTCTTGGAGGAAGAGTTGCTGAAGAAATAATTTATGGAGAAGATGAAGTAACGACGGGAGCATCAAACGATCTAAAGCAAGTAGCATCAGTTGCTAGGCAAATGGTTACTAAGTTTGGCATGAGTGATAAGTTAGGTCCTGTTGCTTTGGGAAGAGCACAAGGAGGGATGTTCCTGGGTAGAGATATAGCTTCTGAAAGAGATTTTTCCGAAGATACAGCTGCCACTATTGATTCAGAAGTTTCAATTCTTGTTGAAATGGCATATAAAAGAGCTAAAAAAGCACTAAATGACAATCGACAAGTACTCGAAGAGCTAACAGCAATGCTTATGGAAACCGAGACAGTTGATTCACTGGAATTTCAAGATTTATTAATTCGCCATCAAGTTAAGGTAGCTGAATATGTTTAAGGAAAAATTATAATTTTTGAAAGTTAAGCAAAATAATTTCATAAAATCTCTCAAGGCACAACCTCTAATAGTTGTAATTAGGCTTGAAAATGATTTTTTTAATATACCCTATAAAAAGAATAAATTATTTTTAAATATTAAAAATTTTGCTAATTTCGGAATTAAGCATATAGAAATCGGATGGGATCCAAATCCAGAGTGGATAAGTTTAATTTCTGAAATAAAAGCTAATTTTAAATACATTAATATTGGCGCCGCATCAATCACCTCTAGGGAATCTTTAGATTCAATCCTCATGTTAGATCTAAATTATTCTATGAGTCCTTTATTCAACAAAGAAATTCACGTTAAAGCAATAGAAAATAATCAATTAGTCATTCCAGGAATATCTAATTTTGAAGATTTCAAAGAAGCTATTAATCTAGGATATAGAATAATCAAAATCTTTCCTGCGTCAAAATTAGGAATTGATTTCTTGAATAAGTTAAAGGCCTTTCAAGAAAATGATATTTTCTTCATTGGTGCTGGTGGGATCAAAAGTGGAGATATAAAAACATTGCTTATTGATGGATATAACGCATTAGCAATTGGAAGAGAATTATCAAATCAAACGCCTGATCAAGATCTAGAGATATGGCTTAAAGATTTTTGAGACAAGCTTTTTTATTAAACCATCTTGCAAAAAAATTATTCATCTAAATAGTAGTCACTACATTGACCTTTTTGTCTGAGTAAATGATCTGCCAAAACAATAGCCACCATTGCTTCTACCATTGGAACTGCTCTTGGCAAAACACAAGGATCATGCCTTCCTGTTGCCTTGAGGGTTATAGCATTTCCATCTTCATCTATTGTCTTTTGACTTTTCCTAATCGTTGCTGTTGGTTTAAATCCAACTCTGAGAACAATATCTTCTCCATTAGTAATACCTCCTTGAATCCCCCCTGAGTTATTAGTAGCAGTTTTTAATTGATCAGAATCCGAAGGCAAAAAAGGATCATTATGTTCACTGCCTTTTAAATAAGTGCCTCCAAACCCTGAGCCTACCTCAAAAGCTTTTGTAGCAGGCAAAGACATTAATGCCTTTGCTAAATCAGCTTCCAACTTATCAAAAACAGGCATACCAAGACCTACTGGCGGATTGCGAACAACGCATTCAATAACCCCGCCGCAGGAGTCTCCTTCTTTACCAAAAGCCTCCACTATTTGAATCATTGAATCTGCAGCTAATTGATCTGGACATCGAACAATATTTTTCTCAACCTCATCAAAAGTAACTTCATTTGGCTTTATATCAGCCTCGATATCATGAATTCGTTTTACCCAAGCAAGTATTTCAGTATTACAAGCTTGAGTGAGAAGTTGTTTTGCTACAGAGCCAGCAGCAACTCTACCTATGGTCTCTCTTGCAGACGCCCTCCCGCCTCCACTTAAAGCCTGAATTCCATATTTTTTTTGATAAGTAGCATCAGCGTGGGAAGGTCTAAAAGTTTTTTTTATTTCAGCATAATCTATGGGTCGATGATCTTTATTTCTCACAAGCATGGCAATTGGTGTACCTAATGTTTTATTACCTAAAAGCCCACTAAGGATTTCAATTTCATCACTTTCGTTCCTTGGAGTAGTGATTTTACTTTGTCCTGGCCTTCTTCGATTCAGATCATTCTGTATTTCATTAATATCAAGCTCCAACCTGGGTGGACACCCATCAATAACTACACCAACGCCTCCACCATGAGATTCGCCGAAGGTGCTGATAACAAAAAGTTTTCCGAAACTACTTCCCATAAATAAACCTATCTAGAAGA